>NZ_CAKMMW010000023.1:0-143706 GCF_927798215.1 Paenibacillus allorhizoplanae
GGGACCCACGCGTTCCCATCTCGAACACGACCGTTAAGCCCTCCAGCGTCGATGGTACTTGAACCGCAGGGTTCTGGGAGAGTAGAACGTTGCCAAGCAATTGAGAGAGCCTTACTTGGAGAAATCCAGGTAAGGCTCTTTTTTACATACATGGATGCCTGCGCCTGCATCCCCGAAGTATTCACCTGAAGAAAGTGCTAACTGTATAACCTACAGTTATTTTCAGCAATTTGCTCGAAATAATTGGATTAGATGGAAGAGCTACAGCTAATATCAGGCAAACTCGCCATCTCAGCCAGTCTAGCCAAAATTAACTACATAAAATCCATCTAGTTTAATAATATTGGCAATTGTAGCGAAATTAACTGTACAAAATCCATTTGTTCGACGGAGGAGCGAGCATGGTCGAGGGTGAATGGTGTGGAGTAGTTAATGACTTCAAGCCAAGCCCCAAGAATTCAAAGAATTTTTGTCATTTTCACAAAAATATATGAAGAATCCTAATAATGGCTTCATTTTATAATACAATAAAGCTTAGTTGACTTTTAGGGGAGTGATACATAGTGGAGAACGCCTATGTTCAGATAGGTACAGCGATGTTTCGGACAGGGATTTTGGGATATGGCGGCGGGCCGTCGATTGTGCCATTAATTCGGTATGAAGCGGTGACGCGTTTTAAATGGATGAAGGATGAGGAGTTCATGGAGGTGCTCGCGATTGCGAATACGCTGCCGGGACCGATTGCGACGAAGTTGGCAGGTTATTTGGGGTATCGGCTCAAAGGGGGCTGGGGGGCGGTAATTGGACTATTGGCACATATTCTGCCTACATGCGTCGCGATGGTGGGGTTGTACTCATTTATTACTTTTTTCAGTACGTCGCATGTGATTAAGGGGATGATTGCTGCTGTAGTGCCGATTGTCGCGGTCATGCTAGGTGTGATGGCGTATGAGTTTGGTGAGAAGGCGATCAAAGGGTTAGGCTGGCCGGCGGGGGTTACCTTTTTCATCATAGCCTTCTTGCTGCTACAACCTTTATCGGTGCACCCCGCTATCGTGATATTCATGTTCCTCCTATATGGGGCCTTCCATCACAAGCTAAAGGACAAGTGGATGAAGAGTAAGAAGACGCTTGGCAAGGGTGATGGCGTATGATGGATTGGTGGCATTTACTCGTTAGTTTCTTTCTTGCCAATGTATTTGGCTATGGCGGCGGTCCTTCGTCGATCCCGCTGATGTTCCAAGAGATCGTGACGAATCACAATTGGATGAACAGCAGTGAGTTCTCCAACATGTTGGCGCTGGGGAACGCGCTGCCAGGACCGATTGCGACGAAAATCGCCGCATACGTAGGCTATCAAATCGGCGGTTGGATCGGCGTGCTGATTGCGGTGGCGGCAACGGTAGTTCCGTCCATAATAGCACTGATTATTTTGCTGAATATGTTGCAGAAATACAAGCAATCCCCTGTAATTAAAGGAATGACGCTGCTGGTGCAGCCCGTTATTGCGATTATGATGGTGCTGGTCACCTGGAGCAGCTGGGTGGAGTCTACGAAAGCGATTGGGTATCTACAGTTTATCGGAATCGCCGCGGTGGCCTTTTATTTAATCCAAATGCGTAAGGTACACCCTGCTTTTGTGATTCTTGCGGGGTTCGTATATGGGGGGATTTTTCTGTCCACGTAATCTAATCTCACACATTTTTGGCGCTAAGCACAAAGCTTGCGCCTCTTTTCGTTACGACACCAAACTTGATGTCACGTTTATTGACGCCCAAGATAGGCGGACCGTATAGTGATGTGAGAAGGGATAGACGTAAACTGATCGATGATCTCGGAATCTGGAAACAGCAAATCCCTATTGGGTGATGCTGTTTTGTCTCCACATTAGAAAGATGTTTTCGGTTCCCGAAAATATCTTTCTAATTGGCGATAAAACCTACCATATATAGGGATCTTTGGTCGGAGACCAAAGTCTCTCCACTTATAAACGCGGTCGCTCATATATGAATGGCCTTGATTGAGGTTTTCTCATATCAGGGTTTGTCTAACGGAATAAGGAGGTCGGGGACCTGTGCGTACACAAGAGAAGGATGCTGTCGAGATGGTCCAAATCGTCAAGCAGTTCGGTTCCGTGCTGGCGAATGATGAGGTGGATTTCAGAGCGAGGTCTGGGGAGATTCATGCGCTGCTTGGCGAAAATGGTGCGGGCAAGAGCACGATGATGTGCATGCTGTCCGGCGTATATCGGCCGACGAGTGGGGAGATTTACATACATGGCGAGCAGGTGCGAATTCGCTCACCGAAGGATGCGATGAAGCTGGGGATCGGCATGGTGTTTCAGAACTTCCGCCTCGTGCAGACCCTGACGGCTGCTGAGAATATTGTGCTTGGGGAAGCTGGCTCTTTCTGGCGCGGCCCTGGCTGGTTGTCGAAGAAATCGGAGGAAATTGAGGCGATTTCGAAGCATTTTGGGCTGCTGTTTCCCGTAGATCGGCCCATCTGGCAGCTATCTGTTGGCGAGCAGCAGCGAGTGGAAATTGTAAAGACGCTCTATCGAGGAGCGGACTTCATTATTCTAGATGAGCCAACGTCGGTGTTGACACCGGGAGAGGTTGATCAGCTTTTTGAGACGCTGAACCGGATGAAGAAGGAAGGCAAAACGGTCATTATGACGACGCATAAGCTCAAAGAGGTGATGTTCGCGGCGGATCATATCTCGGTCATGCGCAAGGGCAAGATGATTGCGACGATGGCGAAATCGGAAACGAGCGAGCGTGAGCTTGCTCAGTTGATGGTGGGCGAGATGAGCTTAGCGAGCCGGGCTCAGTTGAAAGCAAAAGTGACCGGCAAGCCGATGCTCACGGTCAAAGGGCTTGATGTCTATGCGGACCATGGACGCAAGGCGCTGGATGGGCTTCATTTTGAGATAAATAAAGGGGAGATTGTCGGTGTTGCAGGCGTTTCGGGGAACGGGCAGAAGGAGCTTGCGGAAGTGCTGACCGGGCTTCGTATGTGGAAGCAGGGGGAAGTCCATTTTGACGGAAAGATGATGCGGAATGGTTCGGTTCGGGGAGCGATTGAGCTTGGAATCGGGCACGTCCCGGAGAATAGGATGCGCAGCGGCCTTGCGGGGAGCTTGGACTCGGTGGATAATTTGTTGTTCAAAACATACCGTTCCTCGGAACGGTCGCGATTTGGTTTGCTGCGAACAGGGAGCAATCGGAATTGGTCTCAGCGGTTAGTCGAGATGTTCGATGTGAAAACGTCGGGAATCGATTCGCCTGTTCAATTCATGTCAGGTGGGAATCAGCAGAAGCTGCTTTTTGCCAGGGAGATTGATCAGGGTCCTAAGCTTATGATTGCGGTGCATCCGACACAGGGACTCGATGTAGGTGCGTCGGAGGGTGTGTATCAATTGCTGGAGGATTTGCGAAGCAAGGGTCGCTCTGTTTTGCTGATTTCGGAGGATTTGGATGAGGTGCTGGGGCTAGCTGACCGTATTCTGGTGATGTACGATGGGCGCATCGTCGGGAATATGCCGAGGGAAGCGGCGAGCCGCGAGCACATCGGTATGCTGATGGCGGGGTCGGAGGAGGATGCAGGATGAGCGAACAACGAACAGCAGGCAGCATTCCGATCGAAAATAAAGCGAGTAAACGCGGAGCTGGGTTTCGGTTACCATATCGTTTGGAAATCGATCCCGCAGGGGCGAACAGTCCTTGGTGGGTAACGATTATCGCCATCGCTTTGGCGTTGGTGGCTTGTGGGATTTTTATAGCGTTGAATGGGATGAACCCCTTCATGGTCTACAGCAAAATGGTGAAGGGGGCCTTCGGCTCCACCTTTGGATTGACGGAAACGTTGGTGAAGGCGATACCTTTGCTCCTTTGCGGGCTGGGTGTGTCGATTGCCTACCGCATCTCCGTGTGGAACATCGGGGCGGAAGGCCAGTTTGTGGCAGGGGCGATGGCGGCGACGGCGATTACGGTGTATTTCCCACATCTGCCGATGTACCTCTCGATTCCAGCTATGATGGTTGCGGGTATCGTGGCTGGCGGCTTCTGGGGATTGCTGACGGCGATACCACGGAACTATTTTCAGGTAAACGAACTCATTACCTCGTTGATGTTAAACTATGTGGCGTTGCTGGCGCTGAACTATGTGGTTTTCGGACCGTGGAAAGATCCCAAAGGCTTTAACTTCCCAGGATCTCCTATGTTTACTGCTGCGCAGTCCTTACCTACCTTTGGTACGACGCGGCTGCATGTGGGGCTGATTTTTGCCATCGTCGCTGTGCTGATTTATGCCTTCGTTGTCCGGTATACGCGGTGGGGCTATGAGCTGCGGTTGATCGGTGCCAATAGTGAGGCGGCAAAAAATGCTGGCATTCGTATTTCTAGACACGTGCTGCTGGTAATGGTGATTAGTGGCGGATTGGCGGGGCTTGCTGGCATGGGGGAAGTCTCTGGCGTAGCGCACCGTCTCATGTATGGGATCTCTCCCGGGTATGGGTACACGGCTATTATTGTGGCTTGGCTGGCGAAACTGAATCCGATTGGGCTCGTGGTTGCTTCGGTGCTCTTCGGTGGGCTCATTGTTGGCGGGTATAGTGTGCAAACGATCGGGCTTCCGTCTTCTATTTCCTCGATGATTCAAGGAGCGATTCTGTTCTTTCTCATTGCTGGAGGGATGGCGGGGAAATTCCGTATTCGACGCAATAGTTGAGGGCACTGGGGATGAGATGGATCGGTGCGAGAAATGTTGGGGAGTGGGGGAAAAGTAATTTTAGTTAATGGTGTTAATGAACGGTTAAATAAGGGGGTGTAAGGGATGGATGCGATCACACAAATCATTGTTTCGGCGATCTCTTCGGGTACACCGTTGCTTTTGGCCGTTTTGGGCGGCATCTTGATCGAAAGATCCGGCATCATGCAGCTTGGCGCTGAGGGCTTGATGTTAATGGGTGCGGTGACTTCGTGCCTCGTTTTCATACATACAGGAAGTTTAGTACTCGCTATTCTATGTGTGCTCGCGGTAAGTGGGGTACTCGGAGTACTTCATGGTTTCTTGTGCGTAACACTGCATGCGAATCAAGTTGTCTGCGGTTTGGCGATGACGATATTCGGCGCGGGGCTAAGCGCATATTTAGGTAAGCCTGTGAGTGGTCAGCCACTTGTAGGTGCGGTGCCAAAGCTTGATATGCCTTGGTTGGAGCCGGTACCGGTGATTGGCCAAATTTTTGCCCATATGGATTTGTTTACATGGTTAAGTTTTGTACTCGTACTGGCTATGCACTTGTTCATCCATCGCACATCATGAGGGCTTCATCTTCGTGCAGTCGGGGATAATCCGGCTACGGCGGATGTCATGGGGACTCCTGTGATCGCGATTCGTTACGGCTGCATTGTCGTGGGTTCGATGCTGATCGGGATTGGTGGGGCAGATTTGCTGCTTGTTTATACACCGACATGGAACGAGGGGATGACCTCCGGGCGTGGTTGGATTGCGGTGGCGCTCATTATTTTTGCGAGGTGGAATCCGATTCGTGCCCTCGTATGCGCGTATTTCTTCGGCGTGTTGGATAGTCTGGGGTTCCGTGTGCAGCTAATCGGCAGCCATATTCCTTCTTATTTTCTGAAAATGATTCCATACGTCGTCACCATTCTGGTGCTGATGTTCCTCGGATGGCGGAATAAAAATAAGCCATCTGGTGCGCCTGAGGCGCTTGGTGTGCCTTATATACGGGAGCAGAGATTTTAGTTTATGGGAGACGACTAGGAAAACAGGAGAAAAATTAGGAGGACAAATCATGAGTGAATTTGAGGTTCATATTCCATATTTAAAAAGATGTGTAGAGCTTTCTTTGCAGGCCAGAGAAGCTGGCAATACGCCGTTCGGTTCGTTGCTTGTGGGGCCAGATGGCGAGATTCTGCTAGAGCATGGCAATGTTGAGATTACTGAATCGAATTGCACGGGGCACGCGGAAACGATGCTCATGGAGGCAGCCTCCAAGCGATACAGCAAGGAAGAGTTGTGGGCATGCACGCTGTACACCTCAACGGAGCCCTGCGCGATGTGCGCGGGAGCGATTTATTGGGGCAACGTGGGACGCGTGATCTTCGGCATGTCGGAAGCCATGCTTGCAGGGCTGACAGGAGATAATGAGCAGAATCCGACGTTGATGCTGCCGTGTCGGGAGGTTTTTGCCAGAGGGAACAAGCCGATCCAGGTGATCGGTCCTGTTCCTGAGGTTGTGGGGGCGGCCGTCGCTGCGCATGACGGGTACTGGGATTGATAGGAGAGCCATCAGGATGTTTGTTGTCCTGGTGGCTTTTTTTGCGTTATGTGTGGGGGAGGGGCCGGCTCTTCGGAGGGCTGTGTGGAGGGCTCCGTGGCTTCAATGTTGTATTTTGTACAACATGATTGGGTGTTTTTGCCCTGAAAAGGGGGTGAGGTTGTATTCTGTACACAACATTTTCGGCGAAATTGACCTGAAATGAACCGAATTGAAGAATAATGTTGTACGTTATACAACTTGCGAAGTGATTTAGCTTGTTTAAGGGCTCGAATGTTGTATGAAATACAACATTCGGATGAGGTTGGGAGAGGAGTGGAAGGTAGGGAGTAGAGGTGAAGCGTGGAGGTAGGGAGTAGAGGTGAGGAGTGGAGGTAGGGAATAGAGGTGAGGAGTGGAGGTTAGGTGTAGAAGGTGAGAAGTGGAGGTAGGGAGTAGAGGTGAAGAGTGGAGGTAGGGAGTAGAGGTGAGGAGTGGAGGTAGGGAATAGAGGTGAGGAGTGGAGGTTGGAAGTAGAAGGTTGGAGTGGGCTGAGGAGTGGAAGCTGAAGAAAGAAAACTAGTTGTGCAGGAGGTTGATTGTGGAGTAGACAAGCAGTTCGCTTAATGTGTGTGGACAAGGGATAGAAGCCACGCCGCCCGCCGATTTTAGCAAAAATACAAAAAAAGTTAACGATGTTATGAAAGATTACAAACTTCTTTCATATAAATTGACCCATAGGGATGGCGCAATTACAATGAAACAAATCTTGGAAAAGAATGCATGGCATTTAAGGCAGAAATCGAGGTGTCGGGGTTATGAAGATCACACGGAAGCAAGTCAATGACATGAGTCAAGAAGCGTTCATTGTAGCGTTTGGTCCGTTGTTTGAACACTCGCCTTGGGTGGCAGAACGGGCTACAGGATCTCGGCCGTTCGCCGAAATCAAGGATATGATGAGTGCCCTTGAACAAGAGGTAGAGCGAGCGAGTCGTGAAGAGCAGCTGGCGCTGCTTCGGGCTCATCCCGATCTGGGTACACGCGTCCGGATGACCGATCACTCGGTTCAGGAGCAGTCAGGTGCCGGTCTCAACCAGTTAACCCCTGAAGAATACGAACAATTTCTTTCTTTAAATAAACAGTACACAGACCGATTCGAGTTCCCTTTTATCATGGCGGTGAAGGGTCAGACCAAGGATACAATACGCGAGGCGTTACGTCATCGTATACAAGGAACTCCGGAAGTGGAGCTGCTTACCGCACTACAAGAGGTTTGTAAGATTGGGCGATTCCGCCTGGCAGATATCGTGATGAATGAAACGGAGGAGAAAGCGATGGAACAAGCAAAAGGCGCAGAGAGAATCATGTATTACGGGAAAGGTGATGTTTGGGTCTATCGTTCCTATGCTAAGCCGCTCACGAATATCACGCTGATTCCGGAATCGGGTTTCACAGGGCGAGATAATGTGCTGTTCGGCATGAACATTAAAGTAGCGGTGAGCGGAGAGAAGCTGTTCACATCATTTAGCGAGGGAGATAACACCAACGTTGTGGCAACGGACTCGATGAAGAACTTCATTTTACGCAAAGCAGGTGAGTATGAAGGAGCTACGGCAGAGGGGTTTTTGGCTTTCGCGAGCCGGCTCTTCCTTGAAAAGTATCCATGGATGACGGGGATCAAAATGAGTGCAGATCAGGTGGCATTCGAAACATTGCCGGTACCAGGCGCGAATGGCTTCGAAGCAGGAGCTTTGGTATATCGCTACTCACAAAATGAGCACCCAAGCGCTTTCGTGGAGCTCGTTCGCGTTGCAGGCGATATTGTCCTCGCAGATCACTCTGCTGGCATAGCCGATCTAAAACTGATCAAAGTCAAAGGAAGCTCGTTCGCTGGTTTCGTTCGTGATGAGTACACGACACTGCCAGAATCGTCGGATCGCCCTCTGTTTATATTCCTAGACATCGCATGGAGCTATGAATCAGCTGAAGATGCTTTCGATGCTGATCTAGGGCGATACGTAGCCGCTGAGCAAATTCGTGATATTGCGCATACCGTATTCCATGAGCAGCATTCGCCATCG
Organism: Paenibacillus allorhizoplanae; assembly: GCF_927798215.1. Lineage (NCBI taxonomy): Bacteria > Bacillati > Bacillota > Bacilli > Caryophanales > Paenibacillaceae > Paenibacillus > Paenibacillus allorhizoplanae. Next base: position 8,359 of record NZ_CAKMMW010000023.1, read on the forward strand.
ATTCAAAACCTCATCTATCGCATCGGGCAACGTTCGTTACTGCGCTTCCCGCAGTTGAAAGAAATTCGCTTCGAGTCCAACAATCGGACGTGGGAAACGATTCTAGAGGAAGTTTCTGTTGGGGAAGGCAAAGTGTTTACAGAGCCTAGACCGCCGTATGGTTTCCAAGGCTTTTCGATGACAAAGCGTGATCTGGAGGGCCTATGAGCGTAGGAATCACATCGCATGTTCTGGATGTAAGCAACGGCCGACCAGCGGTTGGCGTGAGAATCGACTTATTTCGGCTTGAGGGGGGCGCGGTAGAGATGCTTCGTTCCGACGTTACGAACACAGATGGCAGATTGCCAGGGCCGATGCTGAGTGGGGATGATTTTACAAAAGGGACGTATGAGCTTCTCTTCCATGTAGGTGACTACTTCAGAGGGAAGGGTGTGGAGCTCCCTGAGCCGGCATTTCTAGATCAAGTACCGATTCGTTTCGGTGTTGCGGATAACACTTCCCACTATCACGTTCCCTTATTAATTGCACCGTGGGGGTATAACACGTATCGCGGGAGTTAAGGCAAAGAAGTCATCGTTAATTGAATAGAGAGAGCTTCGAGGGAGGGTTTCGTAGGATGAATCGATTGGATCTTATCATTCGCAAAGGGACTGTGGTCCTGCAAGATGAGTGTCGACAGCTAGATATTGGCATACAGAACGGCAAAATTGCAGCATTAGGCGAAAACCTCGTTGTCTCGGAGCAGACACCTATTTATGACGCAAAAGGCTTAACGATCCTGCCGGGCATGATTGATGCTCATGTTCATTTCAATGAACCTGCTCTTGGTCATTGGGAGGGTTTCGTCACAGGCTCAGCCTCGCTAGCTGCTGGCGGATGCACGACCTACATCGATATGCCGCTCAATGGTGTGCCGCCTACTGTTCGGCTCAGTGCCTTAGAGCTAAAGTTGGACGCAGCCGAAGGGCAATCCCATGTTGATTATGCCCTGTGGGGCGGGCTCGTTCCTGGCAATATAGGCGAGCTTGAAGGGCTGGCACAAGCTGGCGTGATTGGTTTCAAAGCCTTCATGTCCTGCCCAGGCGGAGAGGGAGAAGATATTTTCACGGAAGTGGATGATGAGACGTTAGTTAACGGCATGAAGGAAATTGCGCGCTTAGGTTTGGTGCTCGCTCTTCATGCTGAGAGCGAGAACATTGTCTCCAAGCTCGCTGCGGAGGCTGCACAAGCAGGCAAGCGCAGCGCATTGGATTTCATCGCGACAAGGCCAATTGCCGCTGAATTGGAAGCTGTGAACCGTGCACTAGGCTATGCGAAGCAGACAGGCTGTAAGTTGCATTTCGTACATATCTCTTCCGCAGAAGCAGTGCAGGTCATTACGGAGGCGAAGGCAGAGGGCATGGACGTTACGGTGGAAACGTGCCCGCACTATTTGGCGCTAACGGACGTGGAGGTCGAACGCCTCGGGCCTGTTGCAAAATGTGCGCCACCGATCCGCACAGCGGAAGATCAGACTCGTCTGTGGGCAGAGCTGAAGGCAGGTCGGTTCGACATCGTCGCATCGGATCACTCTCCTTCACCCAAGCACATGAAGCAAGGGGATTTCTTCGCAGCATGGGGCGGCATTTCGGGAGCGCAAAGCTCGCTTGAGCTCATGTTGCACGAAGGTCATCTCCGCAGAGGAATTCCTCTGCCGGAGCTCGCTCGTATGCTAGCGCTAGAGCCAGCTAAGCGCTTCGGGCTATATCCTCGCAAGGGAGAAATCGCCATAGACGCTGACGCGGATTTAGCTTTGGTGGATTTGGCAGCAAGCTATACGCTGCAAGAGAGTGACCTGCTCTATCGCCATAAGCAAAGTCCTTATGTGGGCAAAACGTTCGGCTGCAGCGTGAAGGCAACCTTTCTGCGAGGCGTTACCGTGTATGAAAGAGGCGTGGGAGTTGGAGCAGCGTTAGAGGGAGCTTGGTTGCGTCACAGTGCATCGATCGGAGGCGGGCTAGATGGCTAAAATAAAAGGGCACCCACAGGAAGAAATGCTAGCTCAATACGGGGAGCGTATGCTGCTAGCTTTGGAGTGGTTAGCGACCTTCGGCGCCGATCCGGAAGGCGGTGTGACCCGACTTTTGTATGCAGAGCCTTGGCTTAAGGCGCAATTAGCACTGATAGACAACATGCAAAGCATGGGCCTTAAGGCAGATTTTGATGAAATCGGCAATGTGTACGGTAAATTGCAAGGGTCGAATCCATCATTAAAGCCGATGCTTACAGGTTCACATATCGATACGGTCAAAAACGGTGGGAAATACGATGGCGCCTACGGTGTCATCGCTTCGATGATGGCGCTTGGTTATTTGAAGGCCGTATACGGAGCACCGAAACGGACCTTGGAGATGGTCTCCTTTTGCGAGGAAGAGGGGAGTCGGTTTCCATTGGCTTATTGGGGGTCCGGTCATGTGACGGGAGTACTCTCCTTAGCTGAAGGCGCAGGCCTTGCTGACCCAGAGGGTGTGACGTTACTTGAGGCGATGGAGCGCGCGGGCTTTGACATAGATCAAGGCCAGCTCCATCCAGCAAAACGTGATGATATAGGCGGATATATTGAAATTCATATTGAGCAAGGCGCAGTCCTTGAGTTTAAAGAGAAGCAGATTGGTGTTGTAACAGCCATTGTTGGCCAAATTCGAATGACTGTCGTCGTTACGGGGATACCCAATCATGCGGGAACGACCCCAATGACCATGCGCAAAGATGCGCTGGCTGCCGCCGCCGAAATGGTCGCGCTAACAGAGAAGATGGCACTTGCGGAGGGTGAACCTTTGGTAGCCACCGTAGGGCGCTTAGAAGTGAAGCGTGGAACATCGAATGTGGTGCCAGGCGAGGTCGAATTTACGTTGGATATTAGGCATACTGACAAGCGAAAGATTGAGGATTTTCGTGCGGAGCTGATATCGCGGTTTGTGGAAATCGCCGTGCGAAGAGAACTTTATATAGATACAGTGGAACATCTAAATGCCTTACCAGTGGCCATGGATAGCGGGATATCGGCAGAAATTGAGGCTGCCTGCGATTTCTATGGCTACGAACATATCCGCATGCCAAGCGGGGCGGGACATGATGCTCAACTATTCGGACCGATCTGTCCGTCGGCCATGATTTTCGTGCCAAGTCGGGCAGGCATTAGTCATAATCCCAAAGAGTTCACGAAGCCGGATGATCTTATTGTCGGCTTTCAGACACTCGTTCATGTGTTATATCAATACGGCTACGGGGGAAAAGCAGATGAGAACTTATAAAGATTTATCACCATCCCTTCGAACGATTATGACCCCAGGTCCAGTCGAGGTTGACCCTAGGGTGCTGCGCGCGATGTCGTATCCCATTCTGGGGCAGTTCGATCCCGAATTTACCGAGCTTATGAATGAAACGATGGAGATGCTTCGGGACGTATTCCAAACGAATAATCAATGGGCGTTCCCGATCGATGGGACTTCCCGTTCAGGTATAGAGGCCGTGCTGGTAAGCATCATCGAGCCAGGAGATAAAGTACTCGTTCCGATCTACGGACGGTTTGGAAATTTACTGGTAGAAATTGCCGAGCGCTGTGGGGCTGAAGTGGCAATTATTGAGCAGGAATGGGGAGCCGTGTTCGATCCCATTGACATCATTACAGCCATTGAGCGGGAGAAGCCCACCATTGTGGCTATGGTTCACGGTGAGACGTCGACAGGCTGTATCCAAAAGTTCGATGGGATAGGGGCTGCCTGCCGAGAAGTGGACGCCCTTCTCGTCGTGGACGCTGTAGCCACCATTGGCGGTGTTCCCGTGAAAACCGACGAATGGCTGCTGGATGCGGTGATTGGAGGCACGCAAAAATGTTTATCCGTTCCATCAGGCATGTCACCGATTACGTACAACGATCGTATCGAAGCGAAGGTCATGCGCCGAAAAACGATCGAACGGGGATTGCGGGAGAAAGGTGCTCCTATTTCCTCGGTTAAAGCTGTGGCGAGTAACTATTTCGATCTCGGCATGCTGCAGGATTACTGGAGCCCAAAGCGGTTAAATCACCATACAGAGGCTACGACGATGTTATATGCACTACGTGAAGGTTTACGCATTGTGCTGCAGGAGGGACTGGAAGAGCGATTCTCGCGCCATAAGCGTCATGAAGCAGCTTTGGTTGCTGGCTTGCAAGCGATGGGGTTAACGCTATATGGTGATCCACTGTGTAAGCTGCCAGTAGTAACTTGTATACGTATTCCCAGCGGGGTTGATGGGGAAGACGTTCGATCCATGCTGCTGAACAGCTTCGGCATTGAAATTGCCTCTTCCTTCGGTCCGTTGAAGGGACAGATTTGGCGCATCGGCACGATGGGTTTTAGCTGTAATCAGAAAAATGTGCTCCATGTCCTTGGGGCGCTCGAAGCAACACTTCATTGGTATGGTGTGGATGTATCTGTCGGGAAGGCGCTGCAAGCTGCACTAGCGGTATATGCTCATAAACGGGAGGAATAATCATGCTAAACATCATGCCACGAGCAGAGCGAGCCATGATTGCTACGCCACATTATTTGGCTAGTTCCGTGGGGAGTGCGATTTTACAGCAAGGCGGCAATGCCTTCGATGCAGCAATTGCCATTAGCGCGACCCTAGGTGTCGTTTACCCGCATATGACGGGGCTCGGGGGAGATGCTTTTTTCCTCATGCATGAGGCGGCAACAGGCGCTTATACCGGATTTAATGGAAGCGGGAAGTCCGCTGCGAAGGCTACACCTGATTTTTATAAAGAGCAAGGGATGAATCAGATTCCACAGCGCGGCATTTTAAGCGCAATAACAGTTCCGGGAATGGTGGATGCTTGGTGGCAAGTGTGGGAAAAGCACGGCAAGCTTCCTTGGGCGAACCTATTGAATGCAGCCATTGGCTATGCGGAAAAAGGGTTCCCGATCTCCCGTAACTTACTGTTCTGGATGCGTAAAGATGAGCCGTTCATTCGGGCTTCTGTGCAGCTGAGTGCTTTGTATATGCGAGATGGCGAGCTTCTGAAGGAAGGCGATCGGCTGATCCAGCCTGACATGGCAAGAACGCTGCGTTTCATCCAGCAAGAAGGAAGAGATGTGTTCTACTCGGGCTCGCTCATGCAGACCATTGTGGATAACGTGAAGCTGGATGGCGGGCTGCTTACGGAGGAAGATTTCCGCAGCTTCGCGGGCGAATGGGTGGAGCCCCTATCAACGACGTATCGTGGATACGACATTTATCAAATGCCGCCGAACTCGCAAGGGTTCACAGCACTCATGATGATGAATATGTTAGAACATGTTGATATGAGTGCTGTGCCTAGAGCATCGGCGAACTTTTACCATCTGATGTCGGAAGTGATCAAGAAGGCGTTCAAAGACCGCGATCGTTATTTAACGGATCCACATTTTAGAGAGATACCGCTTGAAAGATTGTTGTCGAAATCGTATGCGCAGGAGCTTTGGAGTGAGATTCAGGCGAATCCATTGAAGGTTAGTGAACATCTTTCACCAGCGATTGGTCAGGACACTGCCTATGCGGCTGTTGTAGATGAAGAGGGGAATTCGGTATCTTTTATCCAAAGTCTCTATTTCGATTTCGGGGCAGCTTACGTACCTGGCGATACAGGCATTATTATGCAAAATCGCGGCTCATTCTTCTCACTTAATCCTGCCTGTGCGAATGTGTTGGAGCCACATAAAAGATCGTTCCATACATTGATGCCCGCCATGGTAAGTAAGGGCGGAAAGCCTTATATGCTGTTCGGTACGCAAGGTGGAGAAGGGCAGCCACAGACGCAGCTTTCGATACTTACGGGGGTATTGGATTACGGTTTATCGATTCAAGAAGCCATTTCACTTCCACGTTGGGTATATGGACGTACTTGGGGAGAAGATGGGGATGCGTTGAAGCTGGAACATCGGCTTGAACCCGAGGTATATACAAAACTCAAGCAATGGGGACATCGCGTGGAGCCCGTGAAGTCGTGGGACGGCATTATGGGGCAGGCGCAAGGCATTGTCATTGATGAGCAGGGGTTCATGAGTGGGGCGGCGGATCCGCGTGGTGATGGGTTGGCGATTGGCTGGTAGCAAGGATAGAACTGGGAGATCACAAGGCGTGAAAGGAAAGGGATAAGTATCAGGTAGCAATTATAAATAGAAGGAGCGATGAGCGATGGAGGCCTATGACATTTTGCAAGCTGTGGAAAATAATACGGGAGCTCGTGTATTAGCGACAGTGATTCATGTGGAAGGTCACGCTTATCGCAAGCAAGGAACTGTCATGCTGCTAATGGCAGATGGAAGCACGGTAGGGAGTATTTCTCCGGGGTGTTTGGAAGGTGATCTCGCTGCTTACGTGCCAGGCGTATGGGAATCGCAGAAACCGCAATTGGTCGAATACGACATGAGGCCTGCCAATGATTTTGGTTGGGGGGAGACGATTGGGTGCGGCGGGTTGATCCGTATTTTGCTTGAGCCACTTGCTGGAGAGCTGCTGGTTAACCTGCTGGTCGTGAAAGACAGATTAGATCATGGTGCAGTTGTGGAGCTCATTCGCACCTATGCCGATGGGTATTCAGATATTAGATATGCGCTGCAGGGATCAGGTATAGAAGAGGAAGGGCTTTCCGCAACTTCTGCTGTGAGAGAGCCGTTTCGCTTAGTGACGAGTACGCTGTTTATGCCAAAGCCAAGAGTCATTGTGTTCGGTGCGAATCCTGATGCGATCCCGCTCGTACAAATGGCAGCAAGCAGCGGTTTTCGTGTGGTGGTCGCGGATTGGCGTGAATCGTTCTGCAACGCAGAGCAGTTTCCAGGGGTAGAAACGATGGTCGCTTTTCCTGAATCGTTAGTCGAAAAGCTTGCGCTGAATGAGCGAGACTACGTCGTGATCATGAGTCATCAGTTCGAGAAGGACATCGCCTTCTTCCGAGGCATTATGGCTTGTCACTTACACTATCTCGGTATTATGGGCTCGAAGGAGCGTACGGCGAGAATGCTGGAAGGTTTCGAGCGCCCCGACTGGCTGCATGCGCCAATCGGTTTAAACATCGGCTCGGAAGGCGCGTTCGAGAATGCGATTAGCATTGTATCTGAGCTGATTGCGATCAAGCGTGGCAAACATGGAGCAGGTGTGTGGTCAGCGTCCTTAGCTCATGGGCGGGACGTAGGGAGCTTTTGCTCATGGTGAAAGTGGTGGAGAAGGTGAAACCGGAGAAGATGGTGAGATCAGGGGAGAAAAAAATCGTTGGCGTCTACTTGGCAGCTGGAAGCAGTCGGCGTATGGGGACTGCGAAGCAGTCCCTCGAGTTGGCGGAAGGTATTCGTCTCGGAGGTATTGCCTTGCTGAAAGCGCTAAGCTGCGCTGCGTTCGAGCAGGTGGTTGTCGTTGTACGCGAAGGCGATACGCTGACGTGGTTGCCGGAAGAGGCTCGTCATGAGCTCGAAAACTCGAGATGTCGAATTGTGGTGTGTCCAGAGGCTAGTCTGGGCATGGCACACTCGCTTCGCACGGGCATTCAAGCGGCAGAGGAGCTGGAGGCTGAAGGTGCGATGGTTATGCTGGCTGATCAGCCATTCATCGAGGCAGTTATGTTGGATGGGTTGATTGATGCTTACGAGGCGGGAGTGGAGTACGATTATGTTGCTAGTGGCGATAAAGGGATCCCAAAGCCACCAGTCATTCTAGGGAGCAGAATGTGGTCAGCTATTGCTTCGTTAGAAGGTGATGCTGGCGCGCGAGCACTGTTCCATTTGCCTGCATTTCGCGGGCAGATCATCGAGGCGGCGGAGCTGACATTTATGGATATTGATACCGCCCAGCAATATGAAGAGGCAAAAACGATCTACAAACCATAGAATACGTTAGATTAAGTAACATAAAATTAGCGAATGAGTGCATTGATACGAATGATGCGCTATTTTTTTATATAAAAAAACAAAATGATGTTATGTTAGTTGACGTTGTTTTCGAATATTGTTTATAGTAGATCTAATTTATCGGAACGATGTTCCACAACATTTTGGAAATGGCGCGCAACGAACACACTAACCACGCAGCAAGCCGGCTTCTCGCGGCAAACTCATAACGCATAATGAGCACGTGGTCATTCAGAATCTCTGAGGAGGGTTGAATATGTCAGTTCCGATGCATCAGCTGCCCGAGCAGCAGCCTTCCGTATGGCAACCGACAAGTGTGGAGGAAGCGATTCAATTGAAGCATAAATGGGGTAAAGATGCTGTTCTTGTTGCTGGAGGCACTTGGCTTCGCACGCGCTGGGAAAATGGGCTCGCCCCGATGCCGCAGCATTTCATTAGTCTTGGACGAATTCTTGTTCTCTCGGGATTAACGGTTAATTCCCAAGGTCAAGTTCATATAGGCCCTGCACTTAGCATAGCAGATTTGATGAAAAATGAGCTGGTTCAGCAGAAATGCGGACTGCTCGTGCAAGCTTGTTCGGAGATTGCAGCCCCGTCGATTCGGAACTTAGCCTCGATCGGAGGCAATGTGATGACACGTACAGGAGATCTAATTCCTGCACTGCTTGTGATGGATGCACAGATTACGTGTACAGATGGACAGAACGAGCGGATGATTGCGTTGAAAGATTGGCTGGCTGCTCCGCAAGTAGCTCTTGATGAGATCATGACGGGGATTATTGTGTCGACAGGGGGATTGGAAAGCAGGGATGGCACGGAGAACACCGTCAAGAACCCTGAGGATGCCAAGTCGAGGGATGGCCAACTAGATGCTGCAGAAGAGCAGGAGAGCACCCATGAGTTCTACCTCAAGGTTGGACGCAGAGAGGCATTCACGCCATCGGTCGTTACCGTCGCTGGTAGGCTATCCCTTCAAGCGGATGGGACGGTTCGCAACATCGCTTTAGCGGCTGGCGGCGGCAACGCGGTTCCTGCGAGGTTTACAGATCTGGAAGCGGGCATGAAAGGGAAACCGTTAAACAAGGCGGCTTTGCAGATGCTCCACAAAGGGGTAATAGCTGACTTCAACGCTGTGGCGGATGATTATGCCGGGGTAGCTTACCGTAAACAAACGGCAGCGAATCTAATCATTTCGGAGTGTTTCAAAGCTATGCGCAAAGGGGGCGGAGCCTATGCTCCTTAATCGGAACGCGAAGAAATGGATCATTAGACCTGATGGCAAGGAGAAAGTGACAGGGGAGCTCCGTTATCTCACCGATTTAACAGCGCCAGGCATGCTGCACGGCAAAGTGCTGCGGAGTCAATATCCGCATGCTTGGATTCTTTCCATCGATACAAGCAAAGCCAAACAATTACCCGGCGTGCGCGTGGTCTTAACAGCTGACGACGTACCAGGATTGAACCTATTCGGAATTGCTTTTCCTCATCAGCCGGTGTTTTGTCAGGATCGTGTTCGATATATCGGGGATGCGTTGGCATCCGTTGCGGCTGATACGGAGGAACTAGCGGAATATGCACTAAGCCTCATTGAAGTCGTGTATGAACCGCTCCCACTTGTTGATGATCCAGAAACCGCGCTGGAAGCGGGGACGATTATGCTGCATCCTGAAGGGAATTTGCTTCATCAAACCTCCTTACAGCATGGGGACACGAATATTGACACAGTTTTCGAAACATGTGCACACGTCGTAGAGGAGACATACTTCACACCTCGACAAATGCACACCTATATGGAAACCGAAGGTGGTCTCTTTATTCCTGAAGCTGATGGGAGGCTGACCGTTTACTCGCCGACCCAGCATGGTTACAAGGATCGCTTCCAGTTAGCGCGAATCCTTGGCATCCCAGAAGAGCAAATCAGAGTCGTTTCTAGTCCGATTGGCGGTTCGTTTGGTGGGAAGGATGAGCTCAATGTGCAGCCTTTCGGGGCATTAATGGCACGAAAGACAGGCAAGCCGATCAAAATGCACAATTCCCGCCGTGAATCCGTCATCTCCGGCATTAAACGTCATCCGATGCGGATCACGATGAAAACAGGCACAGATGCACACGGAAGGCTGATCGCGCACCAAGTTCGCATCCTTGCCGATACAGGAGCGTACGCGACACTAGGCTGTGAGGTACTGAATTTTGCAACCGAGCATGCGATTGGACCTTACACGATCTCGCATGTCGACGTAGAAGGCAAGAGCGTCTACACGAATAACGGTGTATCCGGTGAGTTTCGAGGCTTTGGCGGCAATCAGGTGATTTTCGCCGTGGAGAGCCAAATCGAACGCCTGGCCGAGAAGCTCGGCATGGACGCGTGGGAGCTGCGCAAGCTCAACTTGCGCCAGCCAACCGATCCGGGCCCGATGGGCCAGCAGATCGTGGCCACCGAAGGCGCCGCCCAGGTATGGGCGAAGGCGCTGGAGTCGCCGCTCTTGGCGAAGCGCGCCAGCAGCGCACTCGGGTCAGAGCAAGAGCCGTGGCTGCGCCGTGGCGTCGGCGCTGCGCTGGTGATGCACGGTGCCGGGCTCGGCCTCGGCATCCCCGATCATTCCGGCGGCCGCATCGAGCTCACGCCGGAGGGCAAGATCCAGGCCTCCTTCGGCTTCGAGGAGTTCGGCCAAGGGCTCTATGCAGCACTCACGTTGATGCTGCAGGACTGCTTCGGCTGCGCCGCCGATGACATCCGCATTGTCATCGGCGATACCGACCGCGTGCCGAGCAGCGGTTCGAGCACGGCCTCCCGCGCCACCACGATGATGTGGCGCGCGCTCCAGCGGCTGAAGCCAGCCTTCGTGCTGGCGCTGCTGGAGCAGGCTTCGCTGCTCTGCGGCGTTCCGGCCGCAGAGCTCACAACCGGCGTAGGCGGGATTCATCACAAGGGTGATGAATCGGGGGAGCCGGTTGTCACGTATGCGGAGGCTGCTGCGGCAGCAGCTACGCCGATCCTCGCGCATACGGAGTTCGACTACCCGACGACGCCCGAAGGGCGAGTCGGGGCGCACTACCTGTACTCTTACGCGGCCGCTATCGTAGAGGTAGAAGTCAATATGCTGACCGGACGGGTCAAGGTGCTGCAGACCGACCACGTCATCGCCGCAGGTCCTGTGATTAATCCGATGGGCTTCCTTGGACAAATCGAGGGCGGCAGTGTCATGGCCTTGGGCTATACGTTGACTGAGGATGCGGTTATGAAAGATAGCCGATATGTCAGGCATAATCTCGACACCTATCTTGTTCCCACTTTCAGCGACAGCCCGCATCGCATTCAAGTTGAGGCCATTGAAGCGTTGCCAGAGGGAGATACATTTGGCCCTCGTGGCGTTGGAGAAATCGGTTCTGTCGGCTTGGCTCCTGCCATTACGGCTGCAGTACGGCAAGCGACAGGCATCTGGGTAAATAAGTTGCCCATATCACCAGAAGACATCGTGCAGTCCATCGATTGGTTAGAAGGGGTGGAGGCCAGTGATTAATACATCGTTTGTGCTAGATTGCTCTATTAACGGGAAGGCAGTTTCGATCCCAGTGCCTGCATCCAAAAGGATGTCTGCCATTCTACGGGATGATCTGCTAATGACCGGTACCAAGGTTTCTTGTGAAATTGGGCGCTGCGGCGCTTGCATGATTCTGCTCGATGGTCAACCTGTGAATTCCTGTTTACTGATGGCGTATCAAGCATCGGGCAAGGAGATTACGACCATTGAGGGAATATCGGCAGGCGAAGAGCTGCATCCGATTCAACAAGCGATGTTAGAGGAGGGGGGATTGCAGTGCGGCTACTGTACCGCCGGCATGGTTGTAACCTTAACCGCGTTGTGGGAATCGAATCCTGCTCCAACGAGGGCTGAGGCCGAGAAAGCACTATGCGGGAACATTTGCCGGTGCACAGGGTATGAGGGGATTTTCAGAGCGGTAGAGAAATGCGGATTGTCCATAAAAAGAGAGGGGTAGAAGCCATATGCGAAAAATCATACTTTCTTTAACTGCCATTATGTTAGTCATTCTTAGCGCCTGCTCCACGACAAGTTCCACAACAGAATCGAGTACGACTCCAGCATCCTCGGCAGCTGCTTCTACGGCAGCAACAACAGAGAAGAAGCTGCCAAGAGTTGCTTTTGTCTATATCGGTGTGCCGGGGGATGGCGGATGGACGTTCGAGCATGATCAAGGCCGTTTGATGATGGAGAAAGAATTAGGAATTAAAGCGACGACGGTTGAAAATATTCCAGAAGGCCCTGACGCTGAGCGTGTATTTGAAGAGTTGGCTCAGAAAAATGACATTATTTTCGGAACCTCCTTCGGGTACATGGACCCCATGGTTGCGGTAGCGGCGAAGCATCCGAATGTGAAATTCCTGCATGCCACTGGCTACAAAACAGCACCAAACCTAGGCACTTACATGGGACGTGAATATCAAAGTGCTTACCTCGTCGGTATGGCTGCTGGGAAAATGACGAAAAACAACCATATGGGCTATGTCGGAGCTTTCCCGATTCCGGAGGTTATTTATACCATCAATGCGTTCACACTAGGTGCGCAAAGTGTGAATCCCGATATCGATGTCTCTGTGGTGTGGAGTAACACATGGTTTGATCCTGCAACAGAGAAGCAAGCGGCTATCTCCTTGTTGGATAAAGGTGTAGACGTGTTGGCAGCTTACCAAGATTCACCCGCAAGTATTCAAGCTGCTGCTGAACGCAAAGTATGGGGCATCGGGAACGATTCCGATATGGGCAGATTTGCACCGGATACGTACATATCGAACCCGAAATGGAACTGGGGCCCTTATTACGTGAAAACGGTGAAAAGTGTCATGGATGGTACGTGGAAAGCAGATAGCTACTTCGGCAGTATGAAAGAGGGCATCACAGACATTGCGCCGCTTGGCAAAAATGTGCCAGCGGATGTTAAAGCGCTAGTGGAGAAGAAAAAAGCGGAAATTCTCAACGGCACGTTCGATGTATTCCAAGGGCCTATCGTGGATCAAGATGGTAAAACGCGCTTCGAATCCGGAAAGAAGATGACGGACGAAGAAATTCTTGGCACGACTTGGTTTGTTAAGGGCATTAAAGGTGTTATACCTAAATAAAGGACGAAGGATGTGACTGGCGATGACAATACAAGATATCGCATTAATTCACGAGTGGCACCCGGTGTTGTTGTCGTCAGCACTCACGGATAAGCCGGAGGCTGTTGTTGTACTAGGGGAGAAAGTAGCGGTATTCCGCACCACGCAAGGCGTCCACGCATTTAAGGATCTATGTATTCATCGCGGTGTGCCGCTCTCACTGGGGAAAGTAAGCGGCGATGAGTTGGTTTGCGCGTACCATGGTTGGTCTTACAATGGCTGTGGTACGTGTACCAAGATTCCTTCCTTACCGAAGGAACAGGCCATTCCTTCGAAGGCCAAAGCTTTCGTTTACGCCTGTGTAGAAGCACATGGACTAATCTGGGTGTGCCTAGGGACACCTGCAGAGCTACTGCCTAAAGTGAGTGCCTATGTGCCAGAGGGCTTCAAGGAAGTATTCATGGGGCCCTATACCTTGCAAGCCGCAGGTCCTCGCATTATTGAAAATTTCCTCGATGTGTCCCACCTTATGTTCGTGCATGAGGGGCTGCTGGGCGATAGTGATTTCGCTGAAATCAATGATTATCACGTGTTGGAAGAGGACGGTGTTCTGCGTTCCGAAGAAATCATCGTGTATCAGCCGGATGCGGATGGGACAGGGCGCGGGGTAAATAGTCGTTATGTGTATGAGGTGTTCGGTCCTTTATGTGTAGCTTTTACGAAGAGAGACGACGTGTCGGATCATATCTTTCGGCTGTTTCTGATGGTGCTGCCGGTTACGGAGCAGACTAGCGTGGCTTATATGCTGAAGCAAAGAAACTATGCGTATGACGAGCTCGATGAGGTGTTCATCCAATTCCAAGACAGGCTCATTGAGCAGGATCGGATCATGGTAGAGAACCAGAAGCCGGAGCTGCTGCCGCTAGATTTGCAAGCTGAGCTGCATTTGAAGTGCGATCGTTTGAGCATTGCTTACCGCAAACGCCTGCGCGAGTTAGGTGTCACCTTCGGGACGGCTTAGCGAGAATTGTCGGATCTGGGAAGAGTAGTGCGAATGACATGCATACGAATTAAAAAAAGGATTGTATAATTAGCATGTGGCTAATATGCAATCCTTTTTTGTATTTGGTAAAATAAGACTAATAGATTACCACCAATAGTTAGAAGGCTCATTGGCATTTTGTTTTCTTGTGTCTGAAGGAGTTGTAAATGTTTTGATAAGTGCAGCTGTTTCTTCAGCAGATAGAGGTTGAGCCACCATAAAGGAATCTGCTTGCTTGCGCAGTTCTGCGCGTTTCACTGCTTGTACGGAACGTTGCAATTCTGGGTTCAATTGAATAATCGCCATTGTTTTAGCTCCCTCTTTTTAAATAATAGTTTACAAGAGTGATTATAGCAAAATATTGGAATTTAGGGGAGAGTTAATTGAAAATAGTAGTGAAAATTTCTGTGAGTATGTATATGGTGCTCTTCATTGCCTTGCAAATCTGGTGTTCGTTTGTAACCTTCCATTTTCCCTATAATGGTATCTATTTGGACACGGCTCGTACAGACGAGTGGATTGTCAGTAAACTTGAGGCAAATAGCACGAATGATAAGATACATATCGGCGATAAAGTCATTGCGATTGATGGTAAACCACCAGGTGAATGGTCAACCGTCAAGCGGTGGAATGTGGTTGAGAAGGCGAACTCAGTTGTGATTTGGAGAGATGGCGTCGTAGAATCGATCGATTTGCGGACAAGCCGACCTGCCCTGTTCGATATTATTTCGCTCGCCGAGGAATTCGTCTGTCTATTCATGTGCGTACTATTATTAGTAAGGGAAAGTCGTTCGCCTTCGGCACGTTTGCTCGCTTTCTCGTTTCTTAGCGCTGCCCTCATCTTCATGAGCTTAGGAGCATCCATGCGGGGGGATTTAATAGGCAAGTTGATGATTGCTAGTTCGATGATGGTGCTGCCCATTGTTTTTCTACATTTCCTTGTGGTGTTTTTCAAAGAAAAGGGAGACATGGAGCTGCCCAAGGGTCATTTTAAATATTTGTACGGGATCGCCTTCCTAGCTTTTGTATTGAGAGGTCTATACTTCTTTCCATCGATGGCTTTCGTATATCGGTATGACGGATCGGTCACGATGGGATTCTTCATCATTGTTATTTCCCTAAATATTTCTCTATTGGCAACGTTGTTTGTAAAGGTGAGGAAAGCACAGACGCCGCTCGCTGGTATTATCAAAAGTGTGTTCTACTCCTTGCTCATTTCGTTTCTACCTATTATCTGTCTTTCGTTCCTCCCACAGCTCATTATCGGAGATTGGATATTCGATCCTATTTATACAAGTTGGCTATTATTAATATTTCCCATCACATTCTCTTATTTAATAGCTTCCGATCAGTTATATGATATTGGCCTTGTCGTACGGCGTGTTTTATTTGCTTGTCTGATGGCCGTAGTACCCGTCAGCTTGTTTACTGGCGCTTTTGCTATTATTTTTCATGGGGAAACCAACGGAAAGCAAATTTTGTTCGTATTCCTAGGCTCGATCTTCCTTCTTTCTGCTATGTTGTATGCAGCCGAATATTGGACGACGAGATTAGAGCCCTATTTGTTCCCGAGAAAGTATGTACTGAAATCAGCGCTAAAAAAGATTTCAAAAAATTTAGGAACCATCTCCAGCTTCCGTGATCTGAAGGATATCATTCTAGTGGATATTGTGGGCACGCTGCAAGTGACAGGTGGCGCCATTGTTTTTCGGCATAAAAATGATATTGAAATTTTCTGCGAAGGTGAAGTTGATACGGCAGAAATCCAGCGTTTGGTGAATTCATCTGCGATGCTCAAACATCCTTACTATACATTCTTGGAAATGAACTGCCATGAGGAATATACGAGCTATCTTATCGTAACTCGGAAGAAGACGAACACGCGAATCGCGAAGGAAGAGTTGCATTGGCTGCAGCTAATCACCTCCTACTTGGAAGTAAGTATGGAAAATGTGTATCTGATTCGTAAGTTAACAGGCAGACTTCAGCAAATGGTTTCCCATCTTCCGCAGGAAGAACATCTCTGGTTACGGAAGGTGATGTTTGAACTGCAGGAGGAAGAACGTGTTCGGATTGCCACGGATCTTCATGATACGACGATGCAGGATTTATTCTTCCTTAAGCGAAGATTAACCTCATTGGCTGAGAAACCATCGATGCGTCAAGAGGATCGCGAACAGTTGAACAGCATGAACAATTTTGTGGAAATGATCAATGCCAGCTTGCGTCAGAGCTGCTTCGAATTGAATCCACATCTGTTGAAAGAGGTAGGGTTGAAACAAACCTTGAAGACGTTCGTCGAGAAGGAATCGTATACGACGCCGTTCGAGATTTCCTTCCGAGCCGAGCAAATTTCCGAAATCGAAGGGAAGGATTTATCGGCCAAACGGCATATCTTCCGGATTGTACAAGAATTGCTGAACAACGCTAAAAAACATTCGCAGGCGGCTAATGTCAGCTTTCATCTGTGGGAAGAAGATCATTTCTTTTATTTAAGTTATCGGGATGATGGCGTAGGGTTCCATGTGAAGGAAGAGGTCGCCGTTGAAATCGCCGCATCCGGTATGGGGCTTGCTTATATGAGAAGCCGTGTGCTGCATGTAGGCGGGAGCTTTGAACTGGAGACCGCTGAGGGGGAAGGGACCCATATTTTAATCACAATACCAACTGAGGAAGTGATGTCAGCATGAGTGAAATCGTCAAAACATTAGTGGTCGATGACCATCCCTTATTTGCAAGAGCGACGAAGACGTTGCTTGATGAGATAGATCGTATCGAGGTGGTCGGAGTTGTTAGTAATGCGAAGGAATGTTTGGAATATGTGAAGTTACATCAGCCTGGTCTCATATTTCTAGACTATCAGCTTCCCGATCAGACAGGCACAGAGGTTGCTGCACAGCTCAAACAATTATACCCGCACATTCATATTGTTATCTTCACCGGCATTGAGTTGGCAGGTATTTACAATAAATTGATTGAAATGAAAGTAAGCGGTGTATTGTCGAAAGAGTCAACGGAGCGGACGATCAAGAATATGGTGTATTGTATTTTGGATGGATATACGATGATTCCGCTGTCTGTTTTCAACCAGATGCAATTAAACGAGGCCGATGCAGGCGAAGAATGTGAACTGCAAGAGGAAGAAGTGCTCATGATGAACATGCTGGTTAAAGGGGCTACACACGAACAAATTGCTGAACGAATTTTCATGAGCAAGCGTACGGTTGATAATTATTTGCGTAAAATTTATGACAAATGGGGCGCGAAATCAAGAACAGAGGCTTTGGAAAAGTTTATCAAAAGTAAATATTACACCTGAAAGTAGGCGCTTCGCATGCAGGAGATTCAGCAGCACATGGCACGAATGATGGATGATTATATGTTTGATGAGGATTTGAAAACGCTGCTGAGATCTTGTATGTCAGATAACGAGACTTCGAGTCTGTCTTGGTCCAAAGTCACGTTATGCACACACGCTATGCTTGGTGGGGATTCGTCTAATATCCATCGCCGAGCAGCTTTGACAGAGTTAGTTGTTCTTATCCTGGATATCGTCGATGATCTGCAGGATCAGGACAGCGATAGTAAGCCTTGGATGCGCGTGGACACGGCGAGTGCGTTGAATGCTGTATTAGCGCTAATGATCGGTGTGATAGGTGAATTGGGCAGGATGAATGCCAGCGGAACAATGTTGGTCGAAATTAGCAAAATTATCGCTAGGTCGATTAATGGCCAGCATAAAGATGTGATTAATGCGGTTTCCACTGTTGATGACTATTTATGGATGACGCAAGAGAAATCGGGTTCGTTATTCCGTCTTGCTTGCTTCCTAGGCTATTCTGATACAGCCTGTACCGAAGGAACGATAGAGCAGCTGCATCAGATCGCCGATTGTGTGGGACTTCTCCACCAGATTCAGAACGATGTGCGGGATCTTGTTCGCTATGATGAGAAAAGTGACCTCATGGCGAAGAAGCGGACGCTTCCCATCCTGTATCTACTCTCCATTGAGGATGAAGAGTTCTCACCCGTGAAGGCTTACTACAGGGGGGAGATCACGGCTGAACTTTTTGCGGAAAAGGAAGACGAAGTGAAACAGTTGATTCAGGATTCCGGCTGCTTGGAATATGCACGCATCGTTCAATCCGTGTGTATGCAGAAAGCAGAGGAGATATGGGCAGAGCTGCCGGCGTTGTCGCCATGGAAGGAAGAGTTCCGGGCGCTCACATGGGGCGATTTCGTAAAGCAGGGTGTAGAAGTGGAGCAGGCCTAGTGCCTGCTCTTTTTGCTGTGCAGCGTGCCCTCACCATGAGAAAATGATATGAAACGCAAGAATGTTGAATTTGAATCGGAGGCGGGGTCTGATAGAATTTAGATGGAGTTGGTTTCGGAAGGGAGGAAGCGCATGTTTCAGATCCTCATCGTGGATGACGAGCATATTGAAAGAGAAGGGATTAAGCGATTAATCCACAAATATAAACTGCCCTTGGCTGTGTTGGAAGCTGAGAATGGGGAAGAAGCCTTAGAGATGCTAGCTTCGCATCCAATCGATATTGTATTAACCGACATCAAGATGCCATTTATGGATGGCCTTACTTTGTGTGAGCGGGCACGGGCGCAGTTCCCTGAGTTGAAAATTATTATTTTTAGCGCCTATGGGGAGTTTGAGTATGCACAGAGGGCGATTCATTATCAGATATCCTCGTATTTGCTCAAGCCCATTGATGTGAGTGACTTCCAGAGAGTCTTTGATGAAGTCATTGCGCTCTGTCATAAGGATCAAGAACAAGAGAAGGAAGAGTTGCTCTTAGAGATTCTTCATGCTGCGCAAGCTTCTTCATCACTCACTCGCAAGTTAGATCTTGTCGGGCTTCATTTTAGTCAGGTGTCCGTTCAATTGATTCTGATAGACTACAGTTCATCGGTCTTTGATGTAGAGCACGACTTGCTGCCAGAGAGACTTCAGACCGTCATTCGTGCGCCATTCGATTATTTGAATTTGAATGAAAGTCAGAGCTTGGTTTGTGTGCGATGGGATCACACGGTGCGTAAGGAAGATCTGGAGTCGTTAGGCAGTAAGTTAAAAGCAAGCATTGCGGATGCCTACAACGAAACCTATACGATGGTCATTTCTAGGCTAATCAACACAGGAGATGAGTTGGCTCCCGAGTTTAAGCTCATGGAGAATGTGCTGGACTACAAATTTTTCTTCCAAGAAAGCACAGTGCTCTATACAGATGAAAGCCAAGGGCAAGAAGAAATAGCGAGCACCATCCCTAAGCTGATGGAAACTCTGTATTGGCACTTAGAAGTCAAGGATGAATTCGGCCTACGCCAAGGTGTTGAGCTATTCTTTAAGACGATTGACGGGAGCGGGCAGCATTCCGCGATTTACGTGAAGTACATGTGTACAGAGCTAGCTAAGAAAATAGGGGAAGCGGCAGGGAAAACAGACGTCCACGCGTTTAAGTCAATTGTGGAGGCTATATTCGGGTGTAAGTCCCTAGCCGAGCTAAAAGCGCAGATTCAGACTGTTCTTGGTATGCTAGACGGCGATGCGGATGTTCATAATCCGGAATTCAGCAAGAAAGTGATTAAGGATATCCGGAAACTGATTGAAGATAACTACACATCGGATATCAGCTTGCAATGGATTGCGGAGAAGGTGTTTCTTACACAGACCTATGTGAGCTACCTGTTTAAAAGGGAAGTAGGGGTAACGTTTGTTAAATATCTAACAACCATTCGGATGCATAAGGCGGAGGCACTGCTGCGGGAAACGCATCTAACGATTGCGGATATTAGTCAGCAGGTCGGCTATATGAATACGTCGTATTTCTGTAAAACATTTAAACAGGTTCATGGGCAAAGTCCAGCCAAATTCCGAGAAGGAACGAGCTGATATGAGAACTTTCCTCGCTTATTTCCAAAACTTAAGATTTAAGCAGAAGCTGTTTATCTCCTATATGGTCGTTTCCATTATACCTGTTGTCGTATTGGGGATGTTTTCCTATCACCAGGCTAGCTCTTTCTTACTCCAACAGGCGAAACAGAATTTGGACGGAGCGATTAGTCAAATCGCCGAGACGATTAACTATCGCGCGAAGCAACATGAAGCGATCATTAATTCGATCACACAGAATGTTGTATTTAAGCGCATCTTTATTAGTAACGACGGTGACTTCCCAGTCTTGTATCGGGATTATGTGGATCCGTTCTTCAGTAATATTCTTGATTTTAATCAGGATATCTTACAAATATCAGTGTTTACCGAGAATCAGTCCATTCTGCGAGGTGAATATATTCTGCCACTCGATTTGACATCCGATCTGAAGTGGGCGAATCAGCGGACACATTCGAAAGAAACGCAGTGGAATATTAAGAATGGCAAGCTCTTCGCTACAAGGCCGTTCGTGAGTGAAGAGGGAGTCCCGTTAGGGAAGGCGCCCGCCGTGTTGTTCCTGAGTATCGATGCCGATAGTTTGTTTCAGAGTTTGGATGATATCAAAACGAATGCCTATGGGATTTTGATTTTAGATAAAGAGGGCAATCAAATTCTAACTAAAAACATGAAGATGAGTGTAGAGCTTCCGATCTCCTCGCTGCCGTCCTCCCAGTTAAGGGAGCGAATCGGTTCATTTTCGATGCAGGGGGCGGATTACATGTACATCACAGCAGATATGGCAGAGCCGGGCTGGAAACTCGTTTATTTTACACCTAAAAGCGGAATTTCAGTGGATGCAAGGAGCATTGTCAGTGCGACAGCCTTGATTGTCTTGGTTTGTTTGGCCGGACTGCTGCTCATCATCTGGATATTCTCCAACACCTTCGTCAAACGTATTATTAAGCTCAATAAGAAGATGATGATCGTCGAAAATGGTAATTTGAAGATTGACGTATCCAGTCAGTCTAGGGATGAGATTGGCCAATTGACGAATCGGTTCGGCAATATGCTTGTGAACATTAACACCTTAATCGAAGAAGTGTATCAAAGTAAGATCACGCAGAAAGAAGCGGAGCTCAAGGCGCTGCAGACGCAGATAAATCCACATTTTCTATATAACACCTTGTCGATTATTAATTGGAAGGCTCTAGAGATTGATGCGATGGAAATTAGTCAGATCACGAATACCGTTTCACGCTTCTATCGAACGGTTCTCAATAAGGGGAGAGATTTCATCCCTGTCCGAAATGAATTGGAGAATGCGAAGGATTATATGCATATCCAAAGTATCATGCACAATTATCGTTTTGATTTCATTTGCGAAGTAGATGAAGCGTTATTGCGATATGACATGATTAATCTTATTTTTCAGCCGATTTTGGAAAATGCGCTAGAACACGGTATTGATAAGCTCCGTAAGGGGGATGGGCGCGGCTGTATCACCTTGCGAGGTTACAGGTCGGGAGAGGATCTGGAGTTCTGCATCGCAGACAATGGACCAGGCATGAGTAAGGAGTTGGCCGAAGAAGTTATTCAAGTGAGCTCGATCGGGTACGGGTTGAAAAATGTGCATGATCGCATCCAAATTCGTTTTGGTCAAAGCTATGGTTTGCGAATTGAAAGTGAACTTGGGCACGGCACCAGCGTATTTCTGAACTTTCCCGCCTATACGGCGGAGGGGTATTCAAGGGAAGATGCCTAGTAGTTGAAGCAACACCTATCAAGTCGGCGTAAAGACGTCCGGACTGAATAGGTGTTTTTTTACGTAAAAAAGTGTTACATATCGCAAAAATGTTGGATATTTGCAAAGTCAGTCATGCGCTAAAATTACCTTATTGGATGATTGATTGAAAGGAGTTGGAGTTATTGGGGGATAAGAAACCGCTGCTCATCAAGCTGATACGCAGAGATAAACTGCTGCTGATGATGTTTTTACCGGTGTTTCTGTATTATTTCATATTTTGTTACTTACCGATGCCGGGGATCCTTATTGCATTCAAAAACTTTACACCGGGACATGGTGTATTTGGAGGCGAGTGGGTAGGGCTCAAATGGTTGGACCAGTTCGTCCATTCTCGTTATTTCTGGCGACTGCTGAGGAACACTTTCCTACTTGCGTTTTATCCGTTAGTCATCGGATTCTCGATACCGATCCTTTTTGCCATATGCGTAGTTGAAATTAAGAATGGCCTCTTCAAGCGTTTTGCCCAAACGGTGACCTACCTGCCGCACTTTATCTCAACGGTTGTTATCGCGGGGATGATCATTAACTTCCTGTCTCCGACAGACGGTATTGTGAATACGTTCTTGGATTCGATGGGCATGGCCAAAATTAATTTCATGATGGCGCCCGAATGGTTCCGATCTATCTTCACGGCGTCAGGTATCTGGCAAAGTTTTGGTTTTAGCTCCATTATCTACATCGCGGCTATTATGGGGATCGATCAGGAAATGTACGACTCTGGAAAGATTGATGGCGTTAACAAATTCCAAGAGGTGTGGCATCTCACACTGCCAAGCTTGAAGCCAACGATTGTGATTCTGTTTCTACTCTCTATCGGCGGCATTATGAGTGTGAATTTTGAGAAGGTGTATCTGCTCTACAACGGTGCCACGTATGAAACGGCCGATGTGATCTCGACTTATGTATACAGGCAAGGGATTGAGTCACAGAACTTTGGTTTTGCTACAGCAGTGGGGCTATTCAATTCCATTATCAGTTTCATCTTAGTATATGCGGCCAACCAAGCGAGTCGTCGTGTGAACGACATGTCTTTGTGGTAGCAGCGCCTCAAGAAAGGAGGTCTTCATGGTTAAATCATGGACGGACCGTAGTTTTTATGTAATCGTTTACAGCCTTGTCGCACTTGCGATTGTTGTAACCTTATATCCATTTATTTATGTGGTGAGCATCTCAATGAGCTCGGTAGAAGCCATAGACAATAAGTTAGTCACGTTCTTACCTGTTGATTTGAATTTTGATGGGTACAAAATGGTGCTGGGGTATTCCGAATTATGGAAGTCGTACTACAACACCATTTGGTACACCGTTGTGGGTACCATCTTTAATCTGGTAGCCACTTGCTTAGCGGCTTATCCGCTTTCGAGAAAGACGTTCTTCCTTCGAAGAAAACTCAACTTCTACATCGCATTCACGATGTACTTCTCTGGCGGATTGATTCCTCTTTATATGGTGATCACGGAATTAGGACTATACAACACTAGGTGGGCGATGATTCTGCCTGTTCTTGTAAGTACCTTTAACGTCATGATTTTACGATCTGCCTTTGAGGCAATTCCGAACGAAATATTTGAGAGCGCAAGCATGGATGGAGCTAAGGATTTTACCTTATTGTTCCGCATAGCCATCCCGCTTACCAAGCCGACCTTAGCGGTGCTGACCTTGTACTATGCCGTTGCTCATTGGAACGATTTCTTCAATGCGTTGCTGTACCTCGGGAAGTCGGAACTACAGCCACTGCAGATATTCCTGCGAAGGGTACTCATTATGGCTTCACCCGAAATTATGCAGAAAATGGGGGGCGAGACAGCGGCTAAAGCTCTGGCTGTTTCGACACTACAGGTCCGCTACGTTTCGATTGTTGTCAGCATTTTACCGATTATTACGATCTATCCGTTCATTCAAAAGTATTTTGTACGTGGTATCACGCTAGGTGCAGTCAAAGGGTAGCAATGCTCTTGCTGGATATATAAGTGGGCTTTATACATTGAGGGAGGGTTTCGTATATGAAAAAAACACTCAAAACAACGGCAAGTCTGTCTCTGATTACAGCCTTATTTGCAATGGTAGCTGCAGCTTGTACAAGTGAGGGGAGCTCTACGCCTACGGCTAGCTCCGCGGCAGCAACGATGAAACCAGATGCGAGTGCTGCTGCAGCACCAGCGGGCTTCACGTACACAGGTACAGGGCCAATCACCGATAAAGCGGGATCGCTCAAAATTCTAGCAACGAATGCGTGGACGAACAATGTTGATCTAAACCAAGCTCCGATCGTCCAAGAGTTGAGTAAGCGAGCAGGCATTACGGTCAATTGGGAGCTACTTCCGCCATCGACCTATCAGGATGCGATTAGCCCGCGACTTGCTGCAGGGGCCGATCTCCCCGATGTGATCTATCAGCTGGATCAGGATCAGACGATGAAGAATATTCAAGGTGGCTTGTTCAAACCTCTGAATGATTATATCGATAAATATGGCGTGAACATCAAGAAGTTGTTCGAGAAATACCCTGCGCTGAAAGCAAGCTTAACAACACCGGACGGGAAGATTTACTATTTGCCCCAGCTGGCTGTGACAAAGAACTATATGCCTACGTTTATGGTGAACCAGAGATGGTTAGATAAGTTAGGCTTACAGGATCCAACAACGCTCGATGAATTCACGGATATGCTTCGTAAGTTCAAAGCGAATGATCCGAATGGCAATGGCAAGCAGGATGAAATCCCATTCTCGGTAGCGCCTAATCAACTAGCGAATGCATTTGGACCGGTATTCGGATTAGATTTAGCCAATAACTTCTATGCAGACAAGGATGGCAAGGTGCATTATTCGTACTATGAGCCGAACTATAAGGAATATTTAACCTACTTAAATAGTTTGTACAAAGAGGGATTGTTAGAAGCGGATTTCGCCAGCGTCACCGCGGATCAGATTACCTCGAAATTTTCACAAAACATAACAGGCGCTACGTTTAACTTTAGTTGGTATACCTCAATGGTGTACAGCAAGCTGTTCAAGGATTATGATCCTACGAAACCGCTGATTAAAGGAATCGCTCCATTCAAAGGGCCGCACGGCGATCAATTCTATATAGGACGGAACCCGATTACCGGTATCTTCGGCGTATCTAAGAATGCCAAGGATCCTGAACTGGCGTTCAAATTCTTGGATTATGCGAGCAGTGAAGAATCCAAAGAGATGTATGTGTGGGGATTGAAAGGACAAACGTTTGATGTGGTTGATGGCAAGAAACAATTTACGGAGAAAGGCAAGGATAATGATTTCATTCAGAAATTCGGTATCAATCCAACGAACTTGCCAATCGAGCAATCCGTCGATGCAACAGATGTACTGGTAGCACCGTGGCATGCTAAGATTGATAAAGAGATGGAGAAATATATCAAAGCACCGTTCCCATTCGTATACGCGCTGAAAGCTGAGGCTGACAAAGAGAATACAGTGATGCCGGATATTACGACGTACGTTAATGAAATGAATATTAAGTTTATTACCGGCAAGGAAAGCCTGGATAAATTCGATAGTTATATCAAGTCGTTGAAAAGTATGGGTGTTGAGGATGTCATTAAAGGCAGACAAGCGCAATATGACCGATACCTGACAGCCAGTAAGAAATAAATAACGATTGTCGTTTGTGTAACTAGCACAGCAGCCACGGAAATGGCTGCTGTGTTTATCCATTTACGGCGACGAATCCAAAAAGGGCGGTTTCAGGATGAAGAGATCCACCTATATGCTGCTGTTCATCGTGATTTGTATCTCGATTCTTGTGCTCATGATCGTTGGCAAGGGAGGAGATCCAGGGCTGACACCAGCAGCATCACACACGAACAAAGCGGGGCAAGGCATAGCGCCAACCACCTTACATCTCTTGTTTCCTTTGGAGAAGCCAGCTGCTCAAGATGAAGTTATCCAAGCCGTTGAGAGCAAGCTTGCCAAGGACGGCTTGCCGATTAAGCTGGAATTTACGTATATTCCGTATGATCAGTACTGGAATAAGCTGTGGCTGAATGCGGCAAGCGGGGAGCCTTATGATATCGCATTATCGGCATTTTCGAATATCGCAGATTTAGTTTCGAAGAAAGTACTAGCACCCTTGGATGATGCGCTTCGTGATTATGGTGGTGCAATCGTAAATAGCACGCCGGATTATGCCTTTCAAGGCGTAACGATTAATGGGCATATCTATGGGATTCCTCGTGTGATGCCAATTGCTGAGTTTCAGAGCTTCGTGCAGATTAGAGGCGATCTGCGAAAGAAATACGGTTTACCGGAAATTAAGACGGTGACTGACATGGATATGTACTTGGAGACGATTCATCAGAATGAACCGACGATTACACCGTATTTTTACGACACAGGCCGTTTCTTGCTTCGAGAATATGGGGATGTCGCTTTTTTTGCGGGGGGTTACTTGAATGCTCCTGTGTATATTGACCCAGCGGATCCTCAGCTGAAAGTCAGGGATACCTATGAGTCTGATTTTTTCTTTCATATCATGGGGAAGATGCATGAATGGCAAGAGAAGGGCTACATTCCATATGGGCCGTCGGACACCTCGAAGTATCCAGATCCAGAGCTTGCTTTTAACTCGGGTAAAGTGGCGGCAACTTGGAGTGTTGTTATGAAGCAAACCGAGCGGATAGATGCGTTCAAAGCAATGCTTCCAGCGGGAGAGTTAGAGAATGTGTACTTACATCCAGAGAAGCCGAAGTATTTATATACGGGTGCTGACAATATTCTTTCTGTATTTTCGACAAGCCAGCATGTGAATGAGTCTGTTGCTTTCTTGAATTGGTTGAGAAGCAGCCAGGAGAACTACGATCTCTTCACGTATGGGATCAAGGATGTGAATTACAAGCTGAAGGACGAAGCCATCGTTTATGACGGTATTGCGCCCGAGCATCAATATAACCCCATCAGCTGGACATGGAATGATATTCGGTTTGCTCGGTTTAGTACCTATATCTCACCTGCCTATAGCAAAGAGCTGCGGGACTGGGATAAGGAAACGATTGTGTCCCCAACGCTCGGCTTTGTGCCTGATCTGGCTCCCATTAAATCGGAGATTGCCCAGCTCAATGTCATCATTACGGAGTATTTGCCGATACTGTATGATGCGAAAGTGGATTGGAACGCTACGATGGCTAGCTTCAGAGCCAAATTAAAAGATGCTGGCATGAATCATGTTATTTCGGAAATTCAACGTCAATTTGATACTTACCGAGCTAGTAGAAAGGGTGAAAAGCCATGATTACCGTTGCAGCAGATGGGAGCGGCGACTTCATTAGCATACAAGAGGCTGTTAATCATATTCCCGCGGGGAGAAGAGAGCCAACAACCATCCACATTAAAAGTGGTATTTATAAAGAAAAGTTATATATCGATAAGCCGTGGATTACATTGGTTGGCGAAGGGGCGGAAACGACTGTAATCTCCTATGATGATTATGCGAAAAAGGTGTTTCCGAGCGGAGAACCGTACCATACGTTTCATTCTTACACGGCTTACATAGGCGGGGATCATATTACAGTGGAAGGGATCACCTTCGAGAATACAGCGGGGAGCGGGGACATCGTGGGGCAAGCCCTAGCTGCTTATGTCGATGGGGACTGCGTTGCCTTTCGCGGTTGCCGATTTCTCGGGCACCAGGACACGCTGTTCACAGGGCCGTTGCCACCGAAACCGCGAGATCGCGGCAGCTTTGGCGGTCCAAGGGAGGATGTGCCTAGACGTCCAGTGAGGCAGTATTACGAACGCTGCTACGTGGAGGGGGATGTCGATTTTATTTTTGGTTCGGCGACAGCTGTGTTTCAGGAATGTGAGATTGTCTCCTTGGGACGTGGCTGGATCACGGCAGCCTCTACCCCGGCGGAGGTTCCATATGGTTACTTATTTCTCAGGTGTAAACTAACCGGTGATGCGCCTGAGCAGTCTGTTGGTCTAGGAAGGCCATGGCGGAATTATGCGAAGACAGCGTTCGTAGATTGCTGGGTAGGACCGCATATTAAGGCTGCGGGTTGGGATCGATGGAATGAACAGGAACCAATAGATGAAGTAAGGTACATGGAGTTTGGGAGCGTTGGCCCTGGGGCTAATACTAGCGGTCGCGCGGAGTGGGCACGGGAGTTGAACATGCTGGAAGCGGAGAAGCTGACTGCTCAGCACGTTCTTGCAGGTGCCGATGGATGGGATCCAATTGCCCGCAGCGGGGGATAAGACAATAGATGTGGCTTATTGATCTTGTCGCCGCTGATTTGGATCGTTTAAGCAAGGTAGGAGTGCTTATTTGTCGTTTACATGTTCGAAATTCACGCTGTTGAAGGTATAAGCACACTTGAAGGTCTTATCCTACTCAAAAAGTAATTAGCTGAATAAATAAGCAAGGTTAGCTTGCTTAATGCCGTCAGGAGGATAGCTACTGACGGTTTTCTTTGTAAAGGAGCGGCTGTTTGTTGACAATCATTCTCATTAAAACTATAATAAATACTATATAATAATAATTTTAAATAAAGTTCGAGCGAAGATATCTCGAGTATGTGCAGCATGTGAAAAAATAAAATAAAGTCCCCATCAATGAAAGAGGAGGTTACCCTAATGGTCAAACATGATCTGAATCAAGCATTACAACGGATGCGGGCAAGGAACATCACGTTAACCCCGCAGCGGCAAGCGTTGCTAACGTATCTTTATGCGCAGGAAAGTTACACTACGGTGAAAGACATATGCGAGGCGATGGTCGGTGAATATCCGCATCTGAACGCGATGACAGTCAATAGCTCTCTGCACGTTTTTAAACAGCTGGGATTAGTGAATGAGTTGACGGTTGGCGGAACTTCTTTACGATATGAAGCGGCTATATGCTTGTAGGTGAATCCCCGTATAGATTTAGTATGCAATCAGTCGGCCGTTATCATGCCATAGTCCATATAAGTTATTCAAACGGGTCTGTTCAATAAACTTGGTTAATCGATTCTGATACAACGTTGCATCGTGGCGTACAGATTGAATATTGTCGATTTTGACTCTAACATAGAGCTCTGGCAAGGATTGAAAATGGCGATATAGCACTTCGTCCTGCCGTAATTGCGTTAAGATATCTTCATGTATGATGAAAGATGCAGTGTTCATATCGGGCAATACCTTATATCCTGCTTCTGTCATGAGGCCTAATTTATCTAACCTTCTGACGCGCTCTTTATTGAGCTCTGTCCAGTTACTCTTCTTTTTCCTTGGCGAATATCGGTGCGCTGTTTGCGTCTCATCTAATTTTTTAATGGTGCTATCAATCCAGCCGAAACATAAGGCTTCTTCTACAGAATCTAAGTAACTTTCGGAATGTCGACCTGTAGGAACTAACCAACAATATTCTTCCGTGCTGTGATTCTCACTTAGCCAATTTCGCCAATCTTGTCGTGTGTGTACGTTCACAATTTTATCTATGATCATAGTTTCTGGTCACCTCTAATTATTATTATAACCAAACGCACTGACAGCTGTATGTCAGTGCGTTTGTTGTTTTTCCATAAGAATGAAGTCATGTCGAAAAATATGAATGCTCGTCATACAAATTAAAGAACAAGGGACGATCTCATATAGAGATGTGGAGAAAGGGTTGAGAAACGCATCTTTCCTCATTAACAGGTAAAAGCTAGAAAATGTGCCTAAAAAGCGAACTATTTAAAAGAAATAAGAGAAAATCGTTCGTTTTTTCAAATTGACATGGCACGTTAGTTGGTAGTAAACTAGGAAAGCGGGAAATGAAGCCGCACTAATTGAAAATGTCGAATCAACTCGTATAAAATCAGGAATAAGGCCTGGAAGTATCTACCCAAAAACCATGAATTTTTGGACTACGAGGAAGCGAATGAGGGGAACCATAGGAAATGATGGTCTTTTTGCATTCGGTTCTTTTGCTGTCCAGCGTATAGAATCGTGAATTCTAGCACTGGGCATTTTTTATTATTAGATGAAGATTTTAAAAGTCGGCTTTCAGAAAGAGGTTTGAGATGACGGTACGTGTTGGTGTAATTATGGGAAGCCAGTCGGATTGGGAAACGATGAAGCATGCTTGTGATATGTTGGACGAACTGGGTATAGCGTATGAGAAGAAGGTTGTCTCCGCGCATAGAACGCCGGATCTGATGTTTGACTATGCAGCATCGGCTATCGAACGCGGGCTACAAGTCATTATTGCCGGGGCAGGCGGTGCGGCGCATTTACCAGGAATGGTAGCAGCCAAAACGGAGCTTCCGGTTATTGGTGTTCCAGTCAAAACGTCCACGTTGAATGGTATGGACTCTTTGCTCTCTATTGTGCAAATGCCAGGCGGCATTCCGGTTGCTACAGTGGCTATCGGCCATGCGGGTGCAACGAACGCAGGCTTGCTCGCTGCGCAGATCCTGGGCGCTTTTGATCCAGAGATCCAAGCGAGAGTGAAAGCACGCCGCGCGCGCATCACACAAACGGTGCTAGAAAGCAGTGACCAGCTATGAGTCAGGTATCCAGCGGTAAGGTGATCCAGCCAGGAGGCACAATCGGCATCCTTGGCGGCGGGCAATTAGGGCGCATGCTTACGCTAGCCGGACGCAACATGGGGTATCGCTTCGTAACACTCGATCCGACAGAGGACGCGCCTTGCGGTCAAGTCGCGGATCAGATTCAAGCGAATTTCGACGACGTGGAGGCAGCTAGAAAACTTGCCGCACGATCGGACGTGATCACGTACGAATTCGAAAACGTCGACGCACACGTCACCAACATCTTGATGGAAGAGTCCTATGTTCCACAAGGCAGTCATCTTTTATACACGACCCAGCACCGTCTTCGCGAGAAAAGAGCGATTGAAGCGGCAGGCGTTCCCGTAGCGCCTTATGCAGAGATCACAAGTGAAGCGGAGCTGCGGGAAGCAGCCGAGCGCTTCGGTACGCCATGCGTACTCAAAACCGCTACAGGCGGTTATGACGGCAAAGGGCAATGGGTGCTTCGCTCTTTAGATGAAGTCACTGAAGCTTATGAAACGTTAAGCCGCGCCAAAACCGAGCTGGTTCTCGAACAATTCATTCATTTTGACAAAGAATTATCCGTTATTGCAGCTAGAAGTCCACGCGGCGAGGTAAAGGCATTTCCTGCTGCTGAAAATATACATGTACATAATATTCTGCACGAATCCATCGTGCCCGCACGTATTCCTGTGCCCGTGCAGAAGGCAGCCGAAGAACTAGCGATTCGCATCGCTGAGTCACTCGGTGTGATCGGGCTCATTGCGGTTGAGTTATTCCTAACCAAGGATGGTCAACTTTATGTGAATGAGCTTGCGCCACGCCCGCATAATTCGGGGCATTACACGATGGAGGCTTGCCGAACTTCGCAGTTCGAGCAGCACGTACGCGCGATTTGCAACTTGCCTCTTGGTTCTACGGAATTGTTGACACCAGTGGTCATGGTTAATTTGCTCGGTGAGCACATCGCTCCCCTGCACGATCAGCTTGCTGAGCCAGGCTTCTTGGAGAATGAACAACTAGGCGTTTCTGCGAAGCTTCATCTGTACGGCAAGAAGGAAGCGAAAGAGAAACGCAAGATGGGTCATATCAACCTTTTAACAGATGATGTTGAGAAAGCATTGACTTGGATAGAACAAACAGGCATTTGGGAAAGTAAGTAAATGAAACTCATTGGAGGCATGGTTAAACATGATAGAACGTTATACACGCCCTGAAATGGCACGCATTTGGACAGAAGAAAATAAATTTAACGCTTGGCTAGAAGTTGAAATTCTTTCTTGCGAAGCTTGGTCTGAACTAGGTGTAATTCCGAAAGAAGATGTTAAGGTATTGCGCGAAAAAGCAAGCTTTAATATCGATCGTATTTATGAAATCGAGCAAGAGACGCGCCATGACGTGATCGCCTTCACAAGAGCGGTGTCCGAAACACTAGGGCCTGAGCGCAAATGGGTTCACTACGGCTTAACATCCACTGACGTTGTAGATACAGCACTTGGTTACTTGCTGCGTCAAGCGAACGAAATTTTGGACAAAGACATCCAGAACTTCATCGAAATCCTTCGCAATAAGGCGATTGAACATAGAGATACAGCGATGATGGGTAGAACGCATGGTGTTCATGCAGAGCCAACGACGTTTGGTTTGAAAATGGCGTTATGGTACGAGGAAATGAAGCGTAACCTTGAGCGTTTCCGTTTTGCTGCTGATGGCGTACAATTCGGTAAAATCTCAGGAGCAGTTGGCACGTATGCTAACATCGATCCTTTCGTAGAAGAGTATGTTTGCGGCAAGTTGGGTACGAAAGCAGCGCCAATCTCCACACAAACACTGCAACGTGACCGTCACGCTGAATACATGGCTACACTTGCTTTGGTAGCAACATCCCTAGATAAATTTGCAACGGAAATTCGTGCGCTTCAGAAGAGTGAGTTCCGCGAAGTGGAAGAACCGTTTGCTAAAGGTCAAAAAGGCTCCTCCGCAATGCCGCACAAACGTAACCCAATCGGTTGCGAAAGCATTTCCGGTCTATCCCGCGTGATTCGTGGGCACATGGTGTCCGCTTACGAGAACGTAACGCTTTGGCATGAGCGCGACATTTCGCACTCCTCTGTTGAACGTATTATTTTGCCAGATGCGACGCAATTGTTGAACTACATGTTGAACCGTCTTGGTAACATCATCAAGAATCTGACGGTGTTCCCAGAAAACATGAAACGCAACATGCGCAGCACATATGATGTTCCTTTCTCCGGCCGCGTGATGACGAAGCTGATCGACAAAGGTTTTGCGCGTGAGCAAGCGTACGATACCGTACAACCGAGAGCGATGCAAGCATGGGAAGAGCAACGTTCCTTCCGTGAAATCGTTGAGAATGCATCGGTAATCACAGAAGTATTAAGCCCAGAAGAAATCGCAGATTGCTTCGATCCTAGCTGGCATTTGAAACATGTAAGCACGATCTTTGACCGTCTTGGTTTGAACTAGAAGTTAGTGAACGAACAGATAGATTTTGAAGGGGAAAGGGTGTGGAATTCGTGGCAAACGCAAGCGTGATCGTAGATACAGCTGAGGAAATGATTAATGCGCCCCTGGTGCACAAAGGCAAAGTACGTGAGTTGTATGATCTTGGCGATAGCTTTTTGATCGTGGTAACGGATCGGATTTCGGCTTTTGATTACATCTTGAAGCCTGGCGTTCCAGATAAAG
Organism: Paenibacillus allorhizoplanae; assembly: GCF_927798215.1. NCBI lineage: Bacteria > Bacillati > Bacillota > Bacilli > Caryophanales > Paenibacillaceae > Paenibacillus > Paenibacillus allorhizoplanae. The sequence continues at coordinate 41,333 of NZ_CAKMMW010000023.1, forward strand.
GGTATGTGCTCAATGCTTTGAGCAAGTACTGGTTCGGTATTACTAGCGGGTATATGAAGAATCACATTATCCACACGGATGTTGAGAAGCTTCAGGCGATTATTCCAAGTGCTGAGGATCGAGAGCTTTTGAAAGAGCGTATCATCGTAGCGAAAAAGGCAGAGCGCATCTCCATCGAGTGCGTAGTACGTGGCTACATTACAGGGAATGGCTGGAGACAGTACGCAAGTACTGGCGAAATCAATGGCCGCAAATTGCCTGAAGGCTTGCGCAAGAACGAGCGTTTGAACGATCCGATTTTCACACCTGCGGCGAAAAATGATGTGGGTCACGATGAGGACATTTCCATTGAGCAAATGATCGAGCTTGTTGGCGAAGATTTAACGTATGCTTTGCAAGAGCGCAGCATCATGCTGTACACACTGGCGCATAGCATTTGCGAGCAAAAAGGAATCATTTTGGCCGATACGAAGTTTGAATTCGGTTTTTATGCGGGTGAACTTATTATTATTGATGAGATCTTTACGCCGGATTCTTCTCGTTACTGGTCACAAGATAAATATGCCTTGGATGTCGAGATCGATTCCATGGACAAAGAGCCTGTTCGCACGTATTTAGCGGGATCAGGTTGGGATAAAAATAGTGAACCGGATGAGCTTCCAGCAGCTGTTGTGGAAGAGACTTCGAACCGATATAAAGAAATTTTGCACCGCTTGGTTGACTAAAAATGACGCTGAGGAGCGATTTCACGATGAAAGCAACTGTATATGTAACAATTAAACAGAACGTATTGGACGTGCAAGGAACGGCAGTACAAGGAGCACTTCACTCCATGGGCTTCGAAGAAGTTGGCAAAGTGCGCATCGGTAAATATTTGGAGCTTGAGCTTGGTACAACAGACAGAGCAGAAGCAGAAGCACGCGTTAAAGCTATGTGCGAGAAATTGCTTGCAAACACAGTTATCGAAGACTACCGTTACGAATTGGTGTAATAGACGAAGGAAGTTCTGCTAAAGCATTTTGAGGAGGAAGAAGTCATGAATTTTGCGGTTCTTGTGTTCCCGGGATCGAATTGCGATATCGACTTGTACAAAGCGATTGAAGACACAATTGGTCAACCTGTTGACTATGTATGGCATACGGACGGCGACTTGTCCAAATACGATTGTATCCTAGTACCAGGAGGATTCTCTTACGGGGATTACCTGCGTTGTGGAGCCATTGCTCAGTTTACGAACGTGATGAAGGCTGTCGTGAAGGCTGCGGAAGAAGGTAAATACATTCTAGGTATTTGTAACGGATTCCAAGTCTTGACGGAAGCTCGTCTACTGCCAGGCGCATTGCTGCGCAATAACGGCATGAAATTCCGCTGTCACCAAGCGGTTCTGAAGGTTGAGAACAACACAACGGCATTCACACGTGATTATGCCGAAGGTGAATTGATCAACATTCCGATCGCGCACGGTGAAGGCAACTACTACTGTGACGATGCTACACTAAAAGAATTGCAAGAAAACAACCAAATCGTGTTCCGTTATGAAGCGGGCAACAACCCGAACGGATCGCTTGATGATATCGCAGGAATCAGCAACAAAGCAGGGAACGTTGTGGGTATGATGCCCCATCCAGAGCGCGCCATTCATGAGATTCTTGGTTCCGCAGACGGTAAGAAAATGTTCACATCAATTCTAAGTGCTTGGAGGGAAAAACATGACGCAGCAGCTATCCGCTAAGGAACCATCTCCGGAACAAATCGCGGAACAGAAGATTTACAAGCAAATGGGTGTAACCGACGAGGAGTTTGCTAAGATTTGTGGTTTCCTTGGACGTACTCCGAACTACGTAGAAATTGGCGTATTCAGCGTAATGTGGTCCGAGCATTGTTCTTACAAAAATTCCAAACCTGTTCTTCGCAAATTCCCAGTTACAGGACCTCGCGTTCTTATGGGACCTGGTGAAGGTGCAGGGATTGTAGATATCGGGGACAACCAAGCGGTTGTTTTCAAAATTGAAAGTCATAACCACCCTTCCGCAATCGAGCCTTACCAAGGCGCGGCGACAGGTGTGGGCGGTATTATTCGTGATATTTTCTCCATGGGCGCACGCCCGGTTGCGCTACTTAACTCCTTGCGTTTCGGTAAATTGGAAAACGATCGCGTGAAGTACTTGTTCGAGCACGTTGTCTCCGGTATCGCTGGATACGGTAACTGTATCGGGATTCCGACAGTTGGCGGCGAAGTAATGTTCGACGAGAGCTACGAGGGGAACCCGCTCGTTAACGCAATGTGCGTGGGTCTGATCGACCACGACATGATCCAACGCGGTGTTGCCAAAGGTGTTGGCAACCCAGTCTTCTACGTCGGTCCAGCAACTGGCCGCGACGGTATCCACGGTGCGACATTCGCATCCGAGGAATTGACAGCTGAATCCGAAGCGAAGCGTCCAGCGGTACAAGTTGGCGATCCGTTCATGGAGAAGCTAGTTCTAGAAGCTTGCTTAGAGTTAATCGATTCCGGCATCGTGCTTGGAATTCAAGATATGGGCGCAGCGGGACTTACATGTTCCAGCGCTGAGATGGCAAGTAAAGCAGGTAACGGCATGGAGCTGTACCTGGATGAAGTTCCACAACGCGAAGAAGGCATGACAGCGTATGAAATGATGTTGTCCGAGTCCCAAGAGCGTATGCTATTCGTTGTTGAGCCGAAGGATGAGGCGCAAGCTAAAGGCATTTTCGAGCGTTGGGGCTTGCACTGTGCGAAAGTCGGTAAGGTTACTGACGACGGTTTCTTGAAATTAATCCACCACGGTGAAGTCGTGGCGAACATGCCTGTTGGCGCACTCGTTGATGAGTGCCCGGTTTACAATAAGCCAAGCAAAGTGCCGGCTTATTACGAAGCAAGCGCAGCGATCGATACAACACGTTACCCAGAGGTAACGAAGTTGACGGAAGCGCTGAAATCCGTACTCGCGTCCCCAACGGTAGCGAGCAAAGAGTGGGTTTACAACCAGTATGACTACATGGTTCGTACAGAAACAGCTGTGCGTCCAGGTTCGGACGCAGCAGTCGTAACGATCCGCGGCACGCGCAAAGGTCTTGCGATGACAACGGATTGTAACGGACGCTACGTATACTTGGATCCAGAAGTGGGCGGACGTATCGCCGTTTCCGAAGCAGCACGTAACGTAGTTTGTTCCGGTGCTGAGCCACTTGCTGTGACGGACAACTTGAACTTCGGTTCCCCTGACAAACCGGAAATCTTCTGGCAGTTGGAGAAATCCACGGATGGTATGGCAGAAGCTTGCCGCTTCTTGGACACGCCGGTTATCGGCGGTAACGTCTCGCTCTATAACGAGAACTCCAAAGGCGCAATCTACCCAACTCCGGTTATCGGGATGGTTGGACTTGTTCATGACATCGACCACATCACGACACAAAACTTCAAAAGCGAAGGCGACATCATTATCCTGCTAGGCGAGACGAAAGCTGAGCTCGGCGGCAGCGAATTCCAATATGTGATTCACGGTGTAACAGAAGGCCGTCCTCCTGAGTTGGACTTGGCAACGGAGAAACGCCTGCAAAACGCAGTACTCAAAGCGATTCAAGAAGGTCTTGTCGCATCTGCGCATGACTTGTCTGAAGGTGGATTGGCTGTAGCACTAGCAGAAAGCTGTATCAGCGGCAACATCGGCGCAGAAGTTAATGTAGCGTCCGATCTTCGTCCAGATTTCGCATTGTTCAGTGAATCGCAATCCCGTATCGTACTTAGCGCTACACCAGAAAAAGCGGATGCCCTTAAGCATTGGATCGCTTCCCAAGGTGTACCATATCAAGAAATCGGAAAAGTAACAGGTTCCTACCTCACTGTGAAAATCAATGACGAACAGCGTCTCCAGTCTTCTGTAAACGAGCTGGCGAAAGTCTGGAAGGATGCGATTCCATGTCTAATGGCGTGAAACAATCCAAGGCCCTAAAGCTTCCTGTGGCACCATTTGAACAACTTGAGAATGGGCAGCATGAACTTTGGACAGGCGACTATTACAACGAAGGTATTGGCGGCCAAGGCGGATTGTTCGACAAACTGAATGAAGAGTGCGGGGTGTTCGGGGTGTATGGTCATCCCGACGCTTCCTCCCTATGCTATTATGGGCTGCATGCCCTGCAGCATCGCGGACAGGAGAGTGCCGGCATCTGTACAGTCGATGAAGGCAAATTCAACTATTACCGTGGGATGGGACTTGCGAAGGAAGTTTTTACAAATGATAATTTGCACCCACTTACGGGCTCAACAGCTATCGCGCATGTTCGTTATTCAACAGCAGGCGAAAGCAAGCTGGCGAATGCTCAACCGCTCGTGTTCAAATACCGCGAGGGCGATCTAGCGATTGCGACGAACGGAAACCTTGATAATGCCAACATTATTAAGCGTGAGCTGGAGCGGAAGGGTTCCATTTTCCAAACAACAAGTGATACTGAGGTTATGGCGCATCTGATTGCTCGCTCAGAGCACGATGATATCGTTGATGCTGTGAAAGATGCAATGAATCAAGTCATCGGCGGCTTTGCCTTCCTTATTATTACGAAAGATAAATTAATTGCTGCGCTTGATCCAAACGGCTTACGTCCGTTTATGATCGGTCGCCTTGGAGATTCCTATCTGTTCGCGTCTGAGACATGTGCATTTGATGCGGTTGGGGCAACCTATTTCCGTGATGTACAGCCTGGCGAGATCATTGTGATTGATCGTGATGGCTTCCGTTCGGAGCGTTTTGCAGAGGGTGGTAAGCGCGCGATTTGTGCGATGGAATACATCTACTTTGCTCGTCCAGACAGCGACATTGATACGGTCAATATTCACTCCGCTCGTAAACGGATGGGTAAACGACTGGCGATGGAAGCTTTCGTGGATGCGGACATTGTAACCGGCGTGCCGGATTCCAGTATTTCAGCAGCGATTGGCTTTGCGGAACAAACCGGGATTCCTTATGAGTTGGGGCTGATCAAGAACCGCTACACAGGCCGGACGTTCATCATTCCAAGCCAAGAGCTTCGTGAGCAAGGTGTCAAAATGAAGCTGAGCGCCGTTCGCAAGGTGGTCGAAGGCAAGCGTGTCGTGATGATCGATGACTCCATCGTTCGTGGGACAACGTCCTTACGCATCGTCAACCTGCTTCGTGAAGCAGGAGCAACGGAAGTTCATGTGCGGATTTCTTCGCCGCCTTTTATGAACCCATGCTACTACGGGATTGATACACCGGACCGCAAAGAGCTTATCGCGGCGATGAATTCGATCGAAGAGATTCGCAAGGCGATCAACGCGGATTCGCTTCATTTTCTAACGAAGGATGGATTGTTGGATTCAATCGGTCAGGGTTCCGCAGGCAAAGAAAGCGGATATTGCACAGCTTGTTTCGATAACAGCTATCCGACGGAAATCGTTGATGTGACGAAGGTTGGTTGTGCGTGTGACTAATGGCTGATTCAGCTAATAGCAATAGAGAGAAAACGGGGGTCTAACGACCTCCCCCATATATAGACAAACTAAGGAGTGTTGGTCAGTGTCGGATGCTTATAAAAAGGCTGGCGTCGATATCGCGGCGGGGAACGAAGCAGTAGAACGGATGAAAAAGCACGTTAAACGGACATTCCGTCCTGAAGTGTTAACAGATCTCGGTGGCTTCGGCGGGCTGTTCAGCTTGAACAAAGACAAGTATGAGGAGCCTGTACTCGTATCGGGTACGGACGGCGTGGGCACGAAGCTGAAGATCGCTTTTGCCATGGATAAGCATGATACGATTGGGATTGACGCGGTTGCGATGTGTGTGAACGATATTATCGTTCAAGGCGCAGAGCCATTGTTCTTCCTCGACTATCTCGCTTGTGACAAAGTCATTCCAGAGAAAATTGAAGCGATTATTAAAGGGATCGCCGATGGTTGTGCGCAATCTGGTTGCTCACTAATCGGTGGTGAAACGGCGGAAATGCCGGGCATGTATGCACAAGGGGAGTATGACATTGCCGGCTTTACGGTTGGAATCGTCGACAAGAAAAAGATCATCGACGGAACAACGATCCGTCCTGGAGATGTCGTGCTAGGACTAGCTTCAAGCGGTGTGCACAGTAACGGGTTCTCGCTTGTGCGTAAGCTTTTGCTAGAAGATAACGGTTATACCCTTCAAGGGCATGTGGAAGAGCTTGGCGATAAGCTTGGTAACGTGTTGCTTGAGCCAACAAAGTTGTATGTGAAGCCTGTTTTGGCTATGTTGGAAGACGTAGCGATCAAAGGTATGGCACATATCACAGGCGGCGGTTTCATCGAAAATATCCCGCGCGTTCTGCCTGATGGCGTGAACGTGGATATCCAATACGGATCATGGCCGATCCTCCCAATTTTCTCCTTGATGCAACGTGTAGGTAACATCACGAACAATGATATGTTCCGTACATTCAACATGGGAATCGGGATGGTTGTCATCGTAGCAGCTGACGATGCAGAGAAAGCGATTGCTGCAGCGGAAGCGCAAGGCGAAAAAGCTTATCGTTTAGGCGTTGTTACCGAAGGCGAGCGTGTAGTTACGTTCCAAGGAGCTGACGTCTAATGCAGCCTTATCGCATTGCGGTTATGGCTTCAGGCAGCGGCTCGAATTTCCAGGCTATTGTGGATCAGGTACAGAAGAGGAAGCTTGATGTCAGCATCGAGCTTCTTGTCTGTGATCGCCCAAAGGCATTCGTTGTTGAGCGCGCAAAGGAAGCGAAGGTGCCTGTCTTTGCCTTCAGCCCGAAGGAATACGAAAGCCGCGAGGCATATGAGACGCTGATCTTGAAAGAGCTGCAGGATCGCCAGGTCGATCTGGTTGTGATGGCAGGGTACATGCGGATTATTACGAATGTGCTGGTTGAGCCGTTCTTCGGACGAATGATTAACATTCATCCATCTTTGTTGCCTTCGTTCCCCGGCGTGCGCGCTGTGGAACAGGCGGTGGAGTATGGCGTGAAGCAGACAGGCGTCACGGTGCATTTCGTCGATGGCGGGCTGGACTCCGGCCCGATCATTGCCCAGCGTGCCGTGGAAATCCACGAGCACGAGACGGCAGATTCGCTCACGGAGCGAATCCACGCGGCCGAGCATGTGCTGCTGCCGCAGGTTGTGCGGTGGCTGCGCGAGGGCCGCGTGAGCATGGACGGCCGCAGGGTTAGCGTGCGGAAGTAGGGGAAACTGAGCCAGCCGAAATTGCAGTCTCAGAGGCAGGAAAGAACGGTTCAGCGTAGCTCGCTGCGCTGAGCCTGCAAAAAATGCCGTCTCAGCAGGAAAGCTGAGTCGAAATGCTACTGAGTCTGCCGAAATTGCAGTCTCAGAAGCCTTACAGCTCTCTAGCCTCACCAAATGTGTGGCTCTCCTGAGCCAACCAGTACTTATTCATCATTTTACAAATTCACACTACCATACATTCATTCACATACAATCCCATTCCCTAAGGAGGAAGCATAGTGGCAATCAAAAGAGCACTGATCTCCGTTTTCGATAAAACGGGCATCGTTGAATTCGCGAGCGAGCTGTCAAAGCTGGGCGTTGAGATCATTTCCACAGGTGGTACGCTTAGTTTGTTAAAGGATAAAGGGGTACCGGTTATCGGTATTTCCGAAGTTACAGGGTTCCCGGAAATCATGGACGGACGCGTGAAAACACTTCACCCTAATGTACATGGCGGACTTTTGGCTGTTCGTGACAACGAAGAGCACCAAGCAAGTATGAAAGAGCTTGGCCTAGAGTACATTGATCTCGTTGTCGTGAATTTGTATCCTTTTGCAGAGACGATTGCTAAGCCTGACGTGACTTACGAAGATGCGATCGAGAACATCGATATCGGTGGACCTACCATGCTTCGTTCCGCAGCGAAAAACCATGCTTTCGTTTCCGTTATCGTCGACACGACTGACTATGCGAAAGTGTTGGAAGAAGTGCAAGAGACTGGCGACACTACGCTAGAGACACGTAAACGTCTTGCAGCAAAAGTGTTCCGTCATACTGGCGCTTACGATGCTTTGATTGGCGACTATTTGACTGGCCTTCAGGGCGAGCCTTACCCAGAGCGTTACACAGTGACGTATGAGAAAATGCAAGAACTTCGCTACGGCGAGAACCCGCACCAGAGCGCAGCGTTTTACCGCACGCCGAATGCGGCTGCAGGCAACATCACAACGGCTGAACAATTACACGGTAAGGAATTATCGTACAACAATATCAATGACGCGAATACAGCTCTTCAAATCGTAAAAGAGTTCAGCGAGCCTGCGGTTGTTGCCGTTAAGCACATGAACCCTTGCGGCGTGGGTATTGGTACGAACGTACTTGAAGCTTACACGAAAGCCTACAATGCTGACCCGACTTCCATTTTCGGTGGTATCGTGGCTGCGAACCGTGCGATCGACGAAGCGACAGCACAATTGCTGCATGAGATTTTCTTGGAAATCGTCATCGCGCCAGATTTTACACCAGAAGCACTTGAGATTCTGGCTAAAAAGAAAAACATCCGCCTACTCAAAGTAGCCGGTTTGGATACAATTGCTGGACGCGAGTCTCAGCCAGTCATCACAACAGTTGAAGGCGGCATGCTGGTACAAGCTAGCGACGCTTACCAACTGACAGAAGCAGATTTGAAAGTCGTTTCCGAGCGTCAACCGACAGCGGAAGAGATGAAGCAACTGCTTTTCGCATGGAAAGTAGTTAAGCACGTTAAATCTAATGCCATCGTACTTGTGGCTGACGATATGACAGTGGGCGTAGGCGCAGGTCAAATGAATCGTGTCGGCGCAGCGAAAATCGCAATCGAGCAAGCTGGCGACAAGTCCAAAGGCTCCGTCCTTTCGTCCGATGCGTTCTTCCCGATGGGCGATACGCTCGAAATGGCAGCAAAAGCTGGCATCACAGCTGTGATTCAGCCAGGCGGCTCCATCAAAGACGAAGAATCCATTCGCGTTGCCAACGAAAATGGTATTGCGATGGTTATGACAGGCGTTCGTCACTTTAAACACTAAAACAATTGAGAATGCTCACGATTCGTAAGTGGACCGTGGGCATTCCCCATGAGAGGGGTTTCCAAAGATGCGTGTATTAGTTATTGGACGTGGCGGACGCGAGCATGCCATTGTATGGGCACTAAGCAAAAGCCCGAAAATCAGCAAACTGTTCTGCGCACCAGGAAACGGCGGGATTGCCGGTTTAGCGGAATGCGTACCGATTACAGAGCTCCAGTTCGATGAGATCAGTACATTTGCCAAAGAGCAAGCGATTGATTTGGTTATGGTGGCGCCTGATGATCCGTTAGCGGCAGGATTGGTTGATCATTTGGAGTCAAAAGGAATCGAGGCATTCGGCCCTCGTGCCAACGCTGCGATCATTGAAGGCAGCAAAGTGTTCATGAAGCAGCTGCTCAAAAAATACAGCATTCCTACGGCGGCTTACGAGTCGTTCGATGCGTATGAGCCGGCACTTGCTTACTTGCGCTCGCAAACAGCGCCAATCGTTATCAAAGCAGACGGCTTAGCCGCCGGTAAAGGTGTTACGGTTGCCCAAACGATGGAAGAAGCGGAAGCTGCGCTGAAAGACATTATGGTTGGGCAGGTTTTTGGGGCATCGGCAGGCGCGAGCGTCGTGATCGAGGAGTTCCTAACAGGGCAAGAGATGTCCTTATTGGCATTCGTTGATGGTTCGACGGTGCGTTTGATGGTGCCTTCGCAGGATCATAAGCCGGTTTTTGATAACGATAAAGGACCGAATACAGGCGGAATGGGGACGTACTCCCCACTTCCACATATTCCAGAGTCCATCGTGCAGGAAGCACTTGTGAACATCGTTCAGCCTACGGCAGATGCTATGGTTGCAGAAGGCCGTCCGTTCAAAGGCGTGTTATATGCGGGTCTGATTTTGACGCCTAACGGTGTGAAAACGATCGAGTTCAACGCGCGCTTCGGTGATCCGGAGACGCAGGTCATTTTGCCGCGATTGAAAACAGATTTGCTGGATATTTTCCTAGCGATCAACAACGGCACGTTGGCTGAGCAGCCGATCGAGTGGAGCGAACAAGCCGCAGTATGCGTGATCGTTGCTTCACCAGGCTACCCAGGTCCATATCCAAAAGGATTGCCGATTACTGGCTTGGATCAAGTGCAAGATGCCCTTGTGTTCCACGCGGGTACGGCAGTTGATGAGAACGGGCAAATCGTCACCAACGGTGGACGTGTGCTTGGAATCACTGGCCTTGGCAAAGATATCGTAGAAGCTCGTCAGAAGGCTTATGCAGATGCGGATCGTATTCATTTTGAGGGTAAGCATTACCGGACGGATATAGCGATGAAGGCATTGAGATAGGTTGTAGAAACGTCAGCAGGAGTGGTAACAACAAAACACAGTCCTCTTAGAAGCACATGCCCCCCGATTGCGGGCTTGCGTATGAGGGCTGTGTTTTTTATATGCGGTGGCTGGGGGAGAGAGGATGGAGTTAGTTGAGTAGACGCGGTGCTGCGACCAGTGAATGAGCCTCCGTGCGCCTTTTAGATGTATTTTCTACAGTTAATGAAGTGGAATTTACTCATTTTCTGCAACTAGATGGATTTCCTCCAGTTAATTTGAGGCTTTCGGCCATTTAAGGGGAAAACGATCAGAAATAGCTGTAGATTTTCCATCTAAGTCAGATAATAAGAGAGATAGCGGACAATTAGCTGTAGGTTTTCCATCTACTTTTTATCCCAGCCCCGAATATATTTACTCCTGTTCTTGTAGACGAAAAAACACGCCAATAAGGCAAGAACAATTAATGAAATGGACAGCCAGTGATCAGTGATATAGTCCCAAAGTGCTTGCATAGCGAACCTCCCAGATGTGGAGAAGCATGGTAAGGTTAGTTTCGCGAATGGCGGCTGTTTTTATACAGCATAGAGAAGAAGGGGAATTGCTGATGTGTTATAAAAGAATGCGGATACTCGCTGCGATCATATGTCTTGTTGGTGTGTTGGCTGGTTGTGGAGATAAACAACCAGTACCTGTGGCGTTGCCTACAACGGAGGCCGTGCAGAGTGCTTCGCCGCAGGTTACAGCAGCGCAGGCAACGGCTGCGCCCTCAGAGGTGCAGGCGGCACCTACGCCTTCGCCCTCGCCAACAGCGGCTCCAACACCTGTCGCAACGCCAGAAACGGAGCCAACACCAACGAAGAAGGCGGCTCCAACCACGTTGCCGAGTGTTCCTAAGAGCAATAAGCTCGTGATGATCGACCCTGGACATCAAAAGGTTGGTAATAATGCCCCAGAGCAAGTCGGGCCAGATACGCGGGAAACGAAGGCCAAAGTCAGCTCAGGAACGGTTGGCGTAAAGACGAAAAAGCCAGAGTATGTGCTCAACTTGGAGGTATCCCTGCTACTTAAAGCCGAGTTAACAAAGCGGGGGATCCATGTTACGATGACGCGCGAGACGCATGATGTGGATATTAGCAACAAGCAACGTGCGGATATGGCGAATGAGGCGGGAGCGGCGCTGGTAGTACGGATTCATGCAGATGGTGACGCCTCGGCAAGTACGAAGGGGTTTTCGGTTCTGTACCCGTCAGCTGCGCAACCAGCTGTTAAGCCAATAGCCGCAGACAGTAAGCAGGCCGCTGGTTTTCTTCTAACTGGCTTGCAGCAAGCAACGGGTCAGAAGGGACGTGGCTTATCGGCGCGAGACGATCTGAGCGGATTCAACTGGTCGAAGGTACCTGTCGCCCTCGTGGAGATCGGGTTCATGACGAATCCCGAAGAGGACGAGCTCATGTCGGAAGCGGCGTATCAGCAGAAGCTTGCGATGGGCATTGCGGATGGGATTGAGCAGTTTGTAAACGGTAAGTAGGGTTGTGACGGATCGCAACATGGTTTTATTTTCAGAGATTCGTGAATAATGTAGATAATTGGCACTGATTTGGTTGTGGGAGGGAGGTGTTGCTGTGCTGCCGGCATTTTTTATTGCACATGGCTCACCGAATTTGGCGATTGAGCAGCATGCGTATACAGAGTTTCTGCAGAGGCTTGCGATGTCGCTTCCCAAGCCGAAAGCCATCGTGGTGTTCAGTGCACACTGGGAAAGCGCGGTTCAGAAGATCAGCTCGGCCGTCGAGCCGGAGATGATGTACGATTTCTCTGGCTTCTCGGAAGAACTTTATGACATTAACTATCCGGCCAAAGGGGATCTACCCTTAAGTCTCCATATCCAGCAGTTGTTTCAACAGGAGGGGATAAGCTGTGAGCTGAATGACAGGCGAGGCTTGGATCACGGAGTCTGGGCGCCGCTCTCCATTATGTATCCCAAAGCACAGATCCCTGTTGTGACACTGTCAGTTAACCCGCGGTTAACTGCTGAGGAGCATTACCGAATTGGTGCCGCTTTAGGTCCATTGCGGGATGAACGAGTGCTGATTATTGGCAGTGGCGGAACGGTTCACAATCTACGAAAGTTGGATGATAACAATCCAGTGCCGCAGCTATGGGCTGTGGAGTTCGATGAGTGGCTAGCGGAGCAGCTAGAAACGTGGAATTTGGAGGCGCTGATTCGCTATGACGAAAGAGCGCCACATGCGCGGGAGGCGGTGCCGACACCGGAGCATTTTGCGCCATTACTAGTTGCGATGGGAGCAGGTGATGCTACTCGGAGCGCGAAGCTGCTTCACCACAGTATTCAGATGGGCAGTCTGAGCCTATGCTGTTGGATGTTCGGTAGTCTACGTATACGTAAGCAGGAGACATAGGCTAGTCACTGTAGATGGATGCCGCCTCAATCCAGAAACCGCCCCTTATGTTCTGGCTTCGGCAGCATGCAATGCTCGGTCTTGCCGAACCAGCGATAGCGGTTACGTGCGATGAAGCTGTATCCGAGGTTGCGGATCGGAGCTGGGATCACGATCGCCGCGTAGGCGAGAGGCCAAGCGCCTCGCAAGCGCCTTGCGATACGCAAAGCGGCTGTGCTGCGCGTATAAGCGCGATTGCCTTCGATCAGCACAATAGTACTGAGTCGATCTAGCGGCAGCTTGTGCTCGGCGAGCAGTCGTTGTCCCATCCCCGACTGAAGAGAAGCGAAGTGAAACACGCCCCTTGGGTCGTTGCGCAAGATGAACTGGACCGCGCTGCTGCAGAGCAGACAAACCCCGTCGAACAAGATGACAGCATGATGTTCAAGCGTTGTAGTTGTAGGAATAGGCATAGGATTCTCCTCCGTGCTGCATGGATTTGACTCTATTTTAGTATACCTCAAGGCAGCTTTTCTAAGTTCGTGTGTAGATGCTACAATATGAGGATGATGTGAACGTTTAATCGATTCAGCCAAGGAAAGAGGCAGCTTATGGATAGTAATATGATTTTCAATATTGTGGCACTCGGTTTTATCGTGTTTTTCTTCTATTCTCGTTTTGCAGGGGTCAAAGGGCTGCGCAATTTATCATCCGATCAATTTCAAGAGGCGATGGACAAGGACAAGCATGTTCTCATTGATGTGCGTGAGCCCGGGGAAGTGAAGCAAGGCTACATTCCAGGTGCGGTAAATATTCCTTTGTCCTCGATGGGGAGAAGATTGAGCGAGATCCCGAAGGATCGTCCCATCTATTTGTACTGCCGAAGTGGCATGAGGAGCAAACAAGCTGCACGAGTTCTTCGGAAAAATGGGTTTAGTGAGCTCTCCCATCTGAAGGGCGGCATGATGGCTTGGAAGGGTAGTTTGACGCAGCAAGGCAGCGGCGGGGCTTAAAAAGAATAGCGTAATGGAAAGCTGGCAGCGATTATCTCGCTGTCGGCTTTTTTTTGTCAAAATAGATAAAATCGGATAACGATGTATAAATCGTCTCGTATCTTTGCCCACCGGATTCGTCCTATATTTATCCATGTAATCCATCCACAAAGGGAAGTGAGTAACGGGAAGCGCAGTTGTTAGGCGAAATGAAATCGAGGAGGATTTATTTATGAGGAAAACCGTTATATGGTTGTTACTTTGCACCATGTTAGTTGCACTGTTTCCAACGATGTCAACGCGTGTTCAGGCAGCAAGTTTTATTAATGTGGTTAATCCTGGGTTCGAAGAAACAACGGTGAGTCAAACGAAGCTGGTTCCGACGAATTGGACGACATCCTTATGGAGCAGAACGACGCCGGTTGATACGAGCGTAACAACAGCTGTGTACAACAGCGGGGCAAAATCACTTTATATTAGTTCAACGGATGCGGGAGCTGCTGGTTGGACTTCCAAGGCAATTCCGGTTGACGGCAGCGCTCAAACCATCAAAACTACGGTGAAAGTGAAGAAGTCGGGAGATTATGCCGGCAATAACCCGTGGGTTTTTATCAGCTATGGAAATAGTGGTAGTTTCCTCGGAATAAGCTCGTCCAATATGACCACCGTAAGCAGCACAGAATGGACAGAGATTACGTTAACCGTCAATAGCAGTCAGTTTCCAGCGGGAACGAATATGCTCTGGTTGAACTTAGCGACATCGAAAGCAGGCAGCGGAAGCAATGCGGGGACGCTCTATTATGACGATGTAACGATGGAACTGATGGATACTGTGGCGCCAACAGCTCCGACGAATCTTGCCATTGCTGGTCAAACGGCGACGAGTGTTAACCTGACATGGAATGCCTCAACGGATAACGTTGGTGTCCAAGGGTACGATGTCTACAACGGTACAACGCTGATTGGATCCACAACAGGGTTAACTTATTCCGTAAGCGCTCTCAATGCGGGTACCAATTATACCTTTACTGTAAAAGCGAAGGATGCAGCGGGCAATCTATCTGCGGCCAGTAATGCTGTAAGTCTGACCACGCCAAATGTATTGAGCATCGCCAATCCTGGGTTTGAGATCACGACATCCAGTGGAACCAAGCTTGTTCCGGTCAATTGGAATTCTGCCTTATGGACGCGAACGACACCGGTTGATACGGGGGTCACGACGATTGAGGCCAATAGCGGAACCAATGCCCTATATATTAGCGCAGTGGATGCAGGAGCCGCAGGTTGGGTTTCCAAGACGATGACGATTGACAATAACATGCAAATCAAAGCGACTGTGAAGGTCAAGAAGTCCGCTGATTATGTCGGTAATGATGCGTGGGTTTTCTTCAGTTATGCGAAGAATGGTTCCTTTCTCGGCACTGTGGTTGCGCCAAGTGTTGCGCTGAGCAGCAGTGAATGGAGAGAGATTTCGGTCACTGTGAATACGGCTAACCTGCCGGCAGGCACGAACAACTTGCAGTTGAATCTGGCGTCCCTCCGTGAGGGCAGTGTTGGCCAGCAAGGAACACTGTATTATGATGACGCTACGATCGAATTGATTCCGGATACGGTGGCGCCAAGCGCGCCAACGAATCTCCACGCCGTAGGTCAGACGGCAGGAAGTGTAGATTTGGCATGGAATGCCTCGACCGATAATATCGGGGTGACCGGATACAATGTTTATAAAGACACGGTGTTGGTGGGGACTGTGACAGGTTTAACCTTTACAGCAAGTGGCCTGATCGCAACGAATAGTTATACGTTTACGGTGAAAGCCGTAGATGCGGTGGGGAATGTATCCCCAGCAAGCCAGGCATATGTGACCAACGACACACAGGCACCGACAGCACCAACTAACTTAGCTGCATCAGCTATTAAAATGAAAAGCGTCACACTCACTTGGGATCCGTCAACTGACAATGGGGGCGTAACTGGCTACGAGATCAACGATGGTACGAAGCTAGTAGCAACAGTCACTGGGGTGACGTATACAGTAACGGGTCTTGAAGCATATAGCGGATATACGTTTACCGTGAAAGCGAGAGATGGTTCGGGTAATCTATCTCCTGCGAGCAATCCTGTCGATGTGCTTACCTCAAGCTATTATGATGTAGCAAATCCTGGTTTCGAAGAAACAAAGACAAGCGGAACGAAACTTGTTCCTGTTAGTTGGAGCTCTTCCTTATGGAGCGGGGCAAGCGGAGTCGATATGGGCAGTACGACGGCAACGGTCAATAGCGGCACGAACGCTGTATATATCAACTCGACAAGTACTGGAGCCGCAGGGTTTTCATCCAAAATCATCCCAATTGACAGCGGAATGCAAACCATTAAGATTTCGGTAAAAGCCAAGAAATCAGCTGACTACGCTGGCAATGGCGCTTGGGTGTTTATTAGCTACTTCAAGGATGGTGCCTTCCTCGGAACGGCTGCGGCTAACACGCCAACTTTGAGCAGCACGGTGTGGACGGATATTTCATTTACGATAGATAATAGTCAGTTTCCAGCAGGAACGAATCAAGTTCAGTTGAATGTAGCAACAACGAAATTACCGAGCGTCCCGAATCTGGGAACGATTTATTACGACGACGCCAGCATGCAGTCCGTTGAATATTTCCCGCTGAAGGCAGACGCCTTCGCAAACTGGTGGAAGATCGGCCAAAACGTGGTGTTCAAGGCGATCCAAGATCAGCTGCCCATTTCCGTGCAAACGTTGACGGGGACGGTTTATAATACGGATAATCAGGTTGTTGGGCAAGTAACGGTAGATCGGTCAACGTTACTGACATCGGGTTGGAGTTGGACACCTAGTCACGAAGGTTACTACGAAATCGCTTTTGACTATACGAAACAAGGGGTTTCGGGAACACTCCCGCTACAACAATCGTACCGGATCTTGTCCAGTCCTAAGCGAACAGCTGCAGAATTTGTACGTAATCGAACTTCCGTGGCTGTCGTAGAAAGTCAGTCCATAAGCAAAGCGGATCGTAATCCGCTGTTTGGATTTAGTAATGGTTTTAGTGATTTAAGAGCGATAGAACTCGCAGATTTGGTTGGCTTTGATTTTGCGAGAATTCATACGATCCCATGGGGAGGACAATTCACCGATACGAACATGGCAATTGAAACGAGTCGTGGTGTGTTTAATTGGGCAGGACTTGATGAACATGTCAATAAATTGCAAAGCTATGGCATGGACATCATCGGCAACATTATGTTTACACCGCTATGGGCGTCTTCGCACCCGGAAGATACAACCATTTATATCGGCGTTCCTGGTTATGCTGCCTATGCCCCAACCGACATGAATGATTTTGCTAATTTCCTGAGGGCGCTTGTGGCGCGGTATGGAGATCGGATTACCAAATGGGAAATATGGAATGAACCTCATTTGAAAGGCGGAAGTATTTTCTGGAATGATACACCGGAGAAGTTCGTGGAATTGTTACGTACCGGATATGAGACGATTAAAAGCGTACAGCCGAATTCCGAAATTTGGATCGGAGGTATGGGCGGTCATCGATATTTGCCTTTTTATAATGAGCTGCTGCGTCTTGGCGGAGCGAGCTATTACGATAAGTTGGCGCTTCATGGGAAGTTACCTGATCCCAAAGAGTATCAAGCCTATGATCAAATGTACAATGTCCCCTCAAAGCCGTGGGTGAGTTCTGAGAGCCATGCGGGTCTCGTGAACGCTTCGGAATCACCATTTATCCAAACGGAGCCTGTAATTGCGAGAAAGATGCTGTACGACTATATGTATCAGATGAAAAATGGGGTCGAACAAATCGCTTATTTTGACATGATCAATAATACGGAGATCGAAGCCATTCCATTCGCCCATGCCGAAGGCTGGTTTACGGAATCCTCTGGCTTGTTTCGCAAGAAACCGCAGCTTGAGCCGAGACTTGGTTCCGTGGTCATGCATCGATTTATCGAGACACTGGGGAATGATATTGTCTACAAAGGTGAGTATGCGCTAAGCGGAAATCAGAAAGCTGTCTATTTCGAAAGTGACGGATCGCCGATTCTCGTCGTATGGTCCGAGGATGCGAATACGGGTACAGTCGCTCCAGTCCTTGCCAATGCGTTTACAAGTAACACTGTAGTTCGGGATTGGACCGGCGGTACAGAGGCAGCAACTCCTACGCTGCAAGTGAAACCGAACAAAATGTATTACATCAGCCATGTAAATGCTGCTTATCTTGCTGGATTGACTTCAACGCAAGATATCCTATTGTCTGACTATGAAAAAGCCGTACAAAATACCAATATTCCCGTCGCAGCAGGCAGTAAGAGCAATTTGTTTGACCGTTCCACAGGCGCTTTGAGCACGGATATCCATTGGATTAACGACAATTGGGAGTTTAAAAGCTTGACCTCTGAGCAGCCTGCAGGGTTTGCGGCTCGAGCTGCGGTGGGTGCGGCGACTGATGGACTCGATCTGGTCATAGAGGTGACGGATGCCAGCTTCGTGCAAAACGAGTCCAAAGGTAACTACTATATAGGTGATAGTATTCAATTTGGTCTTGATACGTCAGGAATGGGCATGGTCGGAGCACAAGTGGAGTTCCAGGCCGCACTGACCGCTAATGGTCCAGTCATCTATAAGGGCACTGTTCCGTATATTGGAGGAGATTTGCCATCCAACTGGACGCCTGCTGGTCAGTTCGTTCAAAACGGAAGCATGCTCGTCGACAGTTCCCAAAGCGGAAAGAAAATATATAAGGTTCATCTCGCTTGGTCAGAACTATATCCCTATATGCCAGATACGACGAAACCTATCTTTGTATCGCTGCTTGTCAATAATAACAATGGCAACGGTCGGCTCGGATATTTGGAGTGGGCCAGCGGTATTGGTGGAGCGAAAAACGTAAGTCAATACGGTAAAATCCTATTGCAGGATCCTGCCCCAGAGGCTGATGCTGATGCGGTAAGCGTTCAGTTTAAAGACAGCAGCGGAAATGCTATCAGTGGTGGCGTCGTATCCTACTATGACGGGGGATGGAAAGATTTCGGCGTCACGAATGCTTCTGGAACTGTAAGCAAGTCTTTGCCGGATAAAGCGTATACGTTTGCGATGACCTATGAAGGCACATATACAGAGAAAGTCCAAAACACAGGAACGGACCCGACGGTCGTCTTCCAGACCGTTAATGCGAAGGTGCAGTTGAAGGATAGTCTGGGCAATCCACTTACTAGTGGGGCGGCGAGCTATTATGCAGGGAGTTGGCGGACCTTCGGGGATATATCTGGTGGGGAAATTCGCAAAGAATTGCTGCCAGGCTCGTATACCTTTTCCATGAATTATGAGGGAACGATCAAGGAAAAGGTGCAAAATATCGGAGCAGACCCTGTGGTTATTTTCCAGACGGTAAGCGCGAATGTACAATTGAAGGATAGTCTAGGGAATCCACTTAATAGCGGTTCAGTTAGTTATTATGCAGGGAGTTGGCGAACCTTCGGTAATACGGTTGGCGGTGAGATTCACAAGGAATTACTGTCAGGTTCTTATACTTTTTCGATGAATTATGAGGGAACAATCAAGGAAAAGGTGCAAAATATCGGAGCAGACCCCGTGGTTATCTTCCAGACGGTCAACGTGAATGTTCAGTTAAAAGATAGTCTGGGTAATCCGCTTGATGGTGGTGCCGTGAGTTATTATGCGGGGAACTGGCGGTCTTTCGGTAGTACGGTCGGCGGTGAGATTCACAAGGAATTGCTGCCTGGCGTCTATACGTTCGGTATGTCCTATGGTGGTGTGTACAAGGAAACAGTAGCGAACACATCATTAAACTTGGCGGTAAACTTTCAAATCTAACAAGGAGAAACTGGACCACGCTGATGCGTAGGTTCAGTTTTTTGCTTCGTGGTTAATTTTACATATAGACGATCGAGTAACCCAGCTAACTTCTATTCCCCAACTTTCTAGCATATACTTCTGAGAGATCGATAGTCCACGAGAAGAAGAGGTGCAGCCCTTTTGAAAACACTGCCGTTAATCCGTAAAAGAACTTTGAGCACATGGCTCATACTTGGATGCTCTGTCCTGACCCTTGCTGGTTGTAGTGATGCAACTTCCGTTATATCAACGGCCACCCCGGAAACCGTCCCCGTGACGACTACGGTCAGCCCAACGCCTGCGACGCAGCCTACTACAACGGCGGAAACGCAGCTCCCTTACAAATTCCCGTTAACTGGTTTGCCAACCGATCACGAGGTGAAGACCCGTCCCTATATGGTCATGGTCGAAAATGCGCCGCAAGCCCGGCCCCAAACCGGCCTCGATCAGGCAGATATCGTCTATGAAATCCTTGCCGAGGGAGAAATCACTAGATTCGTCTCGGTGTTCCAGAGCCAAGCAGCCGAAGCGATCGGTCCGGTGCGCAGCATTCGGCCTTATTTTGTGGAGATCGGCGATGCGTTGGATGCCATTATTGTACATGCTGGCTGGAGCCAGGATGCGATGGATATGATGGCAGGCCGCAATCTGGCCCATCTTGATGAGGTCTATGGCGATGGCGCCTACTATTGGCGCTCCACGGATCGGAAGGCACCGCACAATCTCTATACCTCTGTGGATAAAATGAAAAAAGGTGCCGAGGCGCGCAAGTTCCGCACCGAGTGGAACGGGCCTTTGCTCACGTTCGCCAAGGCAGGACAGGTCAAACTCACGGGCGCAGCCGTTCATTATATTCAAATTCCTTATCTCATGGGGTATTTCGCTTCGTATGATTATGATGCTGCTAAGGGTGTTTACCTGCGTTCGATGGAAGGGAAACCGCATCTCGACAAGGAAACAGGCAAGCAACTGCAGACCAAGAATCTGCTTGTCCTAGAGAGCAAGCATCAAATCATCGACAAAGAAGGGCGCCGAATTGTTGATGTGTTCGGGCCGAACAAGGGTGTGATCTTCCAAGAGGGCTTGTCCCAAGCGATTACATGGGAACGCAAGAACGGCATGCTCCGCGCCTACGCCAGTGATGGCAAGGAAGTGCCGCTGCTGCCGGGCAACACGTGGGTGCAGATCGTGCCGGAGGGGACGAAGTTGAAGGTGGAGTAGTCATGTTTAATGATGTTTAACAATCCCTTTACATTCCCTTAATCACAGGCAAACATTGAGATCCTATGATTACAAGTCATAGGAGGGATAAGATGAAGCTATTTCAACGTAAAATTTCGATACCCGCTTATCTCATTGTCATTGTGCTGGTCTTCGGCCTATTGGGCGTTTATTCGGTGTGGGGGCAACAAGATGTGGTGAAAGGCACGGAGGCAGGGAATGCCGCTGAAGCTGCAGAAGTTGATCCAATCGTTAATGACGTTAAGAAAGTAGTCTGGTGGCATTCCATGAGCGGTGAGAACGGGCAAGTGGTGGATAGGCTCGTAACAAACTTCAATGCTGCACATAAGGATATTAAGGTGGAGGCTGTATTTCAGGGCTCCTACTTCGATAGTTTGACCAAGTTAAAAGCATCCATTGGTTCCAATCTGGGACCAACCATGATGCAGGTGTACGATATCGGAACGCGATACATGATCGATTCTAAGGCGATTACGCCGATTCAGAGCTTTATAGATCAGGACAAGTATGATGTGTCCCAAATGGACGAAGCCATACTCAATTATTATCGGGTGGCGAATACGCTGTATTCGATGCCTTTTAACACATCTAACCCGATTCTGTATTACAACAAAGATCTGTTCAAAGCTGCGGGATTAAACCCAGATAAACCACCAGTTCTCTATACAGACCTTGCCCAAGTGGCGAAAAAGGTAACAAGAGACGGTGTGGCCGGCGCCTACTTCGGCACGCATAGTTGGTACATGGAACAGTTCATTGCCAATCAGGGTGCTGAGCTGGTCAACATGGGTAATGGGCGCGAAGGCTTAGCAACAGAATGGCAGTTGAATGGTGAAGTGGGCGTTAAGGCGCTTACTTGGTGGAAGGGGTTAATTGACAGCAAGGCGGCCATTCACTCAGCCGGTAAGAGCGATGAATCCAAGAAGATGTTCGCCGAAGGGAAGGTCGCTATGATCTTCGATACAACGGCAGGGCTGCGAGATATCCTCGATTCCGTTGATGGCCAGTTCGAAGTTGGAACGGGCTTCTTCCCCAAGCCAGCCGAGGGCGTTGGCGGTGTGGTGGTAAGCGGGGCCAGCAACTGGATCTTGAACAGCAAGTCGGATGCGGAGCAGCAGGCGGCCTGGGCATTCATGAAGTATTTGTCCGAGCCTGAGCAGCAGGCGTTCTTCCATGTCAACACAGGCTACTTCCCCATTACTGAGAAGGCTTATGAGCTGCCGATCGTGCAAGACAATATGAAACAGTTCCCACAGTTCAAGACAGCCATTGATCAGCATAACGCTGCTAAGCAGAATCAAGCGACACAAGGCGGTGTTCTGGGGGTCTATCCAGAAGCGAGAAAGCTGACGGAGAATGCCATCGGGCAAGCGCTAAGCGGAGAGAAAACACCGCAGGAAGCACTCGATGCAGCAGCCCTAGCAATTAACGCCAAAATTGATGCGTATAATAAGATGTTAAAATGAAGTAATGGAAGCCGGGCGAACCGGCTCCATTGGGAGTGCTCTAAGTCGAAAAAATCGACTTAGAGCATCGAACCCGGAGCAATGGAGTCCCCTAAGTCGAAAAAATCGACTTAGGGCATCGAACCCGGAGCAATGGAGCCCCCTAAGTCGAAAAAATCGACTTAGCGCATCGAATCCGGAGCAATGGGAACCCCTAAGTCGAAAAAAATCGACTTACAGGATCGAACCCACCTCCAATGGAGTCCTCCCGTTTGTCCAACTGTATACGCTACACACAAAAGAACCTGAGGCAAAGCCTCAGGTTCTTTTCATGCTCTTTTATCTAGCAAATGTGTCCTACGGTACTCGCCGGGGGAAGAGCCTGTGCGGTTTTTGAACATGCGATTAAAGGAAGAGATGTTGCGGTAACCCACTTGAATGCCGATGTCTTGAATGTTCGAGTCGGTATGGACCAGCAGCTCTTGCGCGTAACCTACGCGTCGATCATGCAAATGTTCCATGAAATTGGCTCCGGTTTTCTCTTTGATATACGTAGAGAGGTAGGAACTGCTTAGCGTTAGTTGATCAGCGAGAACATCAAGTGAAAGATCCTCCGCATACTGATCCTTAATGACGTTAAGCACATGATCAATGATGGGATCATTCGTCTCTTTCTTCTCACGGATGAGCTGCGTGACGATACGGAAATAAGTTTCAAATGTTCTCTTGTACTCGTCCAATGTACAGCATTCCTCTAATTGAAGCAGGATGGACCTCAGCTGCAACGTATCGTCAGGTTGAACTTTGTAATGGTCTAGCACCATTTTGGCCTTATCGGTTACAGCAAGCACCATATGCTTAAACATATCCACAGATGCTTCTTTCTGGTCAAGCTCATCCAACCACGGAAGGAAGAGATCCAGCGTTTCCTGCTCTTTGCCCGATTTCAGCGCTGTGGTCAGTTCTTGCTCCTGTGTGAGAGTAAGGAAGTACGTAGCCCGATCTGAACGATACTCAACGACAATTTGCGTTTCTTCCAGTAAGCGGGCTTGCGCAGCTAATTCATTTACCTGTCGGTAGGCATGACCGAATTGCAGAGAATGCTCGAACGCCGAACTGATGGCGGCAGTCACTAAACAGTATTGCCGGTCTTCGTCTAGAACGAGCTTCAACTCTTCGAGCATCCCAAGGATACGCTCACGCTCATTGCCAGGGAACACCGTTAGAAACTGATGATGTTCCATCTGCAGCGTATGGGAATCAGGAAACTGCTCATCTGTTACACGTCTGAGCTGTTCGCCAATCGTTTGCGAGATGTGTTCCCTACTCATCGGGGCATCAATGAAAGCGGGTGAGCGGAACCGCAGCTCGTACAGCACAATAGTGTAAGTTCCCTCGGTGCCTTGAATATGCTGCCATTCATCGAGGTCAGGATGGATATTCTTCAACTTATTCATGAAATGATAGTTAATTAACTCCGATTGTTGCTCCTGCAGCTCCTGCTGAATCTCGCCTTTTTCTTGGATCAATTGGCGGACGGGTTTATGCAGTCGTTTGCTGAAAAATAAAGAGACGAGGAAGGCAATGACAATAGAAACGCCTAACAGAATCATCATGAGGTTATCCAAACGAAGGATTCTAGATGAAAATTCAGGACTCGTCATCTTCATGACATAACGTAATCCGTCTTCATCTTGATACTCAATAGCAACCGGCTCTTGGATCTGGTTTGACTCCTTATTTGTCTCATTTGTCGCATAAATAACTGTTTGGTTCGGCCCTAATATCGTGATGTCCAGATCGGGCGTTTCCTTCAGAATCGCGTCACGCAAACGGTTGCCGTCGATCATCGCAATCATCATATTGTCAGCAAGTGCAGGCTTAATGGAATAAGGGATTAACATTCTTCCCGCTGATTCTCCTGATGATGATGGGCTCCCAAATATAGCCCCAGGATGCAGCACATAATTGTCACTGCGATCAAACTGCGATTGCCAGTAAGAAAGCGGGTATAGGGAGCTTTGGTAGATGCTGCTGAATAAATCGATTGTTGTGCCAGGACCGAGCTTACTCAGAGCCAGATTCGTGGATCTGAACATAAGGATCATATTATCGACATAAAGCTCCGAATCGCTTGCAATGCTCTGCATGTCCAGCACAATAGGACGGGTAGAAAGGGACTCGGGATCCTTCTTTAAAATCACTTGATTGTTAAGTGTAATGACCGTCTTTTCTGTAAATTGCTTATACAAAGCCTCTCGCACTTTATCCAATTGAAATTGATAGCGCTCAGCCACTTTCTGCAGGGTAAGACGATTCTGTGCCATGATCTCGCTGCGGAGGTGGTTTTTGACGAGCCAAAAAATCAAGAGATTAAAGGAACAGAAGATGAGAATCAAGATCATAAAGCTGGCTAGGATGTTTCGAAAAAGGGATCTCTGTATCGTGAAAAGTTTCATAAGTCGCAGGCTCCTTCTGATTGTTCCGCTGCCATGCTTCCGGCGAGTTATATACCTTAATTGTAGATGAAATCCAGAGTGAAGGGTATGGGCTTTTTATTGGAAGCTGGGCACTTTTATGTATTTTCCGCTTTATAAAATATTAAAAGAAGAATCGTAACAATCGCTCAGGAACGCAAATCATGTGTATAGGCAAGCCGTGGGGGGCTGGATATGATGGGCAGGTACCAACGAAGCTCATGGGAAGGAGAGGCAAGTATGGCGGTAAAAAAGCAAGTGCAAATGAATCATGAGGGGTAGAACACATGCGCAGTAGAACAGAGTTGAACATTAGGAAGAGCTTCTTCGTGTTCCTTTTGGCGGTCATCGTTAGCATAAGTGTAGCTAGTACGGTAGGAGCGCATGCTTCTTCGAGCGGTTACTCCGATATACAAGTAGGCTCAGATACGATGCAGTATCATCTATCTTTAGTCGAACACGACCTTCTACAAATCTTTCCTGACAAAGCAGATGGCGGAGACAAGATAAGTGATAAACAATTATCAACCTCGTTGGAAGCATTAACCAAACTAGTTGATGACGGCATTATTGTGACGGGGGATGGCAAGGTTGGAGCGGCGGCCGTTGTTAGCGCTAAGCATGAGAAACGCGCCAGCATGGATATGATTGGCATTGATATCCGATACAAATTCGCCGCTCCAGTGAAGCAGTATCTCGTGCAATATAACTTTTTCTGGTACAGCGGTGTCGATCCAGCCCATAGCAACTATGCCACGATTCAGGTGGGAGGCCAGACGATTCAGCAAGTACTTGGCAGTCAGAATTATATTGTGCAGATCCAAGGTCCTGGGGCTGGGGCAGGAAACCCGACGATGGCGTCAGCGCCTGCTAGCAAGCCTGCGGTCGATATTACAGCCAATCATTCCTGGCAGAATACGCTAAAGACCTACGTCCTTATGGGGATGAAGCACATCTGGTCAGGGCTTGATCACATGCTGTTTCTATTCGGCTTGCTGCTTGCTGCTGAACAAAGAGTGACCAAAATTGTGAAGTTGATTACGGCTTTTACGGTAGGTCATTGTATCACGCTGGTCCTCTCCTCGCTGGAGATCGCCTATTTGTCACCCAAGATTGTCGAGCCTTTAATTGCGCTTAGCATTTTGTATATTGCCTTTGAGAACATATGGAAGAAAAAAGAGAGCGCACGTGTAATGGTCACCATGCTGTTTGGGTTAATTCACGGTTTTGGATTCGCTGAAGTGCTGCGAGGCACATTGTCCGGACAAATGGCGCTGCCATTATTCTCATTCAATCTAGGCGTCGAAATTGGACAACTTGTCGTTGTAGCGATAGTGATTCCAGTTCTTCTGTTGCTTCGCCGCGTGCCGCTGAAAATCAATTGGAACTTATATGCTTCAGGAATCATTGGCGTATTCGGGCTGTACTGGCTTGTTGAACGAATTATTTCCCAATAGATAGAGATAGTTAATAACAATCATTTTGATGATGAGAGGGCGTTAATAAGTTGGTTAAAAAAAGTTTAAAACGATTGGTTTCAGGGATGACCGTAGCCGGAATGATGTTCAGCATGCTGGCCCCCATGGCTAATGCGGTGGACAACGAAATGCAAGTGAATGCCGTAGACTATTCGAAGGTTCCTAAGTTGCTGATTACGGAGCTTGTTCCGGATACCACCAATGTAGCTGGAGTTTCTTCAGATGCTTATGAGTTTATTGAGGTATACAACAATTCAGACAAAACGGTGGACTTTAAGGATTACAACTTGGTATACCGTAATGCAGGTGCAGACACAATTTGGCCGGCTTCATATAAACAAGTACCTTACGGAAGTATGCCGATTCCACCGCAATCCTCCATCGTATTTTGGGTAACAAATGCAGATAATGTGGAAGAAACACCAGCAAAGTTTAATAACACCTTTACTTCCAACCTCCAAGAAGGTGTGAACCTTTTCCGTGTGGAAGGCGGGGGCGGAATGAGTAACGCAGGACCTCGAGATGTGGTTATCCAAGAGAAAACCGGCAGCGATATTTCCATTGCCAGTTATCAAAATGATAATCAAACAAAACCAAATAAAGGTATTTTTTATAAATACCCCGCAAATGGCTCGAAAAATATGGTGATGTACGCTTCGGGCGAAGATACAACTCCAGCTAATGCAACCCCAGGCGTTATTGATCCCACTCAAGTTCCAACGATCCCACGGACTTATTCAGAGCCTCCGGTAATTACCCACACACCGGTTACGCAAGCGGATCAAAAGTTGGATGTAACGCTGCAAGCGCAAATCTCCAATCCGGAGCAGAGTGAATCCGTATCCGCGGCTGTTTATTTTAAAACAGGTTCTCAAGCTGCGTATGATTCGGTACCTATGACGGTACTAGGTAGCACCCAGTATCAAGCTACGATACCTAAGGAAAAGCTGACGGATACGCCATTGAAGTACTACGTTCAGGCGGATGACGGTTTTAGTACGATACGATCAAACGTTTATAGTGCGACCGTGGCTATCGATAAAACGGATTTCACCAAGATCCCACAGCTTCTGGTTACAGAAGTTGTACCCGATTCTACGAATGTGGGCACAGCAGATGGCTATGAGTTTATTGAAGTGTACAACAATACGGATAAAGCCATTAATTTCAAAGATTATCAATTGATTTACCGCTACACGGATACTGGACCTGATGCAGATGTCATTTGGCCAGCAGACAAAGAGGATATGATCATTCCCTCGAAAGGTACGCTAGTCTTCTGGGTGATCAACGCGCAGAATGCGAATACGCCTGTAGCGGACTTCAATACCACCTACGGCACGAATTTGGTTGAAGGCACCAATCTTGTACGCATACACAACGACGGTATGGCGAATAGCGCCAATCGCGGTATTTTAATTGCTACCAATACAGGCGTTGAAGTTTCATCCGCGTATTATGTAGCTGGCGATGCTAAGGCAAATAAGGGAATCTTGTATAAATATCCAGTTGACGGCAAAACAACGATGACGAAATATAGCGCAGGGTTAGCGGCTGCGACACCAGGAACGCTTGACCCGATTCAAGCGCCGATCCAAAGTGTGATTGTGAAGCCAGATACAACCAAGCCTGTAATCTCTGATTTGACCAAAGAGACCGAAATTGAGCAATCCAAGGATCTTGAGATTATTGGGGATGCCAAAGATGAAACATCGTTAAAGACAGTAGCTCTTTATTATAAAACGGAGAAACAGCCTAATTATTCGAAAAAATATTTGAAAGAAAGCTTCGCAGATACGTTATATCATTATACGGTTTTCTCACCTGAGCTTATCGGTAATGCCTACTTAGAGTATTACTATGTTACTTCGGATGGCGTGAATGAAACCACGACGAATACGAAGCGTGTTGCCATTACGGGAGGCTCGGATCACTCAGCCCTGCGTCTGAATGTGAAAGATGGCGATGTGATTGCCAAACCTAAAGTGATTAAAGGAACAGGCGAAGGGTTAGGTGCGGATGACCTGAAGCTTGCCATTGATGGCAAAGAATTAACGCAATCTACCTATCATGCTGTTGAACATGACGCGTATATTGCCTTCGAAGTAACGGGTGTAAATTACTATTTTAAAAACGCCATCACGCAAGATAAGGACATTCTCTTTACATTCCAAGACACTGTGAATAGTTACACAACACTGTCTACGACGATTCAAGCGGACAGATTGAAGGAAGGCAGCAACGTATTTTCCATCCGAGCGGGTTCGAAGGCTTCACCTTTCGATGATCGACCAGCGGAGAATAAAGATAATTTTGACGTAAAGAACGTACGTTTAGTACTGGCTGATGGTACGGTGATTTATGATGCGAAGAACAATGATCCGGCCAAGGTGATTAAAATGGGAGATTCTTCGGGGAAACCTCCAGTTGTCGATTTCGATTTCATCATTCCAGCTGAGAAATTAGCATCCAAGGCTTATGTTTGGGACACCACATCTACGAATGATGGTCAACATCAGATTACGGTGAGCCATGGCAATGACAAGGCAGCTGCATCAACAGTGACAGTCGATAATACAGCTCCAGTCATCCAACCTTCCGTTGAAGAGGGCGTCATGTACCGTGGGGACTTCAACCTGGATGCGGTCATATCTGACGCACTAGCTGGCGTTGACAAGGTAGAGACTACGCTCGATACACTGCCAATCACATTGCCGTATGCCACATCATCTGCAAAGCTTCGAGGTGGGATGCATGTATTTAGCATCAAGGCTGTGGATAAAGTAGGTAACGTGCAAAATGTGACGATCAATTTCGAGGTGCCGAATGAAATCCCGAATTTGCCGGAACAATTGACACCCGGGCAAGGCGCTGTTGACGTAGATCGTAATGCTCCTTTGAGTGTTAAAGTATCGGATCCCATGAATGATGAAATGAACGTAAGCTTTAACCAAGGCTTTAAATACGATGCCAGCGTGCAGGGGCAATTTGCCGGGTTCCGCAACGCAGTAGACACGGAGCCTCCTAGACAGGCAAAGCCTGACGGTGAGACCGCCTTTACGCAAGAGGATTACACTAAAATTAGTGCATTGGATGGGCAGTATCTGGTCGATGATTCTGACGAGAAGTTCCCATATCAGCGATTCGAAATCTCGTTGGACGATGCTGTTAAGAGCACGGATACAGTGGAAATTAACTGGAAAGGCAAGTCGCTGGAAGGCCGTAAAGTTACTTTATATGCATGGAGTCCTAGCGGGCAAAAATGGAACGCACTGAAGACTGTTATTGCTGGTACGGAAGATTTCGAACTGCAAGCTACGGTAGCTGCAGGTACGTATGCCAACAACAAGAAGATTCAAGTGATGGTTCAGGATGAAATTGCTGCAACACCAGTTAAAGCGAATGCGGATGCGACAACCGATTATGATTTCTCCTTTGTTTGGATGTCGGATACACAGTATTACTCCAGAACCTATCCGTATATCTATCAAGAGATCGTGAAATGGATTGCGGATCACAAAGTAGATAACAAAATTAAATATGTGATTCATACCGGTGATATCGTAGATATCGCAGACCAAGAATATCAATGGATAGAAGCAGATAAAGATATGAAGGTTTTGGAAAAAGCCAACATTCCTTATGGTGTATTGGCGGGTAACCATGACGTGGGCCATCAAAACAATGATTACAGTTACTATTCCAAATGGTTCGGGGAAGATCGCTTCAAGGATCAGCCAACGTACGGCGAATCCTACGAAAATAACAAAGGCCATTATGACCTTGTATCCTCCAACGGCAATGATTTTATCATCGTTTACATGGGTTGGGGCTATGGTGACAAAGAGATTGACTGGATTAACGAGGTTCTGAAAAAGTACCCGAATCGGAAAGCGATCTTGAACTTCCATGAGTTCATGTTAGTTTCCAATAACCGCGCGCCGATGGCGGAAAAAGTGTTCGAACGTGTCATCAAACCCAATAAGAACGTTATTGCGGCTCTTTCCGGCCATTATCACGATGCGGAGCTGAAAGTCGACGCGATTGATGATAACAACGACGGAGTAGCCGATCGTAACGTGTATCAAATGCTTGCTGATTACCAAGGGGCACCAGAAGGTGGACTTGGATATATCAGACTTATGCAGTTTGACATGGCACATGGCAAAATCAACATGAAGACTTATTCACCGCATTTGGATGATTACAATTACTATGACCCAGCCGAGTATCCTGGCAAAGATGAGTTTTCCATCGATTTGAATTTGCAGCCTGTTACTAAACGCGTTGCTACGGACTACTTCGGAGTGAACGTATATACGGATAATGTGATCGGCAGCATGAATCATGTGAAGAGCGGTGAAGTTGCCGGGGTCATCTGGAGAAATTTAGCGCCACTGACTAGCTACCAATGGTATGCTGCAGCAACAGATATGTATGGCGGGGAGAAGAAGTCAGACATTTGGAAATTTACTACGGGGACAACATCGACTGAATATATGACCGGTCTAAGTCTCAGCAGCGGAGATCTGAACGAGCCCTTCTACTTCTCAAGAACAAGCTATACGCAAAGTGTGGTTAACAGTGTTGATAGCTTGACAGTCACGCCATCGCTTACCAACGAAATAGCAAGCGTAACGGTGAACGGAAACAAGGTACAAAGTGGTCAAGCGAGTGTAAAGATTCCGTTAAACCTAGGAGACAATACGATTACGATTGTCCATACAGCGGCGGACAGTTCGACCAGAACGTATACAGTCGTTGTTACAAGGATGAGTAACAATGTCTTACTTTCCAACATCGCTGTCAATCAAGGTAGCTTGAATCCGGCATTCTCTGCGTCCCAACGTGATTATGCGGTAGGCGTATCTAACTCCGTCTCGGAGGTAAATATATCCATAACGAAAGAGGAACTCTATCAAAAGCTTACGGTAACAGGTGCCGAGTATACAGCTGTCACAGACAATGTATATGCCTACAAAGCGGCTAATCTAAAGGTCGGGGCCAACCCGATTGAAATTATGGTCGAAGCACAAGATGGTACGAAGAAGCCATATAACCTGACGGTATACCGTGCTGAAAATTCTTCATCGGAACCCTATTATCCAACACCACCAACGACACCGATTGACGATAAAGTGACCTCGACAGATGGTACGTTAACACTTCCAATTGGAAAAACGGGCGAAGTGAGTTATAAGGACGAGGTTTCGGTCTTGATTCCAGCGAATGCTTCTATGAAAGAATTAAAGTTAACCATCGAAAAATTGACAGGAACAGATAACCTATTAACGAATCATGAGGTTCTAGCAAGTCCAGTCTATGAGATTCTCAAAAACTTCACAGAGAACTTCAGTAAATCGGTTACGTTGACGTTTGCTTTCGATCCTACAAGTGTGAAAGCCGATCAACGAGCATCCGTCTTCTATTTCGATGAAGTCAATCAGAAATGGGTGGAAGTCAAGGGTGGTAAAGTTAATGGTAATCACATTACTGTAGACGTGAATCACTTCACAAAATATGCGGTCATGGCTACACCGAAAGAAGATGATAAGCCTGTAACTGATAATCCTGGATCAGATGGAACGAATCTGACTGATATTAAGGGACATTGGGCAGAGGCTAACATTCGTGAATTGATTGGGCAGGGAGCGATCAATGGCTATCCAGATGGCACCTTTAAACCGGAAGGCCGCATTACAAGAGCCGAGTTCGTTTCTATCGTTGTTAAATTCTTAAAGCTCAGCGATCAGGGCGGTAAAGCGTTCAGCGATACCACAAACCATTGGGCTAAGAATGCGATTGCCACAGCGGCAGCCAATGGGATCATCTCCGGGTACACAGATACGACATTTGGTCCAGATGATACGATTACCCGAGAGCAAATGGCTGTAATAATTGTACGTGCAGCACATATGAATGATAAAGGCACAGAAGGCATGGGATTTACCGACAGCTCAGCTATATCAGAGTGGGCACAGGCGGCAGTAGCTGTCTTGACGTCGAAAGGATTATTGAATGGTTACCAAGACGGCACCTTGAAACCGCAAGGGATATCAACGCGTGCAGAAGCTTCAGCAATCATTTTAAGATCATTGAAAAAATAGCAACATGTAAAGAGGCTCCTCCGTCTATGAAGACGGGGAGCCTTTTACGAATGAGTTGGCTTAGATGAGAAAAGCTGGGACGAAGAAAACTATCTGCGCTTGCGCTTAGCCGTGCCGGATGTGGAGCGGCCTTTGCGCCTTTTACCTGTGCCGGATTTCTTACGGCGTTTGCGTTTCGGACGGAAGATCTCTTCTACGTCTCCGGAGGCGACCTTTCCTTTGCCGATAGAGCTAAAGAGGGTCTTCACCATCGGTGCCATTTGCTGAAACGTCGACATGAACTTCTGAACCTTGCCCATCGTGCCGATGATGCCATCAATACCACCCATCCGCTCAACGAAGCCGGAGATTTGCTTCATATTTAAGCCGCTTAATGGGTTCGATGAACCTCCAGCGGCACCACCACCACCGCCAAGGAGATTGCTTAGGAAGTTGCCGCCGCCACCACCACCACCGGCGTTTCCTCCGCCACCGCCAAATAAACCACCGCCTGCATTGCCGCCACCGCCGCCGCCAAAAAATCCACCACCAGCATTGCCACCTGCTGGAGGGCTGCCGAAGAAGCCACCTCCGCCTTCAAAGCCGCCGCCACCACCGAAGGGATTGCCACCGCCTAAGCCTGGGTATTGACCGAAGCCTTCACCGGGAAGGGTTAAGCTCCTTGTTTCCACTTCAGGACGATTTCCGCCATTACCAATAATTTGTTGTCTTGGGTTGGTCACTAGGATTCACGATCCTTTTTATCAGATTTGTCTCCTACAGGATATGTCACTTGCCTACCTTTGGTATGGACGAATGTCACGGGTGCCCGTGATTTGTTGCTATTTAGTCAATTAACGCATAGAAATTTTAACGTTCTGCAATCCTAAAGGAAGGAATTGCTTAGGACGTGTCGAATGATACACAGGAGCTTAGAGAACCATGAAGCCAACATGCTTTTTGACCGGGAGTTGACAGCAGATGCAATTAAAAAAATTAAATGATAAAGCCATAGACCAGCTTTTCGAAGCTGTACTAACGTTGAAGGATATTGAAGAGTGTTACGTCTTTTTTGATGACTTGTGTACGGTGAATGAGATTCAGTCGCTGTCGCAGCGCCTTGAAGTAGCTCGTATGCTGCGCAAAGGATGCACTTATAACCAGATCGAAGCGGAAACAGGGGCTTCAACAGCAACCATTTCGCGGGTCAAAAGGTGCCTGAATTACGGGAACGATGGTTATGTACTGACATTGGATCGTTTGAATCGTTAAATAATTACTTGCAGAATCCTGTATTACCTCGTGTAATGCGGGGTTTTTCTCTGTTTAAGCAGGCTTCAAATTGACATAGGTGGCCACTTTCGTTAGCATAGGAAGATAGGCTTAGTTCGTACGGGTGGGGGAAGTTAGAATGAAGTTGTATGGTGTGCTGGTCATTAGCCATGGATCCCGTGATGAGGGTTGGGTTCAGCTGGTCGAGGATGCCGTGAATGCGGTTCAAGTACCTGATGCCATGCCTATTTATGCGTCATATTTGGAGCTCGTCGAGGGTAAATTGATACAAGATGGCATTTATAGTTTAGAGGCGCAAGGTGTGACCGATATCATCGTCGTTCCGCTATTCGTGTCCTCTGGGAGTACACATATTGATGAGATCAGCTACGCGTTAGGGGTTATTGCTGAGCCTGTGCTCGAAACCGACATGGAGCTCTTAGACATACGCGCGCGAATTCACTTCACGTCGCCGATTGATGATCATCCCGATATTGCAGCTATTCTTTATGGCAAAATCGCAGAGCTTTCCGAGTCGCCCCAGGAAGAGATTCTGCTATTGGTGGGACATGGGAGTAAGGAAGATGGCTTCCACCAGAAGTGGCGCCAAGGACTTACGCAGCTCGCGGAGCGGGTTAGAACGCTGGGCGGCTTCGCCGAGGCGGATATTGCTATGCTTTTGCCGGATCAACTAGCAGAGAAGATGGCCTGGTGGGCCCGTGAGAAACCAACGTATAAGGTGATAGTAGCACCACTTTTTCTGAGTGAAGGGTATTTTACACATAAAGTGATTCCTTCCAGATTGGAAGGGTTAACCTATAAGTATCATGGACGGGCCTTGTTGCCGAGTCCGCAAATTTCCAAATGGATGGAGGGGCAGATTGCCTCCGTATTCCCATACGATGAACAGGGGATGAAATAGAGTGGTCAAACGAGCACGATTGATCTATAATCCGACTTCAGGCCGGGAAGAAATGAAAAAAAGATTGCCTGAAATCCTCCAGCGCTTAGAGCGCGGCGGGTTCGAGACCTCCGCTCACGCGACCATCGGTGAAGGAGATGCCACACTCGCAGCGGCCGAGGCCGTGAGTCGCGGGTTCGATTTAATCATCGCAGCAGGCGGCGATGGTACGATTTGCGAAGTCGTCAACGGTATGGCTGAAAGAGAAGGCAGACCGCCGCTCGGCATTTTGCCGCTCGGGACGACGAATGATTTTGCGCGTGCGCTCGGTATCCCCAAGAACTTGGAGTATGCCTGCGACCTCATCATTCAGCAGTATTCAACCTCGATCGATGTAGGCAAAATCAACAACCGCTACTTCATCAATATCGCTGGGGGCGGCTCGATGACCGAGCTGACGTATGAAGTCCCAAGCAAGCTCAAAACCATGATCGGCCAGTTGGCCTATTATATGAAGGGACTCGAGAAGCTGCCTAGGCTGAAGCCAATCGAGCTCTATATCAAAGCTGGCGATCGCGAGATGCATGAAGAAGTCATGCTCTTCCTCGTAGGCAACACCAACTCCGTTGGCGGCTTCGAGAAGTTAGCACCGGAAGCCAACATTAACGATGGCATGTTCGACGTTATTATTTTGAAGAAATGCAACCTGGCAGAGTTCATCCGTATCGTATCCCTGGCGCTGCGCGGCGAGCATTTGAGTGATCCGAATCTGATTTATTTTCAGACGAATCATATTGAAATTAATTCCCCGGACTACGTTCAGTTGAACCTAGATGGTGAGTTTGGCGGGACATTGCCTTGCGTAATGACCAATTTGCAGAGCCATTTGCAGGTGATCGTGGATGAGTCGGGCCAGTCGATTTATAAAAAGAAATTTCTTGAGGCTTTGACCACGCCGTTTCATTTGAAGGGGCATGGAAATGGGCATGATGAGGGTGAGTAGGGTATAAAAACCTTCTCCCACCTTTTCATTCCATTCGGCTGCTCAGATGAATAGATAAATGATTAATTTTAGCTAGAATTAAGTGAGGTTATTATGAAAACAAAAGGCACATCTGGCTCCGCGCCAGGTAAACATAGAGGTAGTGGCAGGTCTGGATCTGCTGGAAGAGCGGGGAGTTTGGCAGCGGGTAACAGAGGAAATGGGAACAGCAAAGGGAAGAAAGAAGTGCCAGCTTGGATGGCAGGCTTGCCTGTGCAAATCGGACAGCAATACGAGGCTGAGATCATCGGGATCAGCCATGATGGCGAAGGGGTGGGCCGTGTGAACGGCTTTACCCTTTTTGTCGCGGGGGCGCTGCCGGGTGAGCGTGCGCTTGTACGCGTGGAACATTTGAAGAAACAGTATGGGTATGCTAGTTTGGTGGAGCTGCTTGCAGTGAGTCCGGATCGCGTGTCTCCCGACTGTGGCATTTATGATGAGTGCGGCGGCTGTCAGTTGCAGCATTTGAGTTATGAGGCGCAGCTGCGCGTGAAGCGGCAGCAGGTTGTTGATAATTTGGTGCGGATTGGGAAGTTGGCGGTACAATCGGATGAGGGTATAGAAGGAATCGTCGTTCATCCCACTTTGGGGATGACGGATCCGTGGAGATATCGGAACAAGGCTCAGGTTCCTTTTGGGGAAGAGCGGGGCGGCCTCATCGGCGGATTCTATGCGCAGGGAAGTCATCGCATCATTGATATGGAAGAGTGCTTGATTCAACATGAGGCGAACGACGAAGTCGTTGCACGTGTGAAAGAGATCGGCTCGCGCTTAGGCATTCGCGCTTACAGTGAAGAGACGGAATCTGGGCTCCTGCGCCATGTCGTCGTCAAAGTCGGTTTCCGCACGGGCGAGGTCATGGTTGTTTTGGTCACCAATGGTACGGAGATTCCGCGTGCGGATGAGTGGATTGCCGGCATTCGCGAGGCTCTGCCTGCGGTGAAGAGCATTTGTCATAACATTAATGTGAGACAGACCAATGTTATTTTTGGGGATGAGACTCGGGTCCTGTGGGGCAGCGAGGTCATCTATGACTATATCGGCGAAGTGAAATTTGCCATTTCCGCGCGATCCTTCTTTCAAGTGAACCCCGTTCAGACGGAAGTCTTGTACGGGAAGGCACTGGAATACGCCGCTTTGACAGGCGGCGAAACGGTTGTCGATGCCTATTGCGGCATCGGCACGATCTCCCTGTTCCTGGCGCAGCGCG
Source organism: Paenibacillus allorhizoplanae (assembly GCF_927798215.1). Taxonomy (NCBI): domain Bacteria; kingdom Bacillati; phylum Bacillota; class Bacilli; order Caryophanales; family Paenibacillaceae; genus Paenibacillus; species Paenibacillus allorhizoplanae. The sequence continues at coordinate 78,109 of NZ_CAKMMW010000023.1, forward strand.
CGGGACAGGTGTACGGCGTCGAGATCGTCGAAGAGGCGATCTCCGATGCACGTAAGAATGCCGAGTTAAACGGCATGACGAACGTGCACTTCGAGGCAGGACCCGCCGAGGTCGTCCTGCCGGAGTGGACACGTCAGGGCGTTCGGCCTGACGTGATCGTGGTCGACCCGCCGCGCAAGGGCTGTGACCCGGCGCTGCTGGCGACCATCCTCGAGCTGCGGCCGCAGCGCGTGGTGTACGTGTCGTGCTCCGCGTCGACACTCGCGCGCGACCTGCGTGTGCTGGTCGATGGTGGGTACGGCGTCGCGGAGGTGACGCCGGTGGATATGTTTCCGCATACGGTACATGTGGAGTCTGTAGCATGGCTAGAATTAAGAAGCGTTTGATGTTAACTTATAATCTTAGTATTTAAAAAACGAAATCCCCGCCTGCAGATTAGCAGCGGGGATTTTTTTAATGAACAACTTCAAATGTCGTATCTTCACTAGAACCATCAGATGAAACAGTAATTCTCCAGCTTCCTAATGTGGTATTTCCTCCAACACGCCAAGACCAACTTACATTCCCGTTGGAATCAGCTTTTTTCGATTCTAATCCAGCGGCTGTACTTGGACCACTTTTATAATGAACAACAATACTCGCTGTTGCTCCTGGAGCTACTTTTGCCTTTAATGTTGCTGTTGAATTTCGAGGTGCTGGAGACGATACGCTAATTATTTGTATAGATGGTTTTTCTTCTTTGGTTATTTTTTCAACTGTTTGTGTTTGTACTGGTTTTTGAGTTGCAACAGGAATTGAGCTGGTGATTGACTTAACAGCTGGAGTCGAAGTTGCAATTGTTGGTGTTGCTGTGGAAGTAGGAGCTTCAGTAGGTACTGCTGTTGGTGCTGTGGTTGGGATTGCTGTCGCAACTGGGGTTGCTGATGCTGATGGTGAAACGGTTGAAATTATCGGTGTTTGTAATGATGTCGGATTTGCTGTTTGAGTACTATCCGTGCTGCAAGCAGTTAAAGATAAAATAGAAACAAGTACCAAGAGAATACTACTTAATTTCTTCATAATGTTTAAGATGCTCCTTCGATGCTAAAGTTTATTTTCTGAACGATCACGATCACTTATCATTTATTCTTCCTAATAACAGTCCTTAAGCTGCATGGAGAGATGCCCCTGGCTGAGTATGTGATAGTTAATTCAACACGAGAGGCTAGAATCCTTTAAAATGTAATATATAATTTACATCCCTAAATGGTTCGAATGTAGTTTTAATAATGAAGGACTAGAATTTATTTACTTGTACAAAAAGGAATCAAATTACGAGAGGAATGAAATTTTAGTGGAAAGCTAAAAGACGTAGCTCCTTTGCCCTTGTAAAAGGAGGGGGATGCTTTCTCTTTGTCGAATGGTTTAGACAAATATCTACAGTTTAGTAAACTTCTCCAGATACTTTTTGACGAAACAGGTGATTAATTTGTCCCTACCAGTAGAACTTCAAAATATATTTTCTAACAAACAAAAATCCTACAAAATGGTGCTCATCCTAGCACTTTTAACAGAGATGCAGTCAACTGGATCGAATCTTGTATCTCTACTAAATTTAAAGCAACGCTTCCTTTCCTTACTCCAAGAAAGAGAGTCAAACGGTCTAGTTGTCGACTCTACACCTGAAAAGGTAGGAACCACCTGGAACAGTATGACTGTAAACAACGTTCAGTCGGTTATTTCCACACCAATCGCAGCACTTTCTGCTATTCTGGAACAAAAAGACGATTTAATTGGCTTCAAGGAAGAGCTATTTGAATCATGGTCTAATGAAGTACAAATTGAGCTTTACGAGTACGCCCAATCCGAATTGGCCAACTACTACAATCAACAAAATAACAATAGTTTCTCCCTAAAAGAAGCTCTTTCTGATATTCTATCCACCTATTTAACCGCAAAAAGAGAAACCTTTGCAGGACACAGACTTGGCAACCTTGTACGTCAAGATATCCCCTCAGCGCTAAGAAAGTTGCCATTTATTCACTCAAAATTAAAGATTCAAGGATCTGTTGGACAAGGCAACTGGGCAACGATTCCATGGATCTCGATTATGGATAAGCGTATTACAGAGACTACCCGCCAAGGCGAGTATTTGGTGTACCTTTTTGCAGAAGACATGCAGTCTGTCTACCTTACATTCATGCAAGGTGTTACGATCCCAGTTGCCGAGAAAGGTAAGCCAGCAGCCTATCAGTATTTCAAACGAAAAGTAAATGAAATTAGAAATATGCTTCCCTTGGAAGGCATGATTAAAGATGATGCTATTTATTTAACATCTGGCGGTCTAGGCCAAGACTACCAAGTGTCCACGATAGCTTACTATCGCTACGAATTGGACCAATTGCCGGATGATGAGCAGCTAATCGAAGACTTAAACAATGCTGTCACCAACTATAACGAATACGTTTTTAAAGTCATTAATACAACTGAAGAAACTGAACAATCAATCAGCTTTAACTACACAATCAGCCATTTGTATGCTGGTCAAGGCATTTTAAAATACCTTCAAGACCATGGACCAACTGCTATATCGTTAGAAGAATTAGTAGCTAATCAAGCTACTGTTCTTCTATCCGGGGATGATGTGAAGCACCCAAAAGAAAGAATCAAACACCTGGGACGAGCTTTGCGAGATCTAGGTTTACTTTCTATAAATGAGAACCAATTCTCATTAACTGATTTAGGTCAGGAATACGCAAACCATTTTAACGAAAATAAATGGATCCTCAGTGAAGCACAAGTAAGGCTGATTCGACGCCAATTAACTAACGTTGAAGACCAACCCCCTCTTGTTAAAAGCATCAACAGAGCTATTCAAATCTGCAAGGAACTAAATTCCTTCACCATAGATCAATTCTCACTGAATTTTAACGAAGCACTTGGTACACTGGAGACTTGGGGCGAAGTTACCCAGAAGCAACGCTCTATTTTCATGCTTAACTGGTTGGAGATATTGAAGTTTGTTTCTAAATCAAGCCAGCAGTATACGTATACGTATATGGAGTGGGAGGAGACACCTCTGGTGGATTCACTAACGGTAATTGAGCGAGTAGCCACAATTAAGAATTTCATTGCTAACAAAGGATTTATGTATCCTGATCATTGGATCGAGAACTTCTTCCTATCGCTAAAAACTAAACCATTCGTCATTCTTGCAGGAGTGTCAGGCACAGGGAAAACGAAGCTAGTCAAGCTGTTCGCTGAGGCTGTTGGAGCTACGGCCAGTAACGGCCAGTTCTCGCTCATTCCAGTACGTCCAGATTGGAGCGATCCTTCCGACCTGTTGGGGTACAAGGATTTATCGGGGGCTTTTCGTCCTGGGAAGTTAACGGAAATATTGGTTGAGGCATCGAAGCCTGGTAACCAACATAAGCCTTATTTTATCTGTTTGGATGAGATGAATTTGGCTAGGGTTGAGCATTATTTTAGTGATCTATTGAGTGTGCTTGAGACACAGGAGTGGCATAACCAAAGGACTGTAACAACGCCACTTATACACATAGACTCCCTACAATATGAGTCAGATAAACAGATGTATGGCAATCTCTATTTGCCAGACAATGTGTACATCGTAGGAACGGTAAATATGGATGAGACTACGCATCCTTTTAGCAAAAAAGTATTAGACCGTGCGAACACAATCGAATTCAATTATATTGAGCTTGGTCAATATCCTTCGTTGGAGGATCTCGCAGATCGTACGGATGCACCGGTGCCTCCTAATTCATTATTACGGAGCGAGTATTTGCAGCTTGTAGATGTGTATAGGAACTATAAGCAGCTAACGGAGAATACGACGGAGTTATTGGTTAAAATCAACGGGATTTTGGAGCAGATCCATTCACATGTAGGGTTTCGGATTCGGGATGCGGTATGTTTCTATATGATCTATAACGAACGATTCGGCTTGCTAAGTAAGGAGGCTGCGTTCGATATGCAGTTGCTTCAGAAGATTTTGCCTCGTATACAAGGTAGTAATGCTTCTGTAAAAAATGCTTTACTACAATTAATGCAAGTGGCTCAGGATCGTACCCTACCTCTTTCGGAATACAGAGAAGATGCTTCTAAGCTTTATCTTTCGATGGAGACATTGGCAGCGTCCAAATATCCACATAGTGCACGGAAAATTGCCTTCATGCTACGGAGGTTAGAAGAAGATGGATTTACCTCATACTGGATCTCTTAATCAAAGTAGGGAACTGCTGCGGATTGAGACGAATCTGTTTAATCTCTATATTCAGGGCAAGCCGTTCCATCCTACTGTTGAGACATTGAATCTCCATCGTAATGCGGATCTGGAGTGGGTGGATGCGCATTTTCATGCTGCTCCGCTAACAGATACACTTACAATTGAGACGATTGCTGTTTTCAACCATGAGGATGGGGGTGTAAGGAGTTGGGGCTCGGGCGATGTGTGTGCGCCAACTTTTTATGAGACGCAAGCTTATGAGCTTGTGGTCGAAAAGAAAGCGGATATTTCTTTATCCTTTTTCCATGATAATGTTCATTTGAGGCAGGCGGTTAAACCGCTAGGGAAGATGATTTTGTCGGGGATTCTTAATTTTCAAAATGAAGTCGGTCAGTCCGAACTGGAGCTTCGTTTGAACGGGGAGGCTATTTTCCGCCTTCAGCTAGAGATTTTTCCAGCCAAAATCGATTATAAGAACGACTATCAAATGATTCTTAACGACGTGAATGCACAGATTTATAATTTATCTTTTGATTTTTTGCGTAAAACATTTAACATGACTGGTCTGAAAGAGACGAATCATCAGAGTTTGACGGAGTATTTTACGATTCTTCAGCATATATTTACGCAGCTTGTTCAGGCTGTTGAACGTATTAAGCTCTCACCACATTCCAAGCTTCAAAGCGAGAATCGCTTAGTAGACGCTGCACGTGTAAAAAGAGCTGGGAAAGAAAACATAGGCTTCCTAGCAAAGCGTCCTCAACTATTAGTGAAAGACTCGCTAAACGGTATTATTTCGGTAAGTGGAGAGCGATATACCCCAACTCACATGTTAGAAACCAGGCGTCATGTTAATTATGATACGGCTGAGAATCGTTTTGTGAAATGGGTGCTGGTACGTATTGGGCAAAAGCTTAAGGACATTAAAACACGTTTGTCTCAGAAGAGTCGCGTGGAAGATCCTGAACTTACGAGGAAATTGAACCTAATGCTGAGTCATGTACAGCGGTTGTTGCAACATGATTTCCTAAATGTAGCTGAAATGCGGCAATTGTCGATATCCTTAGTCTTGCAAATGGCATCAGGGTACCGAGAGGTGTATCGGTATTATTTAATGCTATTAAAAGGTTTGTCGATCCAGAATGATCTATTCCGACTATCGATGAAAGATTTGGCTCAACTCTATGAATATTGGTGTTTCTTGAAGATTCACCATCTTTTAAGCAAAAAATATGAACTACTTAAACAAGATATTATTAAACTCAATCGGAGTGGGCTATTCGTCACACTGGATAAGTCGCAGCAGGCTAAGATGGAGTATAGGAATCCTGTGAATGGCGAGATTTTCACGCTTTTTTATAATGCGCTGCCTAAGGGAGATAAGAGTCCAACCCTTTCTCAGCGACCAGATAATGTCCTGACCTTGAAGAAGAACGATGCCGCGGCAGAGTATAAGTATATTTTTGATGCCAAATACCGGATTAATCCGGCTTATGAGGGGACGCCTTATTTTGAGCGATACCGGATGCCGGGTCCGGAAGAAGATGATATTAACACGATGCATCGTTACCGAGATGCGATTGTGTATTCGGAGGGGCAAGGCCGAGAGTATGAGCGGAGCATGTTTGGGGCTTATGTGTTGTTTCCGTATCACGATGAGGAGCGGTTCCAGCAGCATAAGTTCTATAAAAGTGTTGAGCTTATCAACATTGGGGCTTTTCCCTTTTTGCCGAATTCAACGAGCTTGATGGAGAAGTTCTTAGATGAGATCATTATGGATAGTCCTGAGAAAGCATATGAACGGACGACTAGGCCGAGAGGTACGAAGGAGTACTACAAGGATAAGATGTCTGGTAAGAATGTCTTGGTCGGGGCATTGAGTAAAAAGCCTCAGCTGGAGGCTGCTTTGGAGCATGGATTTTATCATACGCCATTGCGGAATATTACGGATCATAAAGTATTGACCCGTATAGAGTATGTGGCGTTGTACCAGTCGATTCGTTTGTTTGGCATAGAGGAAGCGGGTATTTCCTGGTATGGGAAAGTGAAGGATTGGAAGGTTGTTCCACGCTCTGCCATAACGGCAATTCCCTCAAGTCGGGGGGCGACGGATGAGCTTTATGTTGTATTTGAAGTGGACAAGTGGGTCCAAAGAGAGACCGCTATCGTTCCCGCGGGGCATGGGATTTATCGGATTTTATATACGACGGATTATATATTTAATAGAGCTAAGGAAGTTTCTGAGCTGCGTTTGGAAACGGAAGAGGAGCTAAGGGATTGGCGTGAGAAGCGGCGTGCGGGTAAGGTGAAGGTGACGTTGGATCGGGAGCATGTGGATCAGGGGAGTTCGGTTGTGGGGATTGAAGTGGAGTAGGATGGAGGATAACGATATGGATGCTATCATAAAGAAAATCATTGAATTTCGCGATGAGAGAGATTGGAAACAATTCCATAACCCTAAAGATTTAGCTATTTCGCTAACATTGGAAGCGAGTGAATTACTCGAGAATTTTCAATGGAAAGAAAGTGTTGAAGCAGTAAATAAAAATAAAGAGCAAATTCAAGATGAGTTAGCTGATGTACTCATTTATGCCCTTATGATAGCCCACGATTTAGAGATTGATGTAGAACATGCGATAGTACATAAATTAAAGAAAAATGCTGAGAAGTATCCCATTGAGAAATTTAAAGGTACATCTAAAAAATATACTGAGGGATGAGAATAGAGGACATTATTCTATGATTATTTATGAGGCTACCAAGGAAGAGTTTATGAATCATGTGACTGAGGATAGTATCGCGGTAAGGATTCATGATGTATTAGTAGAAAAAATAGGTGGAACTTCTGCTATGAATTATATGTATAAAGTTCTTAATACGTCCGATATTCCAGATGATATTACAATTGCAATCGAATACAAGGTGCCTTCTAACTCTAGAAGAATAGATTTCATACTTACTGGACTAGATGCAGATAATCAGAGTTCAGTCGTCATCATTGAGTTAAAACAATGGCAGAATTTAAGTAGTGTTGATAAAAAGGATGGCATTGTGCAAACGTATCTTGGTCGTCGCTTGAGGGAAACGACACATCCATCTTATCAGGCTTGGTCCTATGCCAAGTTAATCACAGAATATAATGAGTCGGTAAGAAACGAACAAATCTCTATTTACCCTTGTGCTTATTTGCATAACTATGTGAAGCCAATCAATGATCCACTAACCAATGAACAGTATGAAAAATATGTTACAGAAGCACCCGTATTTACTAAAGGAGATGCCTTAAAACTAAGGGGTTTTATTTCTCTTTATATTAAGAAGACTGACCGGAAGAATCTGTTGTATCTTATTGAACACGGGAAAATTAAACCATCGAAATCACTTCAAGACGCCTTAGTAGGAATGTTAGATGGCAATGATGAGTTTACAATGATTGACGAGATGATGTATTAGGCATTCGTGAGACAGCGAATTTTGATGGTTTTGATTTTGAGTATGACTTTCAAATCTTCGATGACCCTAACGAACTCAGAAGACAAATAATTGAGAAGAATCAAATTGATAATAAAGCAAGAATTGTTGCAGGTTACTGTTGGGATTGGAAATCAAACGGCAAAAGTAACGGTGATATTCATGACATAACTATTGCAGAGCATAATTTTAATATGAGTTGGAACTTGGATAATACGACAACATGGGCAATTGATCCAGAATCAGTAGAACAAGCTGGATGCATTCATACTTCACAAGGACTTGAATTTAATTATGTTGGTGTCATTATCGGTGAGGATTTGCGTTATGCGAATGGCGTATTAATAACGGATCCTTTTAAACGTGCAAAGACGGATAAGTCACTTTCAGGATTTAAGAAAATGTACAAGGAAGATAGAGATCGTGCAATAGGGATCGCCGATCAGATCATTAAAAATACATATCGTACTTTAATGACTAGAGGGCAAAAGGGATGCTACATTTACTGCGTTGATCCAGAACTGAAAGCATATTTAACACAGAGGATGAAGAAGAAACAGGAGTTTATATACATACCTTATACGAGTAGTGTGTTGCTAGCTGCTGAAGAAGCTGCGGGGTATCATTCAAAAGATTATGAGGGCGATTAGATCATTTTAAACAGAAGATCACCAGAGTCAATGTCTACTAAGTGGAATTGAATGAATTTATAAGCATAACCCACCTGAAACTTAGGCTGGATTATGCTTTTTTATGTTTTAATCGGTTTTTATTTATACTCCAGCATGGACCAAATTTTTAACATGAGGACAACCTCCGTAACAATACATTTAGGAAGGATGAAAATTAAGGGGGAATGTGGATGCCAAAAGTGATAAGTATTATTAATCTAAAGGGTGGCGTTGGAAAAACAACGATCACAGTTGCCTTAGCGGAATTTCTAGCAATTGAACATAATAAACGTGTATTAGTGATTGATTTAGATCCACAGACGAATTCAACGGTGGCTTTGATTGGCGAAGATGAGTGGACCAAAAGAAATCAAAACGGACAAACGCTTCATGCATTATTTAAAGATCATATTGATGATACATATACATTTGAAATTGAAAGTAGCATTGTTCGTAAGACATCCAATTTGCATGGTGGGCTGGACACATTGCATTTGCTACCTTCGAGTTTAGATTTTGTGAAAATACAAGATAGGCTCATTCATATTTGGCAAACAGCTCTAATTCGTCCATTTGACGTGTTAAAAAATGCCGTAAATCAACAATTGGAGAACTATGATATTGTCTTGATTGATTGCCCTCCTAATTTAGGAATCGTTACACAGAATGGATTGAATATTAGCGATTGGTATCTGATCCCGACGATTCCTGATCATTTGTCAACGTACGGTATTCCACAAATTATCTCAAGCGTAAAGAACTTTAATCGGAAGAAATCTGATGGTGAAGTAAAGCTTTTAGGTGTTATTGCCTCTATGTATCGTTCTAATGTTAACCGCCATAACTTAACACTACGAAGTTTAGAATCTCAAGTGCAACAAGGTCTACTACCCCGGTTGTTTGAAACAAGAATTCCCTTGGCTTCCAAGGCAGCTGACGCTACTTATTTCGATGCCGAAGGGATTAATACACTTAAACAAAAGTACGGAAATAATGGTGATTACCTATATCAATCCTTTCAAAGGTTGGCGGAGGAACTTCAAACTTATGTCCAAATTTAGTGATGCTAACTTTAGAAAACAACTTTCAACGATATTTATCAGACTTGCTGAGAAAATTGAACAAGATGAACAATTCGCGAAATGGATATTCGAAGGTATCAACTTTTCTAAAAGAAAAAATTCTCAAGGGAAACGCGCGGTACAAATGGAAGTTAAGTCGGTTGTTTCGGAAGCAATTCCTTTGCCTGATATTTTTGCAATTTTTTCAACAGGAGGCCCTGAGGGTTTAAGAGATCAATTAAATACATATGAAGTTGAGATTCTTATAGATATTGTATTGAATAACGGCCTGGATCCAGTAAGGAAGGTACGAAAATGGAAAACCAAAAAGAAAATTATAACTTATATTGTCGACGTTATCTCCAAGCAAATGTCCAAAGGGAATACCTTTCTTGATAAGGGGTAAATGAGAGTCTCAGGAGGAAGCACCCGACTACAGGGTGTTTTTTTTATATTACAAAATGGAAGGATTTATGTAACATAATGTCGAATTTATCCAGAAATCTACTCCCCTATTTAAGATTGGAAAAGAATCCACACCTATGAATAGCGATCTATCTCAATTAGCAATTCAAAGTTTTGTTGCCCCATTTTATTTCATTGCCATGTGTATTGCTCTGTTTACATTTATAGGAGCATTGCTTTATTACCGTTTTCTAAGTAATTGGTTGCACGAGAAGCTTGCGACACTAGTCTGGTTCATTGGAGCCGTTTTTATTTTATTTACAAGCTCTGAGAGGTCTGATGAAATAAAGGATTTCGTTAAAGACTGGACAGTTACAGGGATGATTATAGGAATGTTAATCTCCGCCGTCGCTCTTGGTGTTGTATTTGGTTTACTCTCTAGAAAGAAACGAGGCAGAGCCAAGAAAACGAAAATAAAATCTAGTAGTGTTAAAGTTCAAAGGCCTCGAATGGTACAAAATAGATCAGATGATGAAATATTAAGTAGTTCGCTCGATCGCTTATCTGGAGCAGAGTTCGAACGATTGCTTGCGCTTTATTTTCGGGATAAAGGCTATGAGGTTAAAGAAGTTGGTATAGGTGGTAAGGATGGGGGAGTAGATCTAGTCATTATTGACCAACGTGGTGAGAAGACAGCTGTACAAGCCAAATGCTACGCAAACCATAACACTGTTGGTGTACAAATTGTTCGGGAACTGGTCGGAGCTAAAAGGAATCATGATTGTATCTTATCGTTACTAATCACTACTTCGGATTTAACGGAACCTGCCAAAAAAGAAGCTGAACAATTCAAAGTTGATTATTGGCATGGGGCGGTTGTAGAGCAGAAATTGAAATCATGGGGAAAATGGCAACCAACGAACAAGAAGATAAAGGTACAACCTGTCAAAGATACAGTTCAAAAAGTAGTACAAAGATCCCAAGCTCAAGTCGCAGTTACTAATGAAACAATATGTACATGTGGTGCTCCTATGGTTACGAGGAAAGGGAGAGAAGGCAAGGCGTTCTTGGGCTGTTCCACATTCCCTAAGTGTAGGCAGACGAGATCTGTTTAATCTTATAAAAATAAGAAGGCCTGCTCCAGTTCAGTCAATGACTCAAGTAGGCTTTTATTTTGTACCATGTACTTACTCTTCTTGATTATCCTCAACAAGATCAATAATCTCCCGTATATCCTCAATATTTAAAGCATCAGCAATCCTAACAATATGAGAGAAATTCATATTTTCCCTTTTTCCATTGGATAACTCACTTAATGCTACATGCCTTACATCAGATAACCTAGATAATTCACGTAAGGATATTTTGTGTTGTTTGGTTAGGTTCGCGATCGGGCATTCTTTGTTCAGTTGTCATTGCGCAGCACAGCTATAAGAGGACCAAAAGAAAAGTGCTCCTAATCTTCAGTCATTTAGGCTTTGATTGTCTTCTTCTTTTGATTTTTTATAATCTAAATATTTTTTAATGGCAACAGCTAAATTAAGAACACCTGTAAGCATTACACCGATGTTTGCAGCAAGTTGAGCAGGAGTAAAAGCCACTTGTGTGCCATCACCAACAGGTCCAATTTTTGGCCGGCTGGCATCCCAATAGCCATATAATAATCCTATTAACGGTATTAATATCGCTATAACACTAAATACGATATAAGAAATATATTTATTCATCCTTGCATCCTCCTTATAAAACATATTTATACAAGTATTGTACCATCATTATCATCCATTATGTAGATGATTTACTATAATTGGTATTTTTTTCCTATTCTTTCGACATTTGATAGTAGTGTATTATGCCATTGTTCTTTAAAATTTTACCAAAAAAGGAGAAATTATGTTGAGAAGAGAGAAAAGAGGAATGATGACAGCTAAGAAATTCATTACTGCAGTATGTATAGGTTCAATAATTAGTGTAACCGCACTGCAACCAGTATCAGCAGAAAGTTCACAAGGGGAGAGTCTAGCTAAAGCGACAACGCCCTTTAAAACGGTTGAATCCTACGTAATTGAGACCTATTCGGATACCAAAAATGCTGAAGGATATTACGAGAAAACAGGCTATGAAGTTGTAAACGCGGTAACAAATGTATTTGTTGGTAAGGGAGAGACTGTATCTTCAGAAATAAAATAAACATCAGATCACTATGATAAATTGAAATTATATAAAAACTGTCATAAAAAATGATGAAGCTTCTAATGATTTTATTACCGGCAAAGCACTCATTAAAAGTGAAGGCACAGAAGTATCGGAACGACTTAACGATAGTTCTTTATTAATGCCAGCTATTAATAGTAAAGACACATTTGAGCAAGTTAAATTAGATCCTTCTCAAGAAAAAACGATATTGGATAAAGTAGAAGGTAAAGTTTCGAAACTTCCTAAAGGAAATTATAAAGAAATTCGAGGCATTACTTCTGAAGAGTTAAATGAAATTAAACAAAAAGCTGCCGAAAAAGCGTCAAAAGAAGTAGTTATGAAAACTACTAGTGATACTTTCATTGATACCACTCTTCCAACTAATACATTATCAAGTGATTTCTTTAGCACATGTCCTTCATCTGCTAATGGAGTTGAATCGTGTGGTGCGTATGATAACTATTATAGACATAACATTCTTAATGGAGATTTTACTGTGCAAGTTCTGGGGCATGCTGGCGAAAATAGCAAGTATACTGTGTTACACGGAAGCACTGGTTCTAGTACTGCAAAAGCTCAAAGGCTTTCTACTTTTAAACAACAAATAAATACTTATGAGAGATATATTGTTGATGATTTAGAAGCTAATACTTTTTCAGAACTTGTAGGTTGGGCTTCAGCTCTTGCCTCATTTATATTATTAGTGCAAGGTTTTGGTACTGGTCCTGTAGGATGGGTAGCTGTAGTAGCAACTTATGCTAATGCGCTAAATACATTTGTAAGTTTTACGTCAGCATTTTATGCTACAGCGTCAAGACTACAGATAAGCAAAAATGCAGCAGCTCAACTAAATAATGCTACAACTACGCATTACAATATGTTCAGCTTAGGTGATGCTAATTACGGTTCGGAATATGTAAATGGATTTTAGAAAGTAATAAAAAGCCCGAAGAACACCTGATTCCCCAATCAGGTGTTTTTGTTTTAGCTAGTTAGATTACGCATCAATAATTTTAACTACTCATTCCCATACTCCCCCAACATCCGCCAAATTCACCCCTTATTTCCCTATATCTCTCCCATTTACACAAAATTATTCCATTTTAACAATTTGATCATAATCTTTTAACTCATTCATAACAAAGTTCCAACAACGAACACAATCATCTTGAAATGATCATAATGTTTAACACTTTGAAAACAGACATTTGCACTTTCCTGTCGTACCATGGCAATAGACAGATGAACTCAGCAAATAATCGAAGGTGAATATGATGCGCAAGTGGCTCAAATTGTTGGTAAGGTTAGGTCTTGTCCTCGTGATTGTAGCCGGTGCGCTTTATTATTGGCTGCGTCCGCTTTTGGTCAGAATCGAAAGCACGACGCTGGCTAGCGGCATACATGTGAAGTTTAAGACCGAAGGAACGAATGTAGAAGAATACACGAATGAAGCCTGGCAGCCCTATTTTGCCAAGGGAATTAATATGGGGGCGACGGTCCCTGGACATTTTCCTGGAGAGCTGGTCATTTCGGAGGACGAGTACGAGAGATGGTTTGGCATGATTCAGGACATGGGTGCGAATGTGATCCGGGTGTATACGATTATGATGCCTGAGTTTTACGAGGCGCTCTCCAAATACAACATGAAACATCAGAAAAATCCGCTTTTCTTTCTTCAGGGCGTATGGAGCCCCGAGGAACAGCTGATTGAAGGGCAGGATGCCTTCGATCCTAAGATCAAGACGAAATTCGAGCAAGAGATTAAAGACGCGGTTGCGGCGGTCTATGGCAAGACGACACTCACGCCCGAGCCGCATTCGGGAAAAGCCGGAGGTGCCTATACCTATAATGCAGGTCCTTATCTCATGGGCTGGATTATCGGGACAGAATGGGATCCGAAGATGGTGAAGGGGACCAATGATTTGCACAAGGACACCCCAGACTATGAGGGGAAATATTTCCGGAACAAACCAGGGGCGAACGCTTTTGAAAAGTGGCTGGCCTTGATGGTCGACACGGCGGCGCAAACGGAAATTCAGTATGGCTGGCAGCATCCCATGGCTTTTGCCAATTGGGTGACGACAGATCCGCTCACGCATCCGGGCGAACCTTTGGTTGAAGAGGATCTGGTTAGTGTCGATCCAACGCATATTGAGGCGGCGAATTGGGAGGCGGGCTATTTTGCCTCGTATCATGTGTATCCGTATTATCCGGATTTCTTTGCCTTTGATAAGTCGTTTCAGGAAAAGACCAATAGCAAAGGTGAAATCGATAGTTACTACACGTATCTGAATAAATTAAAAGAAGCGCATCCCAATCTGCCGGTCATGGTGACGGAGTATGGCGTGCCGGCTTCCGTCGGTGTAGCCCACTTGGGTACGCTCGGCCGCAATCAAGGTGGTCATAGCGAGAAGCAGCAGGGAGATATTGATGCGGAATTACTGGGGCAGATTCACGAGTCTGGCTATGCCGGAGCGATTCTGTTCACGTGGCAGGACGAATGGTTTAAGAAGACGTGGAACACGCAACGCTATGATGAAGCAGATCGCCGGGCGTACTGGTATAACACGCTGACGAATGAGTCGTTCTTCGGGGTGCTCGGGATGTTCCCGGGCAAAGACGAAGCGATTCATATCGATGGGGACGCCTCGGATTGGAACAAGCTAAAGGATAAGACGAAGCTGGATGTGCAAGCTCCTGGCTTTGAGGAGATTTGGGCCACGCATGACGAAGGCTACCTGTACTTGCAGGCCAAGTTATCTGAGCCGTTCGACCCGTCCAAGGAAAGCATCTATTTCGGGGCGGATACGCTGCCCGGTGGCAATCGCCATGGTCCTGAGCTTCACGGCATGACGCTTGATGAAGGATTGGAAACATTGATCGAGCTGTCCGACGAAAATAAAAGCCGCATGACGATTGCTTCCAATTACGATATTCATGCTCGCTTGTATGAGCGTTCCGGACTGCCGGACATCGATCCGAAGGAAAAGCAGGATGACTCGGGGATTTTTAAACCTTGGAAGCTGGCTGTCAATTATCTACTGGAACATCCCGACTCCCGGGTGGATCACCCCTTCGGGGATGTAGAGGTTGGCCTTTTAGAGAGAGGCTACAGTGATCCGTCGCGCGCCGAATACAATTCGAAGGCGATGTGGCAAGTGCAAGGGCAGGTGCTCGAAATGCGAATCCCGTGGATGCTGCTGGGATTCAGTGATCCAAGCTCGCTGAGCGTTATCAACTACAAACAGCCGAGTAAGAATAAATTTGAAATGACGCACGTGAAAGGTGTTCGCTTTGTTCCATGGATTGTGAAGAATGATAGCGTTATTGGTCGAGACAGCTCAGCTTCGGCGCAGCAGGTGCAGGTGTCCACGATGCCGCTATACACATGGCAGGGCTGGGAATATAAAGTGAATTACGTGGAACGGCCGAAACAAAGTTACTACATCTTGAAAGAGGCGTTGCATAAGATCAACGGACCCGTTACCAGTACCGTTCCATCGAGCAGTTAAAGAAGAGGAGAGTGCAGGTGTGTACACCAATCTTAATGCAGCCATACAAGCGTTATATATCATTTTGGCTTTTAATCTAGTTTGTGTGGTCATCATTTATGCCATCAAAGTGAGAAGTATAAGAAGGAGAAAGCTGAACGACCGATTCCAAATAAAGTTTAAGGATTACCTAACTTATGTTCAAGCGAATCTGGATGGGGGAGAGCCGTTAAGAGTCCCTCCCTGGACGATGAATCCGGTGGAAAGGGAGGCGATGCAGGAGAAGCTGAATGATATGATGGAAATCTTCTCCGGCGAACAGCGGCACAAGCTGGCTCAGCTTTGCGTAGATTTGGGGCTCGTGCAGCATCATATGGAGCGCTTGAGCAGCCGATCTTATCCAGTGAAGCTGGATGCCGCGTATCATTTGGGATGCATGCGGGTGAAGGAGGCGGTGCCGGTTTTACTGGACATGTTAAAGGTGCATCCGCTCAATTCGTCGCTGTTTGTGGTAGCCCGAGCTGTCGCCAAGTGTTCCCGCAGCCAGCAGGAGCTCGGAGCCATGGTTCAGACGCTGCTTCAGCACAACAAGAAATGCTACGAACTGATTGTGGATATGATCGCCGATTCGGACGTGGATGCAGGTTCCTTGTACGCGGGCTATGTGAGTCGTCAGGATCCAGCTTACGTTCGGATTGGGTTGATTGGGCTCAATGTTTACACAGATCCGGCAGCAGCTTCTGCGGTTTATCGTCTTATGGACTCCAAGCACGAAGACATTCAATTCAAAGCGGTGGATTTGTACCTGAAAAGCTCCCGTCTGCTGCCTAGAAATGTTGTTAGCAAGCTGTTGAGTCATCCCAATCTGGGCATTCGTCGATTGACGATAGAAGCTTTGGCCGACATCAAAAGTACGGCTTACATCGAGCTGATGAAAACCAGTCTGAGCGACGCCGATCAGCGAATCGTGTATGCGTCGGCCAAAGGGTTGCTCCATTTGGGAGAAGCTGGTATGGTGGCGCTTTGTGAAAGTGCAGCAGCGGTTCAAGGGATGGAACGCGGGCAGTTCATGCAGCAGCTGATTGATGATGAGATCAAGCATCTGTCTATGCAGCTGCATAATTGGGATAAGCTCATGCAATATAACACACTGATGTACACCTATGACAAAGTATTTAACAGGTCTAAACGTATCTATCGTGTCGTATAGGAGGGTAGTGTAAACATGTGGGTTTTCGGTTATCAAGTAGTGTTGGGTTCATTCCTGCACGGGTTAAGGGAGTTTTTGCTCTATTACAGCTATGTCGCGATCTTTTACGTTATTCTCGTCACACTGCTCTATTATTTTATCTTTGGATTCTCGGTTCGGCATATTTTCTCGCTTAAGCGGGGAATCCAATACAATCGGATCAATAAGCTATCCAGTTCCAGCCAGCTCCCGCCGGTATCCCTGTTGGTACCGGCCTATAATGAGGAGTTAACCATTATTGAGAACGTAAGGTCACTGCTTGCGCTCAATTATGCGGAATATGAGGTGATCGTCGTCAATGACGGTTCACAGGATGGGACCTTAAAGTGCATGCTTGAAGAATTCAAGCTGGAGCTTGTTCATCCGGTGCTTTCCAGTTCCATTAAGACCGGAAAAATTAGAGGGGTGTACCATAATCCCGAGTATCCCAATCTTTTTTTCATAGATAAAGAAAATGGCGGGAAGGCGGATTCGCTAAATGCAGGTATCAACCTCTCCCACTATGCGTTGATTTCCACGATTGATGCGGATTCTTTGCTTGAAAAGGACGCTTTAACGCGGATTGCCAGGGTCTACATGGAGAACCCCGAGGAAACGATCGCTGTTGGGGGCAATGTTCGAATCGTGAACAGCTGCACGGTGGAAGATGGCATTGTGAAGGATGTTCAATTTCCTCGCAAGCTGCTGCCGGCGCTGCAACACGTCGAATATACGAAAGCCTTTCTCGGCGGCAGGATCGGGTGGAGCGCCGTCAATGGTCTCATTATTATCTCGGGAGCTTTCGGTGTGTTTCAAAAGGAAAAGATCATCGCCGTCGGCGGTTACCGTGGGGGCTACCCTGGT
This sequence comes from Paenibacillus allorhizoplanae, assembly GCF_927798215.1. NCBI lineage: Bacteria > Bacillati > Bacillota > Bacilli > Caryophanales > Paenibacillaceae > Paenibacillus > Paenibacillus allorhizoplanae. The sequence continues at coordinate 95,724 of NZ_CAKMMW010000023.1, forward strand.
GAGGATATGAACATTGTCATTAAGCTTCACCGCTACTGCTTGGATAATAAAATCCCATACCGGGTAGCGTTTTGCCCAGATGCGGTTTGCTGGACACAAGCCCCTGATTCGTACCGGATCTTGAGCAGCCAGCGTAAGCGCTGGGGGCGGGGAAATCTGAAAAATATGATTGAAGAAGGTATTCACATGGTGTTGCGTCCGAAATACAAAATATTCGGGCTGCTGACACTTCCCTATAACATTGTGTTTGAAACACTGAATCCGTATTTCCGCCTCAGCGGCTTGTTGGCTATATTAGGCTACTGGATGCTGAATATGACGGATTGGCACACGGTCGTTATCTTTTCGTTAGTCAATTTATTTTCCTGTTTTACCTTAAGCCTGGGGGCCTTATTCATTGAAGAGGCGGCCTTCAGCCGATATCCGAAGCTGCGTGACCTGAACAAAATGATCTTGTATTCCCTCTTAATGTTTGCAGGGTATCGGCAAATTGGTGTTTGGTGGAGGTTAAGCGGACATGTCCAATTCCTGCGAAATAACAACTCGTGGGGAACGATGGTCCGTACTAATTTTAATAAATAGATAAGAGGAGTGGAGAAGATGGCGGTATTAGTTCATGATCCGATTCAAGAAGCCATGTTGCAATTAGCAGAAAAGGTTCAGGTTTCCTATGAAAAGGGTGCTCCATGCGGGATGATCCTTGCGCCATGCGCAGCGGTGGGCCAGAAGGTACTGGAACAAATGCAGTCCTATGTGAGCGGCTTTGAGCCGGAGGCAACCCTTCATTGCTTCTACTTGGATCCAAGTGGCCTTCTCGGAATCGTTCTGTCTGGGCAAAAGCTTATTAATACCCACTATGCATCGCTCGTGCTCAAAGAGTTCCTAGACCAGCAAGATTTGCTCGAAGGTCAGACGGTCGTCGCAAGTTTCCCAGAGAGTGGGGAGCTGACGGAACAATCGATGTCACAGATGCTCCAGACGACGCTGCTAGGGAAAGGGGAGAGCAAAGATATTCACCTGTTCATGAATCATGGGGTTCAGCAGGGAATTACATCGATTCTCATCGCCGATCCGGACGAGGTGAGCAGAGAGTTCGTCAAGCTGCGTCTTGAGATCAACGGTTACAAGGTAGAAGAGGCGAAGGACGGCAGTGAAGCGCTCGAGAAATTTGAGAAAACAATGCCGAACTTGGTGATTACGGAGCTGAACCTGCCAATTCTTGACGGGTACCAGTTGATCGACAAAATCAAGAGGGATTATGACGGCGAAGGACAAGTCATCGTTCTTACCGATAAGCAGCTGCCGAAAAGTATGGACCGTGCCTTCGAATTGGGCGCATCCGATTATGTGACGAAGCCCTTCTCCATTTCGGAGCTGGAGTGGAGAATTAAAAAACTAAGTTCCCGTCTGAGCCAATAAAACGAGAAAACGTGAGAGGGTGGAATCATAATGAACGCATATAACCAATTAAAATATAAATTTCAGACAAAAACGGCCGAAATCGGGGTCATCGGTCTCGGCTATGTAGGGCTGCCTCTCTGCATGGAGATGGCGAAGGGCGGGTTTACCGTATACGGCATCGATCTCGATTTCCGGAAGGTAGAGTCACTTCAAAGCGGCCAATCGTATATTCAAGACGTTCCGAGCGAAGAAGTGGCGAAAGCGATCGAGTCCGGCCGGTTTATTCCGACCGACGACTACCATACCGTTCAAAGGCTGGATGCGATCTCCATCTGCGTACCGACACCACTTAGTGAAAACCAAGATCCGGATACCTCTTATATTCAGAGTGTAGTCCGTGAAATTAAAAAGAATCTAAAGCGCGGAGCTTTGATCATCTTGGAGAGCACCACCTACCCGGGAACGACGGAGGAGCTCATCCAGTTTGAGTTGGAAGCGCAAGGACTTAAGGTAGGCAAGGATTTCTTCCTCTGTTTCTCGCCGGAGCGGGTCGATCCGGGTAATCCCAAATTCAACACCTTTAATACGCCAAAGGTTATCGGTGGTACGACGGAATCGTGTATTGACCTCGGCGTAACCTTATACAGCCACGTAGTGAAGGACGTTGTACCTGTCTCCTCGCCGAAAGTAGCGGAGATGTCCAAACTGCTGGAAAATACGTTCCGTAGTATTAACATTGCGTTCATTAACGAAATGGCCATGATGTGCGACAAAATGGACATTGACGTCTGGGAGGTCATTAAGGCAGCGTCGACGAAGCCGTTCGGCTTTATGCCGTTCCATCCAGGACCTGGCATCGGCGGTCACTGCATCCCGCTGGATCCGATGTATTTATCGTGGAAAGCCAAGGAATTCCGCTTTTACAGTAAGTTCATCGAACTCGCACAATCTATTAATGATAATATGCCGGAGTATGTCCGATATAAAGCTTCGCAGATTCTTAACATGTATGCAAAATCCATCCGTAATTCAAAGATTCTTATTCTAGGCATGGCGTATAAGCCGGATGTGGATGATCTCCGTGAATCGCCGGGGCTGGAGCTGTACGAGCTTCTTCGGGAGAGCGGAGCGAAAGTGGACTATTACGATCCACATGCCGTTTCCTTCCTCGATAAAGATGGTGAGACGGTACAATCTGTGAACTACGATCTGTCCGCTTTTGCCGAATATGACGGCATGGTGCTGATTACGAATCACCGCTGCTTCAACAACCGTGAGCTCGCGGAGCTTGGCGTGCCGATCATCGATACGCGCAACGCTTTTGTCGATATTCAAGGGGACAATATTTATAGATTGGGTACGGGTATTCGCAAGCGAGAAGTGAAGATCGCTGTAGGCGTTTAAGCGCATCCTAGAAGAGAGAGGGGAAAACAACGATGTGTGGCATTGTAGGATATATTGGAAAGCGAGATGTACAGCCGATTCTGCTCAGCGGATTAAGCAAGTTGGAGTACAGAGGGTATGATTCTGCGGGGATCGCTGTCCTAGAGCAGGATCAGGTCAAGATTAGCAAGGCGGAAGGACGTCTGGCCAACTTATCAGTTCAGCTGGATAAACAGCCGTTGAAAGGATCGATGGGCATCGGGCATACGCGCTGGGCTACGCACGGCAGACCGTCGAATGTAAACTCCCATCCGCATACGGATATGTCGGGTAAATTTACAGTCGTGCATAACGGCATTGTGGAAAACTACATGGAGCTGAAAATAGAACTGGAGCAAAAAGGCGTCACCTTTGCTTCTGAGACCGACACCGAGGTCATTGCTCACTTGCTTGCTGAGCATTATGAAGGCGACCTCTTCACCGCCATGCTTGCGGTCATTCAGAGACTGCAGGGGTCTTACTCCCTTGGTGTCATGACGGAGTATGAGCCGGATAAGCTTGTCGCGGTTAGACAATCGAGTCCGCTTGTTATTGGGGCGGGTCAGGGAGAATACTTCATGGCTTCGGACATCTCCGCTCTTATTGAGCATACCCGTGAGGTCTATATTTTGGAGGATGGCGATTTGGCCATCCTTACACAGGAGGGTGTCTCCATTACGAAGGTCGAGACAGGGGAACCGGCGGCGTGTAAGCTGATGCATATTGATTGGAGCGCAGATCAGGTGGAAAAGGGACCGTTTGAGCACTTCATGCTGAAGGAAATTCACGAACAACCGTTAACCCTGCGCAATACGATGCTCGGGCGCATCAACGACCAGAACGAAGTGATTTTCCCGGAATTGGCGCACGCAGCAGGCGCGTTCCAACATGTGGATAAAATCTTTATCGTGGCTTGCGGCACCGCCTTCCATGCCGGACTAGTCGGCAGCACGGTTCTTGAGAAGCTAACGCGAATCCCGGTGCAGTGCGATATTGCATCGGAATTCAGATATCGTGACCCGATCATCACGGAGCGAACGCTCGTTATCGTCGTGAGCCAATCTGGGGAGACAGCGGATACGCTTGCTGCTATGCAAGAGAGCAGAAGACAAGGTGCTAAAGTGTTAGCCATTACGAATGTACCAACCAGTTCTGTGGCGCGAGATGCGGATTATGTTATCGCAACGAAGGCTGGCCCGGAAATTGCCGTGGCATCGACCAAAGCGTATACCGCTCAGCTGCTCGCCTTCTATTTGTTCAGCATTTACTTGGCCCAGGAAAGACAGACGCTGTCTACCGAGCTTCATACGAAGCTGGTCCAAGGCTTGAAGGCCCTTCCCGTTCAGGTGGAGAAGGTGCTGGAAAACGCCAATGACGTGAAGCTATATGCGGAATCGATCAAAGATGCGGACAGCCTATTCTTTATCGGAAGGGGCTTGGACTACGCTGTTGCACTTGAGGGATCTCTCAAATTGAAGGAAATCTCTTATATCCACTCGGAGGCTTATGCAGCTGGAGAGCTAAAGCACGGCACATTAGCGCTGATCGAGAAGGATACGCCAGTGATTGCGCTGGCTACACATATGGATCTGTACGAAAAAACAGTTAGCAATATTAAAGAAGTTAAGGCGCGTGGAGCGCATGTCATGGGGATTACGGTGGAAGGCAATGTGGGGCTGCTGAATAGCGTCGATGAAATTTGCTTTATCCCGCCGTCCCACCATCTTCTGGCACCAATATTGGCCGTCGTACCGCTTCAGTTAATCTCCTATTACGCCTCCCTGGCTCTGGAGAACGATATTGATAAACCGCGCAACTTGGCCAAAAGCGTAACGGTTGAATAACCATCCAGAGGGGAGCTGAACCACACATGGAAGCATTCGCTATTTTGTTAGCTGCAGGGAAGGGCACACGGATGAAGTCGGAGCTGCCCAAAGTGCTTCATCCCGTCGGAGGCGTTCCGATGATCGCCCGTTTGGTGGGCAAGCTGGAAGCGATGCCGATCACTAAGATTTTGGCAGTGATCGGTCATCGGGGAGAGCTGGTGAAGAAGTGCTTGGGAGCGCGGGTTACCTATGTCCAGCAGGAGGATCAGCTTGGAACGGCACATGCCGTTCATCAGACTGAGCCTCTGCTCCGTAACCGCAGTGGCTCGACTTTGGTGCTTACGGGCGATACGCCGCTCATCCGACAATCCACCATTGAAATGCTGTTGGCGGCCCAGCGGGCACACACAAGTGCTGGTGTGGTGTTGACCGCGATCGTTCCCGATCCAACCGGGTATGGAAGAATTATCCGAAATCCTACAAGCGGCGAAGTTGTCGATATCATTGAAGAGAAAGACGCAACTGCTGAGCAGAAACTGATTAACGAAATTAACACAGGGATTTTCTGTTTCGATAATGAAAGCTTGTTTCAAGCGCTCCCTGGCATTTCCAATCACAATGCGCAGCAGGAATACTACTTGACCGATATCGTGAAGGTCATGCGACAGACCGGTATTGCCGGTGGCCAGAAGAAATTCGAGGCGATGATCCTCGACGATCCGACAGAAGTGATGGGGATTAACACCCCTGAACAATTGGAGGAGGCGAATCGAGCCTTTTATGAACATATGGGGATTTTTGCCTAATAAGTGATAAGGAGGAGAGCTGATATGGGAGCTATTTTCGGTACAGATGGAGTCAGAGGGGTTGCCAATCGCGAATTAACGCCAGAGCTGGCTTTTGAATTAGGGCTTATCGTTGGCTATATGCTGACGCGCAGCTGTGAAGGCCGTCGGCCCACCGTCGTCATCGGACGGGATACCCGCATCTCCGGGCAGATGCTGGAAGCAGCGTTGGCTGCCGGGTTGTTATCGGCCGGGGCGGATGCCGTAAAGCTGGGCGTAATACCGACGCCTGGTGTGGCTTATGTTACACGGCAATCAGGCATGGCTGCAGGGGTGATGATCTCCGCATCTCATAATCCGGTGGAGGATAACGGGATTAAATTTTTTGGCAGCGACGGCTTCAAAATGCCGGATGCGTGGGAAGCGGAAGTAGAGAGCCGCTTACAGGGTGACGAGCATCGGATTTCCCGCCCTACGGGAGCGGGTATTGGCACCTTGCGTGATGATCCGCAGGGCGCACAGGACTATGTGAGCTACGTGAAGTCGACGGCTGCGACGCCGCTGTCAGGATGCAAAATCGTGCTCGATTGTGCGAACGGGGCGGCTTCCTTCCTAGCTCCGCAGCTATTCGCGGAACTGGGAGCGGAGACTATTCTATTGCATCATCAGCCAGACGGTTTAAATATTAATCAGGATTGCGGCTCAACGCACCCAGAGCATTTGCGTAAGGCCGTGCTGGAACAGGGGGCTCATGCGGGACTTGCGTTCGACGGTGATGCGGACCGGCTAATTGCGGTTGATGAACGAGGCGAGATTCTGGATGGGGATCACATCCTCTATATCCTTGCCGCTCGACTGGCCAAGCAGGGACAGCTGAGACAAAATACTGTCGTTTCTACCGTCATGAGCAACCTTGGCTTTCATCAAGCGCTGCAAAGCATCGGTCTCGATTCGTTAAAAAGCAAGGTCGGAGACCGGCATGTTATGGAAGCGATGCAAAGTGGCGGCTACAACTTAGGCGGAGAGTCCTCTGGACATATCATTTTACTGGATCATTCCACGACAGGAGATGGCCTGTTATCGGCCGTTCAACTGCTGCAGGTCATGCTGCAAGAAGGGAAGCCTTTGTCCGAACTGGTGTCCCCCGTTGTCAAATACCCTCAGTTGGTGGTTAATGTGCGTGTGAACCATAAATCCAAGCTAGAAGGCAATCGTCGCATTGATACCGTCATCCGTCAGGTGGAAAGTGAGATGGCCGGCCGTGGCCGTGTGTTGGTGCGGCCTTCGGGCACGGAATCACTCGTGCGTGTGATGGCGGAGGGACCGGATGAAAGGGAGTTGTCTGGTTATGTGGAAGGCATTGTAGAGGTGGTCAAGGAAGAGCTTGAATATAGCGTGGTTTAATCCGTTCGTCCCTATGAGAAAGACGATTGTATGCTTGATTCTTATTCAAATCTTAACAAGCGTTCCATTATTTTTTCCGGTGTACTCGCTTAACACGGAGCTTGGGGTGCAGGTCAACGGGGAAAAGATTGTCTTCACGGATGTCCAACCATACATCGATGAACAGACGAGTAGTACGATGGTGCCGGTAAGAGAAATTGCTGAAAAACTAGGTGCTAAAGTGGAATGGAATCCTTCCTTGGAACAGGTGACCTTTCGCAGCAAGCACGCTACAGCATTATTAACTATTGGTCAAAAGATTATTTCGGTTGACGGCAAGCAGGTGGAAGTAGATGCTCCGGCTGTCTTGAAAAATGACCGAACCATGGTTCCGCTGAGAGCGGTTAGTGAGAGCCTCGGGGCCGATGTCGATTGGGTGGGAGAACGGAATTTGGTACTAATCACTTCGGCGGATAAAGCGCAAAGGTCCACTTGGATCTGGGACAGCAAGCTGATTGAGACGGATGGTGATAGCATCCTCGCGTTTGCTGCGAAGCAAAAACTGACTGCCATCTATCTGCGCTATGAAAAAACATACCCGGCTCAGGATGTTTACCGTAATTTCATACGCAGAGCGAATGAGCAGGGCATCAAGGTTGAGGCGCTGGCTGGCCAATCGGATTGGATTTATGAAGATAAGCATATCTATATCAAGCAATGGATTGCAGCGGTTACGCAATATAACGCTTCGGTAGGTGCTATCGAACGCTTCCAAGGCTTCCATTTTGATATTGAGCCCTACACATTGGGTCTGTGGAAGACGAATCAAACCTGGGTGCTCGAACGGTGGATGGCTACAATTAGATTCATTGAATCGGAAGTGACAAACACGGATCGCAGCATGACGATGGCCTTCGATATTCCCTTTTGGATAAACACGCTTACCGTTCCGGGATCCAGCTACTCCTTTAGCGCGTGGCTGCTGGAGAAGGCGGATAGTGTCGTCATTATGGCTTATCGGAATAAGGCACTCGGCAGCAATGGCATCATTGCCGTAGCCAAATCCATCATTTTAGAAGCAGCTACACTGAAGAAACAGGCGGTTATTGCCGTGGATACGCTGTCCAGTAAGGAAGCCGATTATACGACCTTTTATAAGTCGAATTCTTCACTTATGGAGTCGGAATTGAAACAGGTCAAGGAAAGCCTCTCCCCTTATCCGAGCTATATCGGCATCGCTATCCATGATTACGTGAGGTGGATCGACCTATTGAACGCTAATCGCTGAGCGGGTTCGATGAACTAGAAGGAGGAGGATGCAAAATGAAAAAAATAGGCTTGATGATCTCTCTGTTGGCTGGTGCGGCGATCGGTGTCTCAGGAATGGCTTTCGCTTTCACAGGCGGCCATGAGACGGCTGGCACCTTTCAGGAATCGTCTTTACCGGGTGGAGGCCTTGAGGTTCCTCATAATGATCGGATTCATCTTTCTACCGATAAGCAGTGGATCTCTTCGGAAGGTCACTTATCGGATCTTATTCGCCTACAGTGGACGAAAGATCGAGCGAAGCCGGCCATCGCATGGCTAGATGAGAATGGAAAAGACAAGGCGGCTATTATCGCGCATGCTAAAGCGAATAACCCGGAGCAGCACGATCATAATCATATGTCGTTTGAAACAACAATGGCACCTGATGGCAAAAATCCGAATGAGCTGTTCACGCGTCTGGAAATTCCATTCGACCAGGATGTGGCTGAAATTCGGACGCATTCCTCTAATTTCAATGTGATGGACGGGATTTTAAGAGTTGCCGGAACCGATGGTGTCAATCGTGATCTGACTTGGGCCAAAGCGGATGCTGGAAACGTGACAACACCACGCTGGGCAATGCGTGCAGATAACTCCGAAGAAACCGGAGGAAATGCCGGCTCCAATCTGCAAATTATCCGTTATTCGGATGACGGTAAAGCACTGGACAATCCGTTAACCATCAATCGCAGCAGCGGCAATATCGGCATTGGGAACTCGGATGCCAAGACCAAGCTTGATGTTAGTGATGACAGCATCCGCATCAGGAAATCGATGACGCCGGCTTCGTCTACTGCCCCTGGAGAAGTAGGGGAGATGGCGTGGGATGACGGGTTTGTCTATGTGTGTGTGGCACCTAATACATGGAAGAGAACAGCACTATCTTCGTGGTAAAAATAATTTCTTTAAGTCCTCTATTTCATAGAGGGCTTTTTTTTGAGGGATAAGCGGGGAACGCCTTGTGCGACGCGGGATCTGGCGGCATGAAATGCGCTTGCATAGCGGATTTTTGTCACTTTTTGTAAGCGGTGTCATGCAATTCCTAGTGTGTAATATAAGAAACACAAGTTCGTATACCCCCTTAAAATGGAAAAGATTGTAGAAATCTATGAGAGGATCATAGAAAGGTGTGAACCGTTTGTGACTTGGAAAGTGTTGATTGCGGATGATGATCCGAATGTGAGAGAAATCATCCGGTTATATTTCCGTCAGCAGCTCATCGAATTAATCGAAGCCCCTGACGGTGTCGCGGCCCTGACCATTTTAGCAGAAGTAAAGCCTGATATTGTGATTCTAGATGTGATGATGCCGGGGCTCGACGGTTATGAAACGTGCCGTGAGATTACCAAACGTTATGATGATGTGCCGGTCATTATGCTGACCGCGAAGAACGATGAGTTTGATCGGGTGCTAGGCCTTGAATTAGGCGCCGATGATTATATGACCAAGCCCTTCAGTCCGAGGGAGCTAGTGGCGCGGATTAAAGCGATCTTTCGTAGAATGCAGAAGGGACAGCGGGTTATTGAGGTAGATGCCCCCGTCCAATATGAGTTTGATGATTTGGTCATTCATGTGGCTCGCCGAGAGGTGCTCGCGGGGAGTGTGAAGATTGACATGCGGCCAAAGGAGTTTGAACTGCTCGCCTTTTTTGCGAAATCTCCGGGCGACGTGTTTACAAGGGAACAGCTGCTGGAGCAGGTGTGGGGATATGATTTTCTAGGCGATATGAGAACAGTGGACGTTCATATAAAAAAACTTCGTGAAAGATTAAGCCCGTGTCATCATGTTTGCATTCATACGGTTTGGGGAGTGGGCTATAAATTTGAGGTAGCTGCATGTTCCTAAATGCAAATAAAAGCATTCTCCGCAAAATGCTAACCAGCTCCATCGTTACGGTGCTTCTGGGGCTATGTGCGGTGGGGCTCGTTATTTCGATATTTGCCAAGGATTATATCGTCGACTCCAAAAGTAATGAGATGATCCGGCAAGCCAAGCAGGTGAATCTCGCCATTCAAAATCAGACGGAACCGAGTGATCGATTTAAGGAGCAGCTGCGCTTTTTCGATGAAGCCTTTGATTCGCGTATTTGGATATTTGATTTGAATGGAAACATCGTTACTACCTCTTCAAAGGATGAGGTGAACGTAGGCAAGGTCATCAGCACGGAAGTGGTAAACCAAGTCCTGAATGGTGAACCCACCATATGGAATCAATCTGATAGTTTTAAGGAAGGCATGCTTTCGATTGCCGTCCCATGGGGAAAAGACAACGACGTATACGGTGGTATCGTTCTGCATTCGCCTCTTAAAGGGATGAATGAGACGATCACTCAGCTGAGAGAAACCATCCTTTGGGTGACCCTGCTCGGTATCTTCTTTTCATTTGGTGTATCCTTCTATTTGTCCTGGTCCATTAGCCGACCTATCCAACAGATCGACAAGGCGGCAGCCAAGATTGCCATCGGTGATTACAGTGAGAGAATTCAAATCGATTCCAAGGATGAGATTGGTGAGCTTGCGACAACTATTAATCACATGGTGGAGCAGCTTGCACGCGTTGATCTGGAAAAGAGACAGCTGAATCAGCTGCGGCATGATTTTTTGGCTAATGTTTCCCATGAGCTCCGAACGCCGCTTACGGCGATGCGGGGTTTTTTGGAGGCACTTCAGGATGGTTTAATCGAAGAGGGAGCGCGGGATAAATATTACGATATCATGTACAACGAAACTCTACATATGAACCGACTAGTCGATGATATTACCGACTTAATGAAGTTGGAAAATAAGGAAATCGATCTTGTGTGGTTGCCGGTCGATGTTCAGGCGATGATGTCCAAGCTGGCCTTTAAATTCCAACCGGAAGCAGAACTTCGCGGGACGGTGATTCACTGCCTCGTGGATGAAAATTCGCCACAAGCTCACGCCGATCCGGATCGACTGGAACAAATTTTAAATAATTTGATCAAAAATGCCGTTAAGTTCACCGAGAACGGAACAATCGAATTGAAGGCGATGGCCGTTCCATCGGAAGGATGTGTCCTCATCACGGTAACCGATACGGGAATCGGTATAACACCGGAGGATCAAGGGCTCATCTGGGAGCGCTTCTTCAAAGTGGAGCGAGGCAGACCCGTGAAGCATAAAGGCTCATCCGGTCTGGGGCTTGCCATTGTGCGAGAGCTTGTCGAGCTTCACAATGGAAGCATTCGCGTGCAAAGCGATCTGGGGATCGGAAGCGCCTTTGAGGTCAGAATTCCGCTTTATGACAGCCGTCCGTATGTGCAGCCGTTGGCAAATTTAGCTGGTGTTGGATAGCTCGTATCCATCTATCGATAGAAAGACCGCAGAGAAGGGAAGTTCCTTTTCTGCGGTTTTCTGCTTTATGTTGTATTTGAAGTGGACTAAATAGTTAGAAGACGCCAAAATCACGGACCAACAGTAATGCTCCCGACACCCCCGCTTGAACTAGGAGTAAAAGTCCAAGTACCAACATTAAATAAATAATTTTGCCCATTATTGTTATCCCAAGTACCGCTGCCATTATTGAAAACAACTTCTAATTGGGAAGCCGTGCCAATATTAACGGTTATTTTGGCATAACCGCTTAATTCCGAGTTAGGCATGGCGATTCCGGGTACAGCTGTCCAAGTACCGCTTGCGGGGCGGTAGTGGATGAACGGTGTCGTGAAGCCTTTTTTGTAGTAAACGGTAACGGAGTTGCCCACAGGTGTAGGATTAGTCGTTACACTAATAGCTGCGCTGTCAGCGGACAGATTACCCGCCGCATCATAAGCTTTAACGGTATAACTATAAGCCGTGTTAGCTATTAAACCAGAATTGGTATAGCTGGTGGTAGTCGTTGTAGCTATTTTCACACCATTGCGCCAAATTTCATAGCCTGTCACACCAACTGTATCAGTGGAAGCTGACCAGCTCAGGGAGATGCTTGTATCCGTTTTACTCGTGGATGCCAGATTTGTCGGAATGCTCGGGGCTGTGGTGTCAACGCCTTGTGGTAGACCCGCTGTAATAGTTCCAACTCCGCCTGTAGAGCTAGGGGTGAAAGTCCAAGTGCCGACATTAAATAGGTAGTTTTGGCTGTTATTATTATCCCAAGTGCCACTTCCGTTATTGAAAACAGCTTCTAATTGGGAGGCAGTGCCGATAGTAATGCTGATTTTGGCATAGCCGCTTAATTCTGAATTCGGCATAGCTGTTCCTGGAGCTGTTGTCCATGTTCCTCCCGCTGGACGGTAGTGAATATATGGCGTTGCGTATCCTTTCTTATAGTAAACGGTAACAGAGTTGCCCACAGGTGTAGGATTGGTCGTTACACTAAGAGCTGCGCTGTCAGTGGATAGATTTCCTGCCGCATCATAAGCTTTAACGGTATAACTATAGGCTGTGTTAGCCGTTAAACCTGAATTGGTATAGCTCGTGGAAGCTGTTGTAGCTATTTTCACACCATTGCGCCAAATCTCATAACCCGTAACACCAACGGCATCTGTTGAAGCTGACCAGCTCAAGGAGATGCTTGTATCTGTTTTGCTCGTAGATGCTAAATTCGTAGGAATGCTTGGTGCGGTCGTGTCGACCCCTTGCGGCACTCCTGTAGTAATTGTACCTGCGGCACCATTATTACCAGGTGTGTAAGTAGAAGTACCTATGCTGAAGAAATAGTTCTGTGAGTTATTGCTGTCCCAAGTGCCGCTGCCATTGTTAAATGCGGCTTCCAATTGAGTTGCTGTACCGATGTCGATCGTGGTTTTGGCGTAGCCGCTCAACTCAGAGTCTGGAATGGCTTTCCCAGGTGCTGTTGTCCATGTACCCCCTGCTGGACGGTAGTGGACGTAAGGGGTCGTGAACCCTTTTTTATAATAAAGAGTCACCTTATTTCCTTCTGTGTTATCGTTGCCATTTTTCGTGTGATTAATGACATACTGCTTGAAACCAGCCATATTGCCATTTGCCGAACCATCACTATTAACGAGATTAGCTAGTCTCAACAGCGTGAAGCCGTTGTATCCCCATGACATGATTTTTTCTTCGATTTTTTGAAAATTGCCAGTTGGCAAAGCATTCTCACCGTTTAGTCGAACACCAAGGTTGTTGGCAATGGAAGAGACGTTATCTACCAACGTAGAAGGTTTCGAGTAGGCTGGAGCACTGCCATCATCATTCATTTCCAAAGCGGTAAATGTCAGATCCAAATTGTTGTCTTTAAATTTCTGTATCAGTGTCGTGTAATTGTAATAACCTGCGGTATTTTCAGCGCTGTGGGGAGCAGATGGATTGTTGTACTGCCAGTGGAGACCGGATATTTTAGCTCCTATACGGACACCGAATACGGCATCGAAGTTGGTATGCGCTGCAGCTGCAATGACACCAAGATGGTTTTCAAGCACACTTTGGTACCAGGTGAGGAAATCTTTGCCGTACGTTGAATTGTATCCACCTGTGGAGTAGAAGGTATCTCCATCACTTGGAGGGTTGATTTGGCTTGCGTTGGTTAAGGATAAGTTCCAAGCTTGGTTGACACCGTTCAATGAGCCGTATTTCGTAATCATGGCATTTCGAAAAGCATTTTTAGCCGTATCTGTATATACTTGAAACTTCCCTCTTGCAGGGTAGCTCCAGCCGGCCGAATTGTAGTAGGAAGGATAGCGGAGTTCACCGGAAGGCCCAGCGCTTAAATAAATTTTGGGGATTATGGACTTATAGCTTGTGAAGTTGGCAGCAAAAGAGGCAAATAATTCATTATACTGCTGTCCGATACCACTCCAAAAAGGTGAAATGGCCTCATTGTTTACATAACCAGTTTCACTTTTGTACTTCATTTCATCAGCGGTACCCTTGCTCCACAGCCAGGAGGGGATAGGAATATTGCAATCATCGCCGGGATTCCCTCCGCAAGTATGTGTGGATAAGATCGGTACCCACTTGAGTCCAGACTGACTAACAACATTGGCATACGTCGTGTAGTAGCTCCAGTCAAATTGATTATCACCTGCGGCCTCAACATCGCCCCACCACACATCAGTGGTCAATGCGTAAACGCCATTATTTTTTAAGGTAATTAATTGATTTTTAAAGGCATTCCAATCAGTGATTTTCGTCAATGGAGCCATAACTGAAGCTTTGAAATCGTTGGCTACATCAGCGGAAGCCGTATTCGAGTTGCTGAACAAGCCGAGAATTGTGCTGAAAACCAAGAAAAATCCTAATACAAGTATGCGAGCTTTCCTCCAAGCGATCGTAGATAAACTCAATTTTACCATTCTCCTTTTTGTAGCGATTTGTGGGGCTGGTGGATAAAAGGGCCTTCGAGTAGTACATGAAAGAGTTGGAGCCACATAAAAAGGAGGGCGTGTGCCGGTCATCGTGTAGGTGTGTTGGAGATGGTGAAGCGCAGAGTTTTGCAAACGTTTGCGGTTTTTATTCTAAGCGATTTCCTTGGGTTTTACAGTGGAATTTATTGTTAAAATAGGTTGATTTTGTTGACGGTAAAAGTCGGACGCTCGAGGTTTTAAGGATAATTCAGCCATAAATGAGGCCGTGCAGCCTTATGTTTACTACACAGCGAATCGTGGCATTATGGAAGGAGATACGGCCGCATTGCATATCAACTCCTATTGATTTATTGGGCGATTGAGTAACAACTTTAATTCAATATGAGCAGAATATGTAAAGTTCGTAGGGATAAAACGAACAAAAGTTCGATTTTAACGCTTTTCTGAACCCTTTCCTTCTAGGCGTGACAAAGTGGACTTTAATTGCATACAGTTAGTATTGTGCCAAGGAAAGTGATACAGTCCGAAGAGTGCGGCAATATTCGACCAAAATCACAGAAATCTTAACTTTTTCACTTTCTTCCACTTTGCATGAAAGCCACAATCTGTTAGTATATAAAGAAAGACGATAGATTTAGTAAGGATTAAAAGGAGGCACCTTTCCATGGAAAAATTGATGCTTGATTCTATAGATGAAATGACGCATCTGGATCAACTCGAGGCTGAAGCGATTTATATTATTCGAGAAGTAGCGGCGGAATGTGAAAATCCCGTAATGCTGTATTCGATCGGGAAGGATAGTTCCGTGATGCTGCATTTGGCGCTGAAAGCATTTTATCCGGAGAAGCCGCCGTTTCCTTTCATGCATATCGATACAACGTGGAAGTTTAAAGAAATGATTGAATTCCGCGATCGTAAAGCCAAAGAATTCGGAATTAAGATGATTGTTCACTCCAATCAGGAGGGGATTGATCAAGGGATCAACCCGTTCGATCATGGTTCCGCGTATACGGATATTATGAAAACCCAAGCCTTGAAAGAAGGATTGGACAAATACGGATTTACAGCTGCATTCGGCGGCGGAAGACGTGACGAGGAGAAGTCGCGCGCGAAGGAGCGGATTTTCTCTTTCCGTAATAAGAACCATGCCTGGGATCCGAAGAACCAACGACCAGAAATGTGGAAGCTTTTTAATACAAGAATCAATAAGGGTGAAAGCACACGCGTATTCCCAATATCCAATTGGACGGAAAAAGATATCTGGCAATACATTCGTAGAGAAAACATTGATATTGTGCCACTTTATTTTGCCAAAGAAAGACCTGTACTCGAACGCGACGGACATCTCATCATGGTTGACGATGATCGCATGAAGCTCGAACCTCATGAGAAAATTGAAATGAAGAAGATGCGGTTTCGTACATTAGGCTGCTATCCTCTTACGGGCGGAGCCGAGTCGGAGGCGAATACGATAGATGCCATTATTGAAGAAACGCTTGGTGCGGTCTCATCCGAACGGACAACGCGGGTAATTGACCAAGAAGCGGCGGGAAGTATGGAAAGACGTAAACGGGAGGGTTATTTCTAAAATGAAAAGTCTGCTTAAATTTATTACTTGCGGAAGTGTAGACGACGGAAAATCCACCTTAATCGGACATATGCTATATGAAGCCAAGCTATTATTCGCCGACCAGGAAAGAGCGTTGGAGCTGGATAGCAGATTAGGCAGCCGCGGCGGCAAAATTGACTATTCCTTGCTTCTAGATGGGTTGCTTGCAGAGCGCGAACAAGGGATTACGATTGATGTGGCTTATCGGTATTTTACGACAGACCACCGTTCGTTCATTGTAGCGGATACACCTGGGCACGAAGAATATACCCGTAACATGGCCGTAGGCGCATCTTTTGCTGATCTGGCTATCATTCTTGTGGACGCCAAGAAAGGGGTTATTACCCAAACCAAGCGCCACACTCGGATTTGTGCACTTATGGGTATTAAACATCTTGTTTTAGCTGTGAACAAAATGGATTTAGTGGGTTTTGATCCTAAAATATTCGATGCAATCAAACAAGAATTCTTGCAGTTGACTGCTGAGTTCAACTTTGAAAGCATTCAGGTGATCCCTGTTTCTGCCACAGAAGGGGATAACATTACGAAAAAATCGCCAAATACGCCTTGGTACGAAGGCCTTGCCTTGTTGCCATATTTGGAAAATGTGGACGTTCATCAGAACGACAATGCAAAGCAATTTATGATGCCGATTCAGCGTGTATGCCGTCCGGATCATACATTCCGCGGTTTCCAAGGCCAAATTGAGGCTGGGCGTATCGCAGTTGGCGATGAGCTGACAACGTTGCCTAGTCATGAGAAGGCGAAAGTCAAACGGATCCTCGTGGGAGACCAAGATCGCGATTATGCCTATGCCGGACAGCCCGTAACCATTCAATTGGATCGAGAAGTCGACGTTTCGCGGGGCTGCGTATTCACGAAGGATAGTCAGCTTCAAGAGGCGGACCGTTTTAGTGCTACGATTCTTTGGATGGATGATTCTGTACTGACGCCAGGCAAGAACTATCTGGTCAAAGTAGGAACGAAAATCCTGCCAGGTACCGTAACGGCCATTACGCATAAAATTGATGTTAATACGGGAAAAACGGTGACAACCAATCATATTGTCAAAAATGAATTGGCCAAATGTGAGTTTTCTTTATCTGACGCTATCGTTATTGATTCTTTTGAACAAAATAAAAGCATAGGCGGATTTATTCTGATCGATCGTGTCACCAATATGACATCGGCTTGCGGAGTGATTGAGCAAATCCTTCAAAGCTCCGACAATGCTCTACAGTTAGATACGGAAATCACCAGAGAAGTTCGTGCTCAGCAAAAAGGTCAGAATCCTTTGACCCTTTGGTTCACTGGTTCGGTTTCAGAGCAATCGGCCCTTGCGAAGGAAGTCGAAAAACGTTTGGTATCGACAGGGCACCATACCATGTTACTGGGGAATGGCCATGGAGAATCGTTGCAGCGATTAGCGGAGATTGCGAAATTGATGAACGATGCTGGACTTATTGCATTAGTATCAAATGATTCCTTAAACGGTAACGACCAAGAAACTGCGCGTGAGATCATTGGCAAAGAGTATTTTGAGGTTTATGTTGCAGGCAACTCGAGCAATGATATACCTGGGAATCCGGAAATTGTAATTGATCTAAGCAAGCTTTCAACCGAAGAAGCTGCAAATAATGTCGTGAAACGTATTATTAAATATTTAATCAATGAGAGCAGTGTTGGACAATTTCTTAATTTCTAATGCAAACATATCCCTACATCACCGTGAATCGTGATGTAGGGATTTTTTTACGGTGGCATGAGAATAAATGAGAAGCGCAACCACCCCCAACAAATATGAAGCGGAATTTCAGTCACTCCTGAGTAATTATTATTTACTGTGATATAATGGTAATAAAAGTATGCGGGGAGGGGCAGCGTGAACTTTTCAAAAATAGATCTATTAAAAAATGAATTAGATGGATTGCGTCCTCTGCCAACGGCTGCTGTAAGAAATTTGGAGCAAGTATATAGAGTCGAATGGACGTACAACTCTAATGCGATTGAAGGTAATACATTAACACTATTAGAAACTAAATTAGTTCTAGAAGAAGGATTAACAATTGTACCGACTGTGTTGAAGATAGTTTGCAAAAGTACATTGGTGCGGTAAAGTGACTTTTGCTATTTAATTTATATAAACAAGATTAACAGCTAGAAAAGGAATATAAATTCCTTTCTCAAGCTGTTTTTTTGTTTTTTAAGAGAATGTTAGGACTCGTTATTTAAGTTTGATTTAAGTAATCTGCATTATGATTTACATATGTCAGGAAGCGATAATGCTTTTTGGATATTAATCAGATGATGACTACTTCATATACGAGGAGTGTTAATTCATGAAAAACAAAAACCTGAAAAGCCTAAGGGTCATTACTTTGGCCGCATTACTTAGCGTAGCAGCGGTGGGCTGCTCTAACGCACAAGTCGGTAGCGAGGACGCTACTACTCCTGCAACTACACAAACAGCAACTTCGACCGTATCGTCAACAACTTCATCAACAGCAACAGCAACATCAACTTCCAAAGCTTCCGTTCAAGACAAATCGAATTTATTCAGTGATCGGGATTTAGAACAGTCGGCGGATCTAGCAACGGCCACACCAATGAAATTGGAAAGCAATCAAGATGTGACACTGAATAAGGAAGGCATTTATGTTTTAAGCGGTGAGGTAGAAAATGTGACGGTAGTAGTTGATGCTGCCGAGGAGGCAAAAGTTCAAATCGCTCTTGACGGTGTCAGTATAACCAATGAAGATTCACCTGCCATTTATGTGAAAGCAGCAGATAAAGTCTTCGTTACATCCACTGGCAGTAAGAACCATATGGAGGTTTCCGGAAGTTATGTGGCGGATGGAGATACCAATGTGGATGCCGTCATTTTCTCTAGAGCAGATATGACCCTGAATGGAACAGGAACCTTAGACATTGTATCCAAAAAAGGTAATGGTATTTCTTCAAAAGATGACCTCAAAATTACTGGAGGCGTGTATACCATTCAGTCATTTGCGGATGCTGTAGAGGCCAATGATGCCATTCTTATCAATGATGGAACGATTACAATAGATTCAGATAAGGATGCCCTGCATAGCGAAAACGATGAGGATGCTTCTAAAGGATATATCTATATTGAAGGCGGCACATTAAATATCTCCGCTGCCGATGATGCCATCCGTGGCAACAGCTTTGTTCAAATCGATGGCGGCATCATTAACATAAAGACAAGTGAAGAAGGCATCGAGGCCAACAATATTAAGGTGAATGATGGGCAGATTACGTTATATGCAAATAATGATGGCATTAATGCCTCATCCAAAGTTAATTCTGATGTGTCGATTGAAGTCAATGGCGGTACCATTGATGTTAGTATGGCTAGCGGTGATACGGATGCATTTGATTCAAATGGTGATCTCTATATCAATGGAGGAACCATTAACGTAAAAGCAGCCTCCGCCTTTGACTCGGATGGTACAGCGCAATTAAATGGCGGTAATGTTACGGTCAATGGAGAAAAAATCACTCAAATTACCCAATCACGCGGGGGTGGTGGAGGTCGAGGCGGGTCAGGTGGCGGCAAAGGAATGCGCCAATAGCAATAGCAAAAACGGAAAAGATCAGCCTCAGAGATAATGCTCTGAGGCTTTTTTTAGTTATTCCACCGTTCAATTTAGAGAAGAGTTCTCCTCATCATTGATCGAATATGTTAAGATTTATTTTACTGTGAAGCACGCTACAACGATCGGGGGACTAAACATCCACAATTTTATTTATATTGTCATTGTCCTCTTTTTTGGGTTTGGAGTCTTAAACGAAGGCTATCTCTACGAATTAAATTACTTAGTCGCCACTACCTTTTTGCTAGCTGCATGGCTGATCGTCAGCTTTACCCTGAAGCAGCTGCGCCTGCATCTCATGCATTTGTTTGTCGTTGTTCTCGTTTTATTTTACTGGGCTAGTGTGTTTATCGCGACAGATAGGGAGCAGGCTATTTTAGAGGCGATCAAGATTACGGCCATGCTGCCCTTTTCATATCTCCTTGCCAACCTGACCCAAGAACAACTGATGAAGCTGTTCAGATGGATGCCATACATGGGGGCATTTCTCGTAGTTGTAGGGATCGTCTTTCAGCTTGAAAGACAGAATCGATTAGAATCGACGATCGGCTATGCCAATACGCTAGCGATTATCTTGCTCATTTCTTTATTAATAACTCTCTTTTTTTATATCCAAAATGCTCGTAAGAGTGATCTTATTCTGATGGTGTTTCAAGCATGTGGGCTGCTGCTCACCTTTTCCAGATCGGTCTGGGTGCTTTGGTTAGTGTCATTAGCCTCACTTGCCTTATTTCTAGAGTTCCGAAAGCGAGACATTTGGCTAAAAATAGTGGCTGTCCACCTGACGAGTTTTATAGTGACGGCGCTATTAAAAAGGGATATTTTGTTTTTTTGGTCAAGGGTTAAATCAATTCAGCCCGAAACCTCTGAGTTCCGATTGAGACTCGTTTATTGGAGAGACAGCCTTCCGATAATTCGTGATCATTTTTGGATAGGGACCGGTGGAGGTGGATGGGGTGTGCTGCAGAATCAGTATCAATCTGAGGCTTATTTTGTTCGTTTTGTTCATAATCACTATCTCCAGTTAGCGCTCGACATCGGTGTTGTGGGAGCCTTACTGTTCATTGTCGGTGTTCTGATCTTCTATTATAGAAGTTCTATTCTGTTAAAAACGATGAAGGCTTCAGATGCAGACTCTTCCGGTCTATGGGTGAAGGGGATTATGCTAATAAGCACGGTACTGCTGCTTCATGCTGGATTTGATTTTGACTTTAGTTTCCTTCTTATCTTTGCGATCTTTCTCGTGTTTATTGCGTTCATGATGGTGCAAAGCCCCGATTTCGCTCATGTAAGTTGGGGGACATCGACGATTGGAAAAGTGATGCTATCGATTGTCTTGGTGGCGATGTTATTCGGTACGACCTGGGTTGCGGTAGGGAAATACATCCAGACAAGGGGCCAGAACAGCGTTGCTGCGGGAGATATAGAATCGGCGATTCTAGCATATTCGGTTGTACAAAAAATGCTGCCATGGTCAGCATCTGCCTATTACGACGCAGCGAAGGTATATGTAATAAGTGGTAACCAGACAGGAGATCGCAATGACTATCTATCAGCCAAGTCTCAAATTGAACAGGCCATGCATCGCGTACCCGATGAGGTAGTGTATAAGCAGTTAAATGATGAACTTTATCAAAAATTAATGAAGGAATAAAATGGTTGGCCTAGATGATTATATCTTTTATGGTATAATCATTTTTGTTATATTACCCTATTACTATTAAAGAGGTGGCTCACTCGTTATGACGTCTTGGAAACCTATTTTCCAAAAGATTAGCCTTGCATTATTTGTAATATTTATTCTCCAAATTAGTTTGCCGACGGTTTCGTATGCGTTTTCAGGTTTTTTTGGTTATTCGGCGCAGGACGGGAAATTACGAGGATACGTCTATGTGAAGGATCCTACTAAGGTAAAGGTGGATGTAATGCAGAATGGATCCGTAACTTCCATTACTTATGATGGAGATAAGGTGAAGGAATCCAATTTTTACAATCCTTACTACTGGTATGATGACCTAAATCAAAAGTTGAAAAATGTGAATATAACGCCATTTGGCTATATATCCAGCACGGCTCCTACGAAGATTGTTGCGTCGGATGGTCTAACCTCGCAGGAATTTACCAAAGTTGTAGATGTAAACGGGGATGTCCGTTATTTTGGAGATAATACTAGACTTGGGTATTACCGTATTACAGGTAAGCAGTACTTAGCGGCTTTAGATGCAAATCATGCGATAGCACCATATAGCGATCTTGTTAGTTTTACGCCTGCTAGTACTGACTCCAATGCTATTCAACTAGATTTACCAAAGGTTGATAATCAATCCGTTATTGATTTTACAAAACTTGCGGTTTCAGATTTTAAACTGCGTGATGACACGACAGGTAATAGTCTGACCATAACCAATATCAATAGAATTTCAGGATATGAGCAACTTGTGCAACATCCAAATATATATTTAAATAGCATTGTCACCCTAGAAACTTCAGAGTTTATGATAAAGGATCATAGCTATACGTTGAGTTTATCTTCTTCAAGTAGTGGGAATGAGTTAAAACTGCCTGTCGAAGGAATATATTCGTTTGATCTTACTCTGGGATATGTAAAAGGGCAATACACCGTTGAAAAGGGCAACGAATACTTCTTCGAAGGTCACAATGCTACTTATTTTGATAATGTCCAGCTCAGAAGTGGTCCGCAGTTAAAGTCGAACGCTGAATATATGGCTGTTGGTCAAGAAATTGATTTTAAACTATTTAATAAGTTTGCTGATGGCTCTTCGGAGGAAGCAACGAACTATGAAATTTTCGCATTAGTTTACTCTAATCCAGCACAGAAGGCTATTTCTTTTGATAGTACGACCAAGAAAATTACAGCCCTTAATCAGGGGGCAGCAACCTTTGCTTTGAAATATAATGGTGCTACTTATGCCTTTACGGTTACGGTTTCTGCTTTAAATGTAGGCGGAGGAGGAGGAGGAGGAGGACCAGTTCTAGTCCCAGGAACAGGAGGGGGAGGTTACTTCCAATTCTCATTTGAAGATCAAGATCTAACACGTGGCCAAATCCATCCAAAGATATCTTGGGCGACTTCTTCGGAACCAAACTATTCCGGCTATGAACTAACCTTTTCTGACATAAATAAAGCGGCAATCGGGCAATCAAGAAGTGTGACAAAGCAAGAAGCCATAAATAATCAATATAAAGTGGATATACCAACTAATACTTTACCGTCAGGTGCTGTATTTGTGAACTTGTTCCCGAAGGATTTATCGGGTCAAATAGGATCAGAAGTATATACTACGCAAATCTATGACAATACATCCAATAGCCCAATCCTACCTGGTGGCAATTCAACAATACCAGCGCCTGTGTTACGGGATGTGTCTTTTAAAGATCAAGATACCAAAATAGGAACCCTAGCGGGAACAATCCTGTGGTATGACGCATCCACGGAACCTTCACCTGCCACGTCCTACAGCCTTTATTTTGTCGACGCCAATAATGCAAAGTTGAAACCTATTGCAGAAATACCGAAAACGAATTTGAGACGAATCTTTCAAGGTGTAGACCTGCCGAGTTACGAAGTCATATTCCCTAGTGGCTATCCGATGCCAAGCGGAGCGCAAAGAATCGGTATTTATGGCAAGAATGAGCAGGGCGAGAGTTCGCAAGGAACTTATTTCGGATTTTGGGATATAACAGCAGGAACATTAGGAAATGATTATTTTGAAGATGCTGATAATCGTGCTGGTCATATCAATGGTACGTTACGTTGGGCGCCGATGCTGAATGAAGCCAATATCGTAAGCTATGTGGTGCAATTCCTTGGCACATTATTTGAACCTCTTGGCACTCCCTTTGCAAAATTGAATAAAGGTCAGCAACAATATAGTGTTTCTATGCAAGGAGATCAAATTCCAGCGAACGCCAAGCTAATTGAACTGCGAGCGCGAAATGCAGACGGACAAGAATTGCTTGTGGGCCGATATACGATTGCCGATAATGTGCTGGGAGAAGTGCCTAGCTCCACATTTGTTGAGCAGCTTCCTGGAATGATTCAAACCCGGAATACCGATCTTGATGGTGAAGCGGGAGAAATTGGAGGAGACGTATATTTCTTTGCTGATTTTTCTACAGTGAATACACCGATTTCACGCTATGATGTTTATTTTACGAATGATCAATTGAAGAAAATCAAACCTATCCTGAGCCTGCCTAGAAATAATGTAGGTGAGTACCACACCAGTATTCCTATGAACACCCAAATACCAGACGGTGCAACAAAGCTTGCGATCTATGGCGTTACGCCAACGGGAGAGAGTCTGCCGACAATCATGAATTTAGAAGATCGGATCTACAGTCCTTCTCTCTTGCTTACACAGATTAACATTACAAATAATAAATCAGACAAGGAAGATTCGATTACTATAACGGGGCTGCAAGAGTATGATGTTGTGAGTGTGTACCGTGATGCGAATTCGATAAATCCATTTTTGACAGGTTCAGTTTTGGGGCAGAACGCTTCTTCCATTACATTCATAGTTCCTCAGCTAGGGACAGAAGCAGGGAGTTTGTATGTTGCGCTTCAGCGCAATAATGGCACTAGAAGCCTCAAAGTGAAAAAAGACTACGATAAGGAACCTGCACCCGCTGGCGGCGGAGGCGGCGGAGGCGGCCCGGCTGAATCATTCAAATGGGACATCGTCAATCAAAATGGTAACATCCGTATTACATCTAGCGTAGATGCTGTTCAATTGAAAAAACTTGCAGAAGAACAAGCTAAGTCTGGGAATCGGGAGATTACTATTGACGTCAAGACCAACGCAGATGGATATGACTTCCAAATCACGGCAGGTTTATTAGAAGAAGTTACAAGTAAGCAGAAAGAAGCTGTATTAGTTTTCAATACAACTGTAGGAACAGCCCGGATTCCTTTTGCTCTACTTCAAGAAGCAGTCGATGCGAATGGTGGAACCGATGCTATGAGCCTTAAGATCAGTGTGGATGGTCTGCGGGTTGCAGAGCAACAAGCGTTGGAGAAAACGATCGCTACTATCGGCGGATCAAGTGTAGGTAAAGCATTATCCTATGAACTCACGCTGATGGATAGTAATAAAACAGTTGCGAACATTGATACGTTTTCCGAGTTTGTGGGGCATGTGATTCTATTGCCGAAAGATTTGAAACTGAATCCTGGTGAAAAGCTTAATGGAGCTGTTTGGGATACTAGTACTAACACGCTAATATCTGTCCCAATGAGCATTACTTTGGACAAAGAGGGCAAACCCGCCATCGCAACGCTATGGCGTAAAGGTAACTCGATTTATACCGTGTATAAAGCAAAAAAACAGTTTGCAGATGTGCAAAATGACTATTTTGCCAAAGCAGATATTGAGTCCTTAGCAGCTAGTGGTGTTATCCAAGGGTTCGAAGATGGCTCTTTCCGGGCGGAGGCGAGTGTTACCCGTGCAGAGTTTGCAACACTTCTTGTAAGAGGCCTTGGATTGAAAACAATCAACAGCGCACTTAAAGATTTTACGGATGTGAACGATAAGGATTGGTTTAGTCAGGCTGTCTATACAGCTGTAGGTGCAGGCTTTATCCATGGTTATGAAGATGGCACTTTCCGTCCAACGCAAAGCATTACGCATCAAGAAGCGGTTACGATGATCAGTAATGCGCTGAAATTTATTAATGCTACTACGAAGCTTAATGAATCTGAGCGTACAAAGTACGTGCAGCGTATGAAGGAATTATCTTTGCAAGTAGATGAGTGGGCAAGTGATGCGACAGCATTGGCTTTAAAATTGAATATTTTGAATGTATCGATTGGATTTTCTTTTGGAAAAGATGCGGCAACAACCCGTGGACAAACGGCAGTATTGCTTAATAAGCTACTACAGAATGCGGCTTGGCCAGCAAATTAGTAAAGCTTTAAACAAAACACACTTGATATCCAAGTGTGTTTTGTTTGCATTCTGTCTTTATTTCGTAGATCATTATAAAATATCACTCACAACCAACCTACGGAGGTCGACACATGCAAAAGTGGCTCAGAACCACGCTAATTTCATTTCTTTCCCTTGTTCTTATACTCGCAGTAGCATTTCTAATTTATGCGTCTAATTATATCATGCTGTTGACGTGTCCAAGGACGCCTTGGTCAATGAAAAGACAATCACGACAGATGGAAAGCTCACGATTCTTTCGCCATCAACGCCGAGCGAGACAGGTTTCATTTTCTATCCTGGCGGAAAGGTTGAACATATTGCTTATCTACCCATGCTGGAGAAATTACGTCAAAACGGCATCACCTGTGTGCTGGTTGATATGCCTTTTAACCTTGCGTTTTTGAATAGCAATGCCGCTGATAACGTGTTTGGAAAACTTCCCGAAATCAAAAACTGGTATATCGGTGGACATTCGCTAGGCGGAGCAATGGCGAGCAATTACGCTTCTAAGCATCAAGATCGGATCAAGGGGCTAGTCTTACTTGGCGCCTATATCTATGGGGACATTCCGCCGAGTAATGCACTAACCGTATATGGCTCGCTGGATGGTGTATTGGACAAATCGAAGATAACCTACCAAGAGAATGTGTTCGTTGTCGAAGGTGGCAACCATGCGCAATTCGGGAATTACGGTCCTCAAAAAGGCGATGGAACGGCGACGATCTCAAGTGAACAGCAGCAAAAGGAAACTGTTAATCACATCATTGAATTTATAAAAAGGAAAGATAAGTCCAAATGAAAATCGAACTCGATAACACAACCATAGACGTCAACGTCCAATATGCCATTCGTAAGAAGCTCTACATCCACATCGATGACACGGGCTTTATCACGGTCAAAGTTCCCAACGACACCAGTCAGAAGCAAATCATCAACGCTGTGCAACAACACAGCAAGTCGATCCTAGACAAGCTAAACGCCATCGCCAAAGCGCGGCAACCCATTCCCAAAGTCAGAGAATATGAAGACGAAGGCAAGTTCCTTCATCTTGGGAAATATTATTTCCTCCACGAGTTAATCGAAACGAATGGTCTCTCGCAGGACGAGTTGAAAATTAACCTGAAGAAGTTCTATTTTGCGAGCTGCAAGAAGGTTGTTGCGGAGCGCATTAAAACCTACCAAACCCAGCTGAAAGTCAAACCCAAGACGATCGAAATCGATGAGTCGAGAACGAAGTGGGGGAGCTGCAGCTCGGACAAAAAGCTAACCTTTAATTACCGTCTAGCCATGGCACCGGTCGATGTGATCGACTACGTCATCGTTCACGAGCTATGCCATCTCCTGCATATGAATCATGATCGCTCTTTCTGGCGACGTGTAGGCAGTATAATGCCGAATTTTAAAGAAAAGGAAGCCTTCCTAGCTCGGTACGGCCAGGCGATGACGCTGTGAGCAAACTTTCACCCACGGTGTTATCGGCGCCACTTAAACGAACATCAGATTTGTCCAGATCTCTTATCGGTTTTCTCCATGGTAGGCTAGAAAAGCCAAGTGCTACAATACTACCAAGCACTTACCAAGGGAGTGATACCTGTGAGGAAATTGACGATAGAAGAGAAAAATCACTATGATGAGTTTGGTTATGTGGTAGTTCCAGATCTTTTTCAGAAGGAAGAATTAAGTGGGATGAACGAAGAGCTCGATGGGTGCGAAGCACCGCCTCAATCTTCGGGGGAGCATGAAGGATTTACGTATCAGCTAGCGATGCTGACGGATAAGACGAAACATTTTGCCCATGACGAACGCATTCTGACCTTAATCGAAGATATTGTGAAACCCGGCATCGCGATCTTCTCTTCCAAGTTGTTGACCAAGCTGCCGCACAGTCCATCGGTATGCCACTGGCATCAGGACGATGCCTACTACACGGAGGTTGTGAACAGCGACACTCGGATGTCGATTTGGGTACCGCTGCAGGATACGGATGAGAAGAACGGGTGCCTATGGATCGTTCCTGGCAGTCATAAGCAAGGGCTGCAACCATATAAAATTCAGAATAATGGCACGTGCCGGAAGGCATTGGATGAGGAGGAAGTAGACTTATCCAAAGCTGAACCAGTGCCAATGAAGGCTGGCTCTATCTTGCTTTTCAACGCACTCACCTGGCATTCTTCGAAAGGGAATGAAACGGACCAAGTGAGACGGGCGTTCATTGTATCGTATCAGGAGGCAACGGTGCCAGTCGGGCGAGGAAAACAGCACATTGTCCTGCGACCTGTGAGCTAGGCACGGTTCCTTATTTGCAAGGAGTGAGTATGCTGTGTTAAACGCGACCCAACTAGCGGATCATTTTCATAAATCGATGTTTACGATCGCTTTTGCCGGCAATACGATACTCCCAGCTGGCACGTATCAGGCGCCGTACATTCATAACATTCATTCGGTTCATTACATTGTGAGAGGTAAGGGTTACTATGTGATGAATAAGGTCAAGTATGAATTGGAAGCGGGCTCCGTGATGCTGTTCGTTCCAGAGACGACGTTCGAATGGTGGATCTCGGATGAAGAAGATGTTGAAATTTACCATATTCGATTCGATTACCATCTGTGTTACAAAGAGAAGCAAGAGTGGATAATTCAACCTGCAACTAGCTGGCTTGCCCCTTTGCGAGGCAGACTGATGACAGTTCGGCCGGCCGAAATCCGAAGATGTTTTGATATGGTGTTTCAACAATGGAAGGGCTATGATCCGATTTCACAGTATCGCTGTAATTTGGCATTTCGTGAACTGTGGCTTTCCTTGATTCATCAAATCTACGATCAGCAATACAGCAGTGATGCAGATTCTGTGATTGGGTTCACCTGCCAATATATCGCGGATCATTACCAGTCTCCTCTGACGGTGGAGCAGTTGGCTAAGATGGCCGGGCTTAGCGAGGGTTATTACTCGCGACAGTTCAAGCGACTGACTGGCCTCTCCCCGAAAGATTACATCATTCGATTGCGAGTGAAGAAAGCGAAGGATTTACTGGCATGTTCCGGATTGACGATGACTTACATTTCCGAGTTAGTCGGGTACGATGACGAGTTTTACTTTAGTAGGGTGTTCAAGCGGATTACCGGAATGACGCCCTCGTCTTATGCCAAACTATCGAGGAAATTGTGAGGTTAGCGGCTTTCCAATGCAGTTTGATTTGTGTTCAGAAAAAGATGATTGACAATAAGTGTGAAAACGCTTTATAGTTAACGTACAAAGTATGAATATACGGTTGGGCGCGAGTCTAGGAGAAGACCTTATCCGTAATCATATTCTGCCTTACAATGGGTGGAATATGTTTACATGGATAAGGTCTTTTTTGCGTTCCTAATTGGATATTGATGATTTCTTACTAGAAGGTGGGACAGATATGGCAAAAGGCTACGTGTTTGATTTGGATGGTACTGTATACCTTGGGGATCGAGCCATCGAAGGGGCAGCTGATGCGATACAAGCATTGCGTTCACGAGGAGACAAGGTCGTATTTTTGTCGAATAAACCAATTGCAACGCGTCAATCTTATGTGGAAAAGTTATCTAAAATGGGAATTCCCGTAACGATCGAAGAAGTGTTGAATTCATCGCAAATCGTTGCTAAATACTTGAATCAGCGTCTCCAGCCAGGTGAATTAGTTTTCGTTATTGGCGAGGAACCGATTGTAGAGGAACTGGAGGAAAACGGCATCCCACTTACACAGGATAGCGAGCAAGCCCACTATGTGGTGCTTTCATGGGATCGCCAATTCACTTATGACAAATTGAATAGTGTGTATCAGGCAGCGATTAGGGGTTCGATCATTATAGCATCTAATCCTGATGCGACCTGTCCACTAGACGGGGGCCAGATTCCCGACACGGGTACGTTTATTGCTGCGTTGGAAGTGGCGACGGGCAAGGCGATTGATCTGGTTGTAGGCAAACCGTCCTTAATTGCCGCCGAGGCAGCTGCAGCCCATTTGGGATTGCCTTTCGAAGATTGCTTTATGATCGGAGATCGGCTGGAAACCGATATCAAAATGGCTAATGACGCTGGCATGAAATCCGTGTTGGTGCTGACGGGTGTTGCAACGAAGGAAATGGCGGATAGCTCGCCGAATCGCCCGCTGCATATTATTTCAAGTATCAAAGAGGTCATTCATTTATGATAAATCATGGTATAATGTTCTGACATCGACGAAGGGTGGAATCAAGCGTGTATCCGATTGTTGATTTAGTTGAACATCAAACCATCGCAGCTGTACAAAAGGTCGAAGATATTGAGCTGGCAATTCAAAGTCCGGCGAACATTGTGTTTTTGCTTTTCGGATCCATCTTTACTTTGAAAGAAATGGTAGACCGGCTCAAGAATGCAGGCAAGCATGTGTTTATTCACATGGATTTCATTGAAGGCATCGCGTCGGACAAGAGCGGTGTCGCATATGCCGCGCAGGTCATCAAGCCGACAGGTGTTATTTCAACGAAGAGCCACTTGATCCGCGGTGCGAAGGAAGCTGGGCTCATGGCCATTCAGCGTATCTTTCTGATTGATCGAAGCGCCGTCCTCCGAGGTATTAAGGCAGCGGAGCAGAGTGGTCCCGATGCAATTGAAGTGATGCCCGGCATCATGCCTCGCATTATTCGCGAAATGACAGATATGACGTCACTTCCTATTATTGCAGGTGGTTTGGTTGGTAATATCAAAGAAATTGAAGAAGCGCTGGAAGCCGGTGCACTTGCTGTATCTGCGGGTTCATCCGGATTGTGGCAATAAGATAAAATAGCTAATTCCAAGTGGGAGAGACCAGGAGAAACCTCTTTGGAAAAGGTGCGAGATTTCCGTTCGCATTCTTTTCTATGGAGGTTTTTTTATATTCAGGGGGGAGCAGGACGATGAAACCGACGTTTTCGGCAAAGAGCCGTATCGAGATTTTAAAAAGCATGGCACAGCAGGAATTGGACGTATTAGTCATCGGTGGAGGGATTACTGGAGGTGGGATCGCTCTAGATGCGGTCACTCGAGGTATGCGAATCGGCCTTATTGAGAAGAACGACTTCGGTTCTGGAACTAGCAGCCGTTCAACGAAGTTGATCCATGGCGGACTTCGTTATTTGAAGCAAGGCGACGTGAAGCTAGTACAGGAGGTAGGCAAAGAACGGGCTATTTTGTATAAAAATGCTCCGCATCTCGTTATTCCGGCTCCGATGCTTCTTCCCGTGTATAAGGGGGGCACGTATGGTTACCTCGCCTCTTCTATCGGATTGTACATTTATGATTGGCTGGCAGGTGTAGCTCGCAAAGAACGCAGAAAAATGTTGGGGCGCAATCAGACTGCTCTTCAAGAGCCTTTACTAAAACAAGATGGGCTCAAAGGTGGAGGGTTGTATTTCGAGTACCGAACTGACGATGCGCGCTTAACGATCGATATTATGAAAACGGCTCATGCGCGTGGAGCTCAAATTGTAAACTATGCCGAGGCGACTGAGTTCATTTATCGGGATGGCAAGGTGGTTGGTGTCGAGGTTACTGATCGCATAAACGGGCAAACTTTTCAAATCTATGCGAAGCACATTGTGAACGCTGCTGGGCCATGGGTAGATAAGATGCGTCAAATCGACGGTTCTTTGAAGGGGAAACGTTTGTTTCTGACCAAAGGCGTCCATCTTGTTGTTGATTACGAGAAGCTGCCCGTCAAACAAGCGGCTTACTTCGATACGCCGGATGGCAGGATGGTGTTCGTTATTCCTAGGGGGAAGTCGACGTATGTAGGAACGACGGACACGGCATTCGAGAAGTCAATCGATAACCCGAGAGCGACGAAAGAGGATCGCGACTACATCATTCGGGCCGTGAATGCGATGTTCCCGAGCGTACAACTCACAATTGACGATATTCGTTCTCATTGGGCAGGTCTAAGGCCACTCATTTACGAAGAAGGCAAAGGACCTTCCGAATTGTCCAGAAAAGATGAGATCTTCGTTTCGGACAGTGGTCTAATCACGATCGCAGGAGGCAAATTGACCGGATTCCGTAAAATGGCGGAAAAGGTTACCGATCTGGTGGCGCAGCACTTGGAACGTGCAGAGGGCAGGAAATTTCCCGCTTGCAGTACGGACGCTATTACCATTAGCGGCGGTGAGAACAGCGGTGCGTCCAATTTCCAAGAATGGAAGAAGGAGATGCTTCGCATTGGAAAGACGCAGGGCGTGGACAGATCAACGATGCAGGAATGGATCGATACCTATGGTACGAATGCGTTGCAAATATTGGAGTATCTCCCTGTCGCTAAGCAAGTAACCCCCAATCTAGAGCTGCAGTTCGTCCATGCTCAGTTACTGTATGCAATGGAAGCCGAAATGACAGTTACGGCGGCTGATTTCCTGAGACTGCATACAGGCTGGTCGTACTTTCAATTGGAGAAGGCGGAGAAATATGCCGATATTGTCCTTCAAATGTTAAGTAGCAGCTTATCTTACAATACGGATCAGAAGCAGAAGCAGATCGCTATGGTCGAGTCGTTATTCCAATCGATTTACGAATTGCCGGCGAATGATCATGCGATTTAACACCTTGAAAGGAGGTGAAGAGTATGACCGCTAGCGTGTGGCATATTACTCATTTGGATTTAACGATTCGCATATTGATGGCAGTAAGTTTGGGTGGACTTGTTGGGCTGGAGAGGGAGTGGAGCAACCACGCAGCTGGCTTACGGACGCATATCTTGGTTTGCATCGGATCCACAGCTATTATGCTGTTATCCATCTATGGCTTCTCCCAGTTCGTTACGGAAGCGAACGTTCGCATGGACCCAGCCCGTCTGGCTGCGCAGGTCATTAGCGGGATAGGCTTCCTTGGAGCTGGCACGATTATGAGAACTGGTTCTACCGTATCCGGTCTTACTACAGCGGCTTCGGTTTGGGTCGTTGCAGCCATTGGTCTATGTGTAGGAGCGGGTTTTTATTACTGTGCGGTGCTGGCGACTGTTATGGTTTTGCTGAGCTTATTTGTTCTGAATAAATGGGAAAAGTTGATGATGCGGAACCGGCGAACGCAGGAAGTGGTCATTAAAATCGTCGATAAACCTGGGGTTCTGGGTACGATTGCATCGCAATTTGGCGAGCAAGGGATCCAGGTTGTTAACGTGCAGATGAAGCCTGACGGCCAAATTGAGATATCAGGCATATCGGAAGGGGTGATGGAGCTTCGTTTTCATTTGAAAAGCGGCTATACGGAGGCGCTGTTGCAAGCGATTGATCGTATTTTGAAATCCAGCCATATTATTTCTTTGGAATCCAAGGGGGTACAACTAAGCGGGGGAGCTTCCCGTGTGAATCAAACCTACGCTTTGTAACCAGTTAGGAATACACAAGTTGCTTCTAAGGATAATAAACTTGTTGACATTAACCCTAGAGATATGCCATACTCTCACTAAAGAAAACGCTTTATTTCGTTCAAAACGATTGGGTGCGGAGATCATTGAGACAGCCCAAGAGACGAACGGACCGTGCATAAGTGTGCGGCCCTTCTGTTTCTTGTCTGCTTAATGTTCTCCTTTTTTATGCTCATCTCGTCCACGAACGATACCGATCAATGAAAATTCGCTTTAATCCAGAGAGGGGATTTGTATATGAAAAGTAAAAAATGGTTAACTACACTAGCGACATCATCTTTGTTATTGACAGCATTGACGGCCTGCGGCAGCGGCGGTACAGAGACGACGGGGGAGAAGACGGCTGAGGTTCCGCCAGCAGTTGAAGATAACACGCCTGTTACGATTCAATATTGGCATTCCCACGCAGACGTTCAAATGCCCGCTGTGAATGACATGATCGCGGCATTCCAGAAGAAATATCCGAACATTACGGTAGAAGCTGTGTTCCAGGGAGCTTACGCTGATTTGCAAAAGAAACTTCAGGCAGCCATTGCAGCGAAAGATGTACCAGCTGTGACTAACGTAGAAGTATCGGCGCTTCCGAGCTTTGCAGACAGCGGTGCTTTCGCAGATTTATCCGGGTATATCAAACGGGATAAAGTAGACATGAACGACTTCTCACAAGGTATGGTGCAAGCGTATTCATATGATAAAAAGCAATACGGCTTCCCGCTGATCGTCAGTACGAGCGTCATGATTTACAACAAAACCATGTTGGATAAGCTCGGCGTGCAGCCTCCTCAAAAGTGGTCTGAAATTGAAGAGTTTAACAAGAAAGTAGCCGTGAAGGAAAATGGGAAAACGACTCGTTACGCATTCTCAGTTCCTGGTTGGGATACTTGGTATATGGACCCGTGGATTTCAAATGGCGGAGGCTCAATTCTTAACCCTGAGCATACCAAAACGTTGCTAGATCAGCCTGACAGCATGAGATGGATCCAAAACTTCAACAAATGGTTGAAAGATGGTTCCCTTCATATGGGGTACGGTAAAGGTGCATCGGATACGATGAGACAGATGTTCTTGGATGAGAAGGTAGCTATGGTACAGCATACATCGGCGGTATTGAAAACTTACTTGCAAAATGCGAAGTTTGAAGTTGGTGTATCCTTCATTCCTGGTGATAAAGAGCGCAAATCACATATTGGCGGAGCAGGAATTGTCATGATGGAAGGTGCGCAAGCTAAACAGAAGGAAGCTGCTTGGAAGTTCATCAAGTTTATGACAGATGCTGAGCACAACATCAAGTGGGCTGAAGGAACGGGCTACTTACCAACGCACAAATCGGTACTGAATACCGATGAAGGCAAGCAATATTTTGCTAAGCTGCCACAATACAAAGCTGTATTTGATAACTTTGATAACGTTGTAGGACGTCCACAGCATCCAGCGTATCCGGAGTTCAGCAAGAAGTATATGGAAGTCGTAGGTAAGATGATTTTGGAGAATGCAGATCCAGAACCGACGATGAAAGAAGCTGTGAAAGAAATCAATACCATTTTAAGCGAAAGTTAATCCGAAATAATTCGAAATAATTAGCTGTCTCGTCGTGTAGAAGGCTGAGGTTTTCTACACGACAGTTCATTTAAGTAAGTTGAGAGGGGGATACGCCATGAATACGGACAACAAGCCGAGCCAGATTCATCCAGAAGTTGGCGGTATCGTGAGAACACGTTCTCGTTCCCGCCTACTGGAATATTTGAAAGATTTCTCGTTTGCCATACCTGCATTGGTCATCCTGATGGTATTCATCTATTATCCACTAGCTAACTCGTTGTATATAAGTTTTACGAACTGGAATATGACGAAGCCGACGAAGAAGTTCATCGGATTCGATAACTATGAATATTTGTTAACCAGTAAGACCTTCTATAAGGTGCTTCAGGTTACATTCACCTATACGGTAGCGGATGTTTTGTTAACACTTGGCATTGGATTACTGCTCGCCTTGTTATTTAATCACACCTCGCGCACGTTCAATTTCATGCGGGCTATTATTTTCATGCCGCACTATGTATCAATGGTTATCGTCTCCATGATCTTCTTGTGGATTTTCAACGGACATTACGGTCTGATGAATAACATCATGAAATGGATAGGACTCGAGCCTATTCAATGGCTTACGAATACGAAAACAGCGCTGTGGGTGCTGGTTGCCGTTGGGGTATGGAAAGGCGTCGGCTTTACAATGATTATTTTCATTTCCGGTTTACGAAGCATTCCACTTGAATACTACGAAGCATCAGGTATCGATGGGGCATCGAAGTGGACGCAATTTTGGAGGATTACGGTACCGCTTCTTTCTCCTACAACGCTATTCCTTGTCATTACGCATTTCATCTCTTCGATGCAAGTGTTCCAGTCCGTTGACGTTATCACGAACGGTGGGCCGCTAGAGTCGACCAAAGCCATGGTGTACTGGATCTATGAAATGGCATTTACGGATTTCAAAACAGGTCGTGCATCAGCCTTAGTGGTGATCTTCTTCATCATTATTATCTTGTTAACCATGGTTCAGATGTATGTGTCTAAGAAGAAAGTTCATTACGAAGGGTAGGTACAAGAACATGACAAAACCGTTGCTCCATACTACCCGTATCGGTATTGCCGTTATCATTACGCTGTTGATGTTTTTCCCGATCTATTGGATGCTGATTACCGCGTTAAAAACGCCTGCCGAGCTCCGGGTGTCATCTCCGACATTTTGGCCGGATAAGGTGATGTGGGAGAACTTTGCCACCGCATTTAAAGCCATTCCATTTTATCGGTTTACGCTGAATACGGTTATTCAAACTGTGGGGATTGTTTTTCTGCAGATTAATATTGGTCTTATGGCGGCTTACGCTTTTGCGAAGGGAACATTCCCTGGTAGAGACAAGTTATTCGCACTCGTACTCGCTGCGCTTATCGTGCCAGAACAGGTTGTATTCGTACCGGTATATGTACTGATGTCGAAGTTGAATTGGATTAATACGTATTACGCGCTTATCATTCCGCATGCTGCATCTGCTTACGGCATTTTCCTCCTCCGTCAAATGTTTCGCTCGATTAATAATGATGTGATCGAGGCGGCGAAAGTGGATGGTGCCAATCGGGTTCAGGTGCTGTACAAAATACTAACGCCGATGGCCATGCCTACCGTCTCAACTTTAGCTGTTATCAGCTTTATTAGTAGCTGGAATGCCTATTTCTGGCCGCTCATCATGACGAATTCGAACAAAATGCGCGTGTTAACTGTTGGTATTTCCATGATGCGAGATTCGATCGCTGGGGATGAAGCATTAAATATGCATATCATCATGTCGGCGAGTGTGCTGATTATTTTGCCAATCGTTGTGTTGTTTATTTTTGCGCAAAAATACATTGTGGCTGCAATGGCCAATTCCACTTTTAAATAACGTGCATAATGAATAGGAGGAATGTGTGAATATGACGCAACCATCAGTATTAGTCATCGCTCATCGTGGTGCCAAAGGGGAGGCCCCGGAGAATACACTCGGCGCTTTCCGTCTCGGGATTGAACAGGGCTGCGACGCCATTGAACTGGACGTTCATTTATCCAAAGACGGTGAAATCATAGTCATTCATGATTTCACTATTGATCGAACAACAGATAGGAAGGGTGTCGTACATGAGATGACGCTTTCTGAATTAAAACAGGCTGATGCGGGTCGCTGGTTCAGCTCACAATATGAAGGTGAACGAATTCCAACATTAGAAGAAGTGTTCGACCTTGTTCCGCCAGAAGTGATGATTAATGTAGAGATCAAAGATTCTTACGACCGTAAGCTCGAACCAGCACTGGCCGAGCTCATGAAAAGAAAAGATCGCGTGCATAATGTGGTCGTCTCCTCCTTCGATCACAAAAGCCTTCTCTTCCTAAAACTTTTGCTGCCTGAAGCGAAAATCGGGCTTCTATATGAAATCAATCCAGGAAGTCACGCCGGTTTGGCGACAGGATTTGGGGTTCCGGTGTATTCCCTGCATCCTAATTTTAAAAGGATTAACCGAGAGGATATCAGGGATGCCTTAAGTAAAGGAATCCAGGTGTATCCTTGGACAATTAATGACGAAAAGAAGATGAAACAAGCCATCGAAAAAGGGGCTTCTGGTATAATTACTGATTTCCCTGGTAAATTGCGCAAGATTTTGACAGCGTGGAGTCAGCCCTTAGGGGGCAAGGATGACTAGGATTCACTTCGCTTATGTTGTGGTTGTGGCGGGATTGATCGCGTTAACAACGGCAGGCTGTCAGAAACCAATAGCGATTGCCAATGCTAAGGTGATTCCATCAGCTACACCGATCGAGGAAGTTGCTACTCCTAAGCAGGTGATGAACACAATGACGGGGATAACCCAAGAGGAAGCGGGGATTAAGATTCGTGTTGATATGCCTGAAATCCGAACATTTCTTGAAAAGAGCAAGCAGGGACCTGTCATCCCGGCATTGAAGCAGAATGCGATCCCGCAAGGTATGGCGTACTTGGAAGAGAAGAATTGGCTATTGGTCACTCATTACCGTGAGGACGGCAAGCCTAGCATTATCTCGGTTATTGATGAGAAGAGCGGAGAGATGGTTAAAGCGCTTGAGATCTTTAAGAACGAGACTACACCTTATACAGGTCATGCAGGCGGTGTTACTGTTAGTAACAAATACATCTGGATATCTTCAGAGAGCAACGCCTACTATTTCCCCAAGGAAGATCTCTTGAAAGCAGATAAGGCGGGAAAAATCGTCTTTAAAGGAGCCGTTCAAACGGATACGCGCGCCTCATTTAATGCTTTTGCTGATGGCATCTTATGGGTTGGTGAATTTGCACAGGGCGCCAGCTACCCCACGGACGTATCACATTACATGACGAACCGAGATGAGAAGGAGCATAAAGCTTGGGCTGTCGGCTATAAGCTTGACCCTTCGACAGACTTGCCGAGTGCTTCTAAATTGCAAGCGTCGGGGCCGGTTGTACCTGATATGATTATTTCGCTGCCTGACAGTGTTCAAGGGATGTATCTCGACAAGGGCAGCTTATGGCTCAGTCAGTCTTACGGAAGAAACAGTATCAGCGACTTAACGCGATATAAGAACAATTTATCGGATAAACCGCATACGACGGTTAAGCTCGGACAATCTGAAGTACCTGTCTGGTTCCTAGACAACAAGAACAAGATGGAGAAAATGGAAATTGCACCGATGGCTGAAGGTATATTTAAATGGAAGGGCCACATGTACATCTTATTTGAATCGGGTGCAACCAAATACAAAACCTCCACGACTTATGCGTTAGAGCGAATTTATATGCTGCCCTGGAGTGAGTGAGGTACAGTGGTCGGTTGTCTATATTTGCGTTATGATTATAAGGTATACATGATAACCGGAGGTGGACAACACGACATGATCACTGGCTTAGCTCACAGGGGCTACCCAAAAAAGTACCCGGAAAACACAATATCCTCTTTTCAGGCAGCTTTAGATTTGTCTTACAGTCATTTGGAGTTGGATGTTCAACTTACGAAAGACGGAGTGCCTGTCGTCATTCACGATACAACCGTGAATCGAACAACAAATGGTACAGGCCGTGTTGCAGACTACACATTTGAGCAAATTCGGAAATTGGACGCAGGCGGAGGTCAGCAAATTCCAACACTGAAGGAAGTTCTTTTGCTGGCAAAGGGGAAAGCTCAGGTAGATATTGAGCTGAAACAGAGCGGGTTGTTGTATCCAGGTTTAGAGGAG
Source organism: Paenibacillus allorhizoplanae (assembly GCF_927798215.1). Classification (NCBI taxonomy): domain Bacteria; kingdom Bacillati; phylum Bacillota; class Bacilli; order Caryophanales; family Paenibacillaceae; genus Paenibacillus; species Paenibacillus allorhizoplanae. The sequence continues at coordinate 134,494 of NZ_CAKMMW010000023.1, forward strand.
CAAGTGTTGGAGACGATTCAAGTTGCAGCGGTTCAGGATCAAGTATTCGTAACTTCCTTCGATCATTACGCTATCGTTCGAACAAGGGAACTATCCCGTGATATTAATCTGGGACTCGTCCTTTACGGCGCAACACCGGCGGTATTCCCACTTGCTAAGGAAATTAATGCGAAGTATGTATCTGTGAAACATATTTATTTAACAGATGAATTTGTTCATCGCTGCGATGAAGCGGGTATACAGTTGATTGCTTGGACGATCGATGATGAACACGATATGCGGAATTTGCGGTCGCAATATCCTCACATTTGGGCATGCACGAATGAGCTCGAGAGATGGATTACCGTATTTTAATATGGAAAAGGAGGAGCTCACGACGATGGTGTGGGCTCCTCCTTTTTACGTATCATCTAGCCACTCTACAGATCATTCTCATGCAAATAAGCAATCGTCTCCGACCGTCCGGAGACATTCAGCTTCTTATAAATAGCACTCAAATAATTCTTCACAGTCCCCGTGGTCAGAAACATGTCAGTAGCGATAGCTTGATTTGACTTCCCTTGTTTCAAATTCTTCAGAATGTTCCGTTCCTGAACAGATAGACCTGACAGCTTGTTATCTTGTGGTTGTGTTTCAATCGATTGTAGATTTTCCTCCAGTGCCTTTTCTTCCTGTTCCTCTGAGGAACGTAGTGCTTGGACAAGGCGCGGCTGAATACTTAGCGGGTATGTAATGCCACCATCTAAGCAGACCTGAATGGTTGAGAGTATTTTTTTCGTCTCAACGCCTTTCACTAGATACCCGCTGGCACCGTGACGTATCGCTTCCCATATGTAGGCTTCATCCTCAAATGAGGTCAAAATAAGTACCTTAATCTCCGGGAATTCGGCTTTGATTTGTTTAGTAGCCTCTAAGCCGTCAAGCTTGGGCATATGGATATCCATCATAACGAGTTGAGGACGATGCAACTGTACTTGTTCTATGGTGGCTATGCCATCCCCCGTTGTCGCTACGACTTTATATCCTTCTTCCATACCTAGAATAGCTGCTAATCCATCGCGGATGAGGGGTTGGTCGTCTGCGATAAGAATGGTTGTTTGAGACAATTCGATCACTCCTTCCGATCATTTTCGACTGAAGGGTATGGCTATATCCAGCGTTACTCCGCCAGATGCACCATTGTTACGTATTGAAAACGTTCCCTCAACATCTTCCAAGCGTTCCTTCATCGCATTAAGTCCGTAACCATACACAATTTCGAGTGGTGGATGACCATTATCGGACAAAACGAAGCGAAGAACTTCCTCATGATACGACAATGAGAAGTGGAAATAAGTACTTAGGCCATGGCGAATGCCATTCGTCAAACCTTCTTGTAGTGCCCGATAAATCGTAAGCTCGATAATAGGTGTCAGATCAGGCGTCGTGGTATCTATGGTGTAGGCAATATCCACGTTAGTTTGCTTTTTCGTATCCTCGATCAACCGAATAAGCTCAGGTATGAAGCAGTGATCCGGGAAGTTCTCGCGCAACACATGGACAGAGCTTCGTACATCATTTAGACCTCTGAGAATACTTTCTTTCGTTCGATCGATCATCTTTTTGGCGATTGGATAATGGCTTTTCTCCAAAGCATGCGCTGCCGTCTGTAATCCGGTTAACGCCGATGTCAGCGTATGTCCAACCGAATCATGAATATCGCGGGAAATTCGCGTCCGTTCTTGTAATTTGGCCTTCTGCTCCAATGCAATTGAGGCTATTCGCAGTTGCTCGTTGTCGATAGCTAATTGATTCTTTTGTTGAAACGCAATCCTAGCAAGCAAGCTCATCCCGTAGATCGCAAAGAAATCAATCACTCTAGGAATAATTAAATAGATGTCCTCAAAGGGCGGAAACTGACGATAGATCATGACGCCTAGTAGAATACAAACATAATTGACGATCGTAAAGATAATGGCACGCTTTCTACCGTGATGAAAGGTGAACTCACCAATGAGAATTAAGAGGTAAATTTGAGAGAAATAACTTTCCGACCATACACAGATCACGAGCGCCAAAGCGAGTTGAGCGTATAAAAACTGGAAGCCACTCCTACTATGCAGAGCAATCTTTAGGATATAATCCCGCATGAGGACGACAGCCACATAGCTACAAGCTAGCAGCAGAAGTCCTATCGAAAATTTACTCGTATGAAACAATAGTGAGAGTGTTGCACCCATCACGATGATATTCAAGGTGAGAGTCATGTTTTTATTTAAATGTACATCCATATCTTTACCCTCAGATACAAAGCTATATTTACTATTTATTTTACCATAAACATGACCTAAGTCATACATAGAACGCATAAAGTGTCGAAAAGGTTGCATATCTAGTGAACTTCTTCATCTTGGATAGGTCTTTAGTAGCATCTATAATATAGATAGAGGAATTATGGAATTTCCAAGGAGGCATGTCCAAATGTTGATGATTTTATGGAACTTACTAGGTGGCATTCTTCTAATCTTGAGTTTATATTTGCCGCTGAAACAATTATTGGAACGTAACCCTGAGTAGGAGGGAGTACGACTTGAAAGAAGACTTGCTTGATAGGAAAAATGGGGGCATGCATGCCTCATGTAGCACGGATTACGAGCGTATGAATGAGTTTCTAATTCAGGAAACAGGTAACTCTATGGATGTATTTTCGAATAGGTATCAAATTACGAAGCGCGAGTCGGAAATTTTCCTGATGGTCGCTATCTATGGTTTTTCCAATCACGAAATTGCCGAACGTTGTAGGATCAGCGAAAAAACGGTCAAGATTCATCTTGCTAATATAATGAACAAAGCTGGCATCAAATCGATGCGGAAATTACTTTCGCTGTTATTTAATCATGTGCTTTACTTTCGTGAAAGTAACCGATTGTCCGAGGAAAAGTAGGGATGTCATTATCGTGGTGATCCAAATAGCAAACCGTCCATAATCACAACAGGTGATGGGACGGTTTTTTCATTTTGGCGTAACAAATCAGCAGCCCACTGCGTCTATTACTATGTTGCTATGAAACTAATTCTAGCAGTAGCAGATATAGAGGGAGAGGGAAGAAGACGTTTATGTTGAAAAAAACAATCTTATTCGGCACGCTGTTTGTTCTATTGTTTGCAAATACCGCTTTTGCCTACGATGTACAACTACAGCCCTTCAAGGATGAGGAACAAGACTATGCCAAGGATCCGATTTACACCTTATCCGCATTAGGCATTATTAACGGCTATGAGGACCAAACCTATCGTCCCAATGATGACTTGTCTAGAGAGGCTTTCATTAAGTTGCTCGTTATGGCAGGTAAAATAGAGAGTAAAGCTGCACTGGGGAGTACTCCCGTTGATGTAGCGAAGGACCGTTGGTCGGCACCTTATATTGCTGCTGTCTACGAACGGAAATGGCTTGATAGTTTACTAGATCAGGAGGGCTTGCTTCATCCAGCGCAGACGATTACGAGAGAAGAAGTTGCGATGCTCGTAGGGAAATCGTTGCTGGAGTCTGAAAGTGAAACGGTTCGTCAACAATGGCTGACCACGGATTGGAAGAAAGAGCAGGTTGTTAGAGGTTTTAAGGATAGTTCAAAAATAAATGAAGCTATGAAGCCTTATGTGTATTACGCAGTGCATCGCGGGATTATGGAGGGAGATCAAATAGGATTTAACCCGAAAGAGTCTTTGATTCGTAAGCAGGCTGCAGCCGTTATCTATCGTTTGATTGATAAGCGGATCGCCGAGCAAAAGATCGATTTCACAGGGTATTATGCCCTCGCATCCTACCCTGCAATTAAGCAGATGAGTAAGCTTTCTCATGTGATTCTTGGATGGTCTAACTTATCATACAGCGCCCCTGGAACAGCTTCACTGAACATTAGTTCAACGGTTAATCGCGTGCCAGATGGTTTTGAAGAGGTCATTGCCACTGCGAATGCTGCTCAAATTACAAAGGAACTGATGGTTTTCTATGATGGCGCTAATTTAAAAGAATTCCTTCAAGATGAATCTGCCAAAAAGACCTTTATCGCATCATTGCTCAGTACATTGAAAGATCCAGCCTACTCATTTACGGGGGTAAGCATTGATTTTGAAGGATTGAAAGAAGCGGGAAGTGCAGTCAGCTACACCCAGTTTCTTCAGGAGTTGAAAGGTCAATTAGGTTCGCTTACGTTATCCGTAGCTGTTCCACCGATTTATTATTACAAGGGTTATGATTTAAAAGAAATCGGAAAGCTAGCCGATACAGTGATCCTTATGGCTTATGACTTCACACATAATGAAAGTTTATTGCCATCAGCGCCGCTGCCACTAGTGAACGATGCGGTGATAACCGCGCTGCAATTGATACCGAAAGAGAAGCTTGTCCTTGGTATTTCCAAACAGGCTAACCAGTGGATCACCCAATCTGGCGTTACTGGACCTGTCCTTAAACCTGCCATTGCAGATGTTGAGAAAAGGCTGGCGATGCCAGGTGTGAATACCACATGGGACATGCCGTATTTCTTAAAGAAAGCTTCATTTGCAGACGATCGGGGCAGTCATGTATTGTACTACGAAGATTCCCAGAGCATAGCCAAGAAGATTTGGCTCGCCAAATTCTATGACCTGAATGCTGTTTCCTTATGGTTTATGGGCAACTATACGGCATCGGATTGGGAGCGAATCGGAGAGCAGGCGGCGAAATAATAGTGAGGAGCTGGGTTCATGAACCCAGCTTTTTTTGACTATTAAGCTGTGATACGATTATGTAGTCATGCATTCCTTTTAGAAAAGAGAGACCAACAAGATGAATCCAATAATCAGGTCAGAAGTTGAAACCGAGCTGCAGTCCTTCATCGGGACTGACGCTTATATCCATAGTGAAGCTACCTCATTTGTTTTCATTCGTAATTTTAAGATCAAGGTTACTCATGCCTTTATCGCAGGGGAAAGCTCATTTCGTGCGGCCCTCCGATTCGATGGGCATGGCTGGCTTCGCATGGAGGCGCTCACGCACTATGAAATTGATGAGAACGGCTGTCTTTTGCTGGCTGGTTATGATGATCGAGGTCGGATGAATGTTGCGTTGCACATTGGAAGGGAGCCGTTTCCGGAATGAATACGACGAATAAGGGCACGGTGAAAAAGCTGCTCGCCGTATTTGCGCACCCTGACGACGAGTCCTTTATTTGTGGAGGGACTCTTGCCAAATACGCCAGTGAAGGGGTCGACATTACGCTGGTGAGTGCCACGCGGGGTGATATGGGACGCCGAATGGGCAATCCACCTTATCTCAATCGGGAAACGATGGCGGCTGCTCGTGAAATTGAACTACGAGATGCCTGCAAATGCTTGGGCATCCAGCAGCTCCTATTTTTCGATATCCGCGACAAGACAGTTGAGTTTATCGATGAGGAAAGCCTGACTTCAAGAGTTGAGGCTCTAATCCGTGATGTGAATCCTGATGTCGTGCTCACGTTTCACGAAACGTTAGGTGGACACCCCGATCATTGCGCTATTGGGAAGGCAACGACGGCTGCATGTCAACGAACAGGACATCTGGACTCGTTATATTTCATAACGTTCGGTGATGCGATGGAGCGTCCGGAACGGTTTGGGTATTCCCATAAGGATGTCATGAAGATTGATGTAGAAGCTCATTTGAAAGCTAAACTGGCAGCGTTCCGGGCTCACCGCTGCCAGACGGAAATAGATGAGTGGGTATGGCTGCCAGACCATGAGGCGTTAGCGAAATTCGGCAGATATGAATATTTTTTGAAAGCGGACAGGGAGTCTTCGGCAAAGAAACGCGATAATTTGTTCTAGTATTTCCCATAGATCACAAGGATTTCTCAGCTAGGGCAGCACTGGCTAAGTTATGAAGCACTGTACTATCCATTGGTGGATTATGCAGGCCTGCGCGAACATCCCGATAGTACCTTTCCAAAGGCTGCTTGCGGGACAAACTAGCGGCACCGACGATTCGCATCGCGAGGTCCACGACTTTGATCGCATTGTTGGTAGCGACATACTTGGCCAAGCCTAGCTCTGGTTTTAATGCTGGTCGGTTGACCTTCTCTTGATCCCAACGATCCGCCGTTGTATAAAGGAGTGCACGTGCAGTTCGTAGTTCGATTTCCATCTCGCCAATGGCATGCTGGACAGAAGGGAGTGAAGAGATCGGTTCGTTCATATGGTTCGGTTGATAGGTATGAGCGAATTCAAGGGCATAATCACGTGCCGCCATGGCGATGCCCAAGTAACAAGCCGGAATATGTAAAAGCCAGCCGCCGCCATCATCCACGCCTTTTCCAGAAAGCCTCATGGTTTTATCCACGAAAACCCCATCCAAAACCACATCATGACTGCCTGTTGCTCGCATCCCGAGTGTATCCCAAGTTTCCACGATAGTTACCTGGTCTGTTCGATGAACGAGGAAGTCCGCTGTTCCGTCTTCATCCGGGATAAAAGCCGATACCACAAAACGATCTAGGATCGGTGAAAGGGTACTAAACGTTTTACGCCCCGTAATTAGCCATCCGTCGGCTGTCGGGAGCGCTGTCGTTTCGGGTTTTCCGCCTCGGCTGGGACTACCAGATGCAGCTTCACTAGCAAAAGTATTAATCATAGTCCCATCACTCACGACGGAGTAGCACAAATCAGCGAAAATAGCCTCTGGCCATTTTCGAGTTGTTTCAAGATGTAAGACCTGACCTATGTGCCAGCCTACGGCTAATGCGGTCGAACCATCCCCATAAGCAAGCCGCTCTTGCAGCATAACGAGCTCATAAAGCGAGATGCCATCCCCGCCGAATTCTTGTGGGATAGTTAGCTTTAAGTACCCAGCCTCTCGCAAATCCGTGAAATTTTCAAATGGAAAAGATCCCTCTTGGTCATGTAACGCGGCTCTCTTTGCAAAAAGGGATGCCAACCCTTCTGCTTTTCTAGCCAAAGCGCGCTCTTTCTCATTCCGAATATAGTGATCAATCATTTTGTTCATCCCATTCACACTCCTATCTTTATTTATTATATCAGCTAGGGGATTCACCTGTCGTTTCGGAGTACTAGTCCCCCACATCGTTCTCACTGACTCTACGAAAAGGCGCTGAAACCCTCGATGCTTTATTTATACAGATCCGTTCTTCGATATCTAGCGAATAGCAAAAAAGTATTCATCGTGTTCATCATTGCGTTATTATTTGAACTCAGCTTCGAGTACTTTACGTCATTAAGTATCAAATATTTAATTGACGATGCCATTACGCCTCGGAATATGACCATATTCTTTGGTCTGCTCTTAGCCCTTCTTATTGGTGGTGTCTTGAACTTATTAATTGGTGTCGGCGGCGAGCATGCGATGATGCAGACGTTTTCGACACTTATTTTGGCTAGTCTCAGCATGGTGGTAGGGACAGCGATATTATTTGTTCTAGAGTGGAAATTGGCGATTGTTGCATTCGTCGGCATTGTCTTCATGTTCGTGCCGCAGAAACTACTGAATAAACGCGCGCAGCGTTACAACGAGGAGTACGTTGGCATTGTAGAGTCATTTTCAAATAATATGGATGAGGAAATGAAGGCATTTAAGGTCATTCGGGGCTTTCAGCTGCAAGAATCTATGAAAAATAGGTTCACAAAGCAACTACAAGTCTGGTTTCGATTAGGTGTGAAGAGGAGCTTCATTAACTCCAATCTGGAGAGACTTCCGATCATGGTGTTATCCGTTGTTAACGTGATTATCCTTGGTTTAGGAGGCTATTTTACGTTTCAAGGATCGATGACCATCGGGGATTTGATAGCATTTTACTCGGTTTTTGATACGGTCGGCGTATCGGTGATCCAATTCATGGAGGTCGTGCCCGATCTAATTGAAGGTGAAGTGGGGGTTGCTCCAACTGCTCATGCGTTTCTATGATCCGCAAAAAGGCTCCATTCAAGTGGATGACCTTGATCTCCGTAAAATTCAACTGTCTTCATTGCTTATGCAAGCTGGTGTTATTTTTCAAGAACCTTATCTATTCAATACGACGATACGTGAAAATCTATTGATTGGTCATCCTGATGCCACCGAGGAAGAGCTTCACGAAGCGACACTTGCGGTCGGTGTTCATGAGGCGATTATGCAAATGTCGAATGGTTACGATACCTGGATTGAAAATGAGGGGGCCAATCTGTCCGTCAGCCAACGGCACCGGATTTCAATCGCGCGCGCGTTACTACGATCGAACGAGCTGACTTTCATGGACGAAGTAGCGGCATCGCTTGATCCGGAATCAGAAATAGCGCTGAATGAGACCCTCTATCGTGCTAATCATGGTCGAACGGTAGTTGCTGTTTCGCATCGTTTAAAGACTGTTTCACATGCGGATCTAATCTATTTCATTCATGAGGGGAAAGTCATCGAATTCGGAACGCATCAGGAACTGTTAGAACGCCAAGGCGCTTATCACCGACTATGGCAAAAGCAGCAAGGCTTCCAACTATCCCAAACGGGAGAAGTTGTTATTGAAGTCGAGCGTTTAAGGCAGATGCCTTTTTTCGCCTATATGAATGAGGACCTGCTACATGAGATCAAAGATTTACTGATGACGGAGAAAATCACGAGCGGACAAGATGTGTTTCGGCAAGGTGAAGCGGGATATAAATTGTATATCATTGCACGTGGCAAAGTGGAAGTGTCGAAAAGGAATGCACAAGGCGAGAACATCAGGGTTGCTGTTCTTCAGGATGGAGATCATTTCGGCGAAATCGCTTTGCTGAAGGATGCACTTCGTAATGCCAACATCACAGCGCTAACGGAATGCACTTTGTTGTCGTTAACACGTAACCAGCTGCTGCCGTTATTGGATCGCTATGAGGATATGAAGGCGAAGTTGAATCAGTCGTTGAGTGAGAGGAGCTAATGGGAGGCGAAGGAGTAGATGAAAGTAATTGTAAAATGGAAAAATAAAACATTGCATTCTTTGTCGAAACCATGCTATATTATCACTCCGGCCGCAAGATAGGCAGGCGAGAGTAACTGAAATTAACTCGAAAAAAAGTAGTTGCACATTAAAAGTAAACATGGTATATTACTTCTCGCTGCTTCGGTAACACGGCAGTGAACGAAAGAATAATTGATCTTTGAAAACTGAACAACGAGTGAGTAAGCACAGTCGAGTAATCGACTATAAAAGAGATTGCAAAATCTCGCTAGCTTCAAATGAGCAATTA
>NZ_CAKMMW010000024.1:0-133475 GCF_927798215.1 Paenibacillus allorhizoplanae
TTCTTTAGGTTACCTTTCACCAGTTCAATATGAAGAAAACTACTACAAAGAAGTTAGTTAATTCTCTTAATAGGTGTCTACTTTCTTGACAGAGGTCCAATTTTCCATCAAATTCTGATAATCAGTTGGATTCGAGGAAATTAGCTGTAGGTTATACAGTTAAACTCTACCCTGGAGCTACAGGATTATCGATGTTCATCTCGAATACGTGGAGAAGACATTTTTAGGGGAGAACGTGAGGCTTGAGGGGGAGACTCATATTGCCTGCGATAAGGAGTGTTAACCATGCAAACTGTCTATCTGGTATCTGGACCAGCAGGGGTGGGAAAATCTACGACTTCCCAAGCGTTGGCCAAAGCTTTGCCAAACTCTGCTTACATTTCAGGTGATGCTGTCAGTCATATGCACGTGAATGGTCGGGAGAAACCATGGGAAAGCCGGTCAGAGTTATTACTTATTTGGCAAAACATTTGGCGGCTTACATCTAATTTTATTACACATGGTGTAGATGTGGTCGTCGATTATGTGACATTTCCTGAAGAGGCGAAGTGGCTTCAAAAGCAATTAATAGCATTAAATACGAATGTTGTTTATGTGGTATTGTGGACAGACAAATCGACGCTCCTACAGAGGGATCAAACGAGATTACCGCAGCATCAAATGGGTGAACGTTGCCTAATTCTCATCGATGAATTTGAAAATTCTGGATTAGAACCGAGGCATGTTAAGGATACAAGCTCACACCGAGTTGAGAATTTGAATGAAATCGTAGATGACATTCGGAGTAACGACAGATATAGGCTGAAATCAGAATGACGATGAAATTTAGTAAAGGAGCCCAATAATGAACAATCCCGCATCAGGGCTGCATCACATCAAAGCAATGGTCGAGAAAAAGGTAACCTGGCTTGAGCTATTCTACGACCTGCTTTTTGTAGCAGCTGTTTCCAAAGCAAGTCACGTCTTGCTGCATGTGCATCACGGAACGATCCCACTGGAGTATTTAAGCAAATTCGTTCTAATCTTTATTCCGATTTGGTGGGCTTGGGTGGGGCAGTCCCTATTTGTCAATCGGTTTGGACGGGACAGTACATCGCATCGTGTTTTTCTCATTCTGCAATTATTTTTCGTGTTAATAATGACGGCTAGCTTGTCCGTCGACTTTGATCAGTATTTTGTGCCCTTTCTCATCGGCTACCTAGGATTGCGAGCGATGACGGCGATTCAATACTTGGCTGTTCATAAAAAAGAAGAAGATCATCGACGGATTACTGCACGATATTTAGGCAGCCGTTTTTGGATCGGGCTTGCCATATCGGCACTCTCCCTATTTTTTGACTCGTGGATTCGATACGCGGTGTTGTATGCGGGCATTATGGTGGATATTTTGCTCCCCCTATTGGGTCGGAAATACTTGGTCAGAAGTCCGATTAATACCCATCATTTATTAGAGCGGTTCTCGTTATTTACGCTGATTTTGCTTGGGGAATCGGTCATAAGCATACTGACTGTCTTACAGTCCAGTGATTGGACATGGCGATCTATACTTTTCGCATCACTCACCTTTTTGCTCATCATTGCGATGTGGTGGCAATACTTTGAGAATGTTGAGAAGAAAGTGAACAAAGCCTTAGAAACGGCAGGTCAGACCATCATCTATGGTCATTTATTCATCTATTTATCCTTGTGCATGATTGCCGCATCGATCCAACTGTTATTCTTGGAGCAGTTGAATTATGGGTTTATGTTAAGCTTTATTTTCGGCTCTGTGCTTTTGTACTTTTTCTCGACATCGCTAGTCTTCCACAAGTATAGACATGCACACCAACGATTAAAGATAGCTCATCTAGCCGTGTTTCTAGGCTTACTAGCTGTATTTCTTGGGTTAAATCTGATATTCGAAGTGCCGAATTACGTAATCATCGGAGAAATGATGTTATTTTTTGCAGTTTATGCGAAGGGATCGACTTGAGAAATCACTTGGAGGGGAAGAAGATATGCGCATTGAACTGGATGCTGATCTCACACTGAAATCACTCGAACCAAAGGATGCTGAAGCCATATTTGCATTAACAGACAGTTGTCGTGACTACCTGAGAGAATGGTTGCCATGGGTAGATGCAACACGGAATAGCGATCATTCTAGAGCTTTTATCCAGCACTGTCAGAGTCAAGAGGCATCCAATAATGGCTTCAATGCTGGCATTTGGTTCAAAGGAGAGTTCGCAGGCTGCATCGGTTTTCACCCGATCAATTGGGCTAATCATTGCGCTAGTCTGGGTTACTGGTTAGGAGAAGGCTTTCAAGGACACGGCATCATGACCCGAGCCTGCCAATGGCTTGTGGACTATTCGTTTAACGAACTGGGCCTAAATCGTATCGAAATCAGATGTGGGGATAGCAACTTTAAAAGCCGCGCCATTCCGGAGAAATTAGGGTTTACGAGAGAAGGGCAGATTCGGGATGCTGCATGGCTGAACGATCATTACATCGACCTTATCGTATATGGCATGCTAAAGCGTGAGTGGAGGCGTGGTTAATTGTAGAGTGTGAAAAAGCAGGTTGCCTCGGCAACCTGCTTTCTTGTACATAAGGCTATTTCGCCGTATCCATGATGTCCCAATCACGCTGCCAAATAATGCGTTCACCCGCATGGAAACGAATAGTGAAATGATTCATCCCTGGCTGAAGTGGGTGATCCATTGAAATGTCGTAAAGCCTACTACTATAGCCTAAATCATAAAGTAGCTTCATCGCGGCAACTTGTTCGGTTGTGGATGTTTCGCCCAAATCTCGGTTCTTCACTGTAAGTTGAAAAACTGGAGCGATGCTATTGTAATCCAAATACCGATTTTCATAGATAAGTCCTGATATTGGTAATTGATGATTAACCGCATTAGGTGGTAGTTGTAAATGATCAATTGTATACCGCTGAGCATTTAAAGTGACCATCTTCCCAATGTTATTGCCGATGTTAACGCTTGTGGTAGCTCCAAACAAAGTCCTTACATCGGTCAGACTGAGGAATGGCGGGCCTTGCTTGCTAGAGGGATCGGGTGAAGACGATAGTTTCAATGGTTTAACAAGTTTACCATCCCAGAGGGTACTAGCTTGAAGATCCCCTGCTTTGATTTGAAAAGCATATCCAGAATCGTCCTTTAAAGTCCACCAGCCCGCGACATCGGGACCTGTTAGCTCGAAATGATACAAACGTGCTAGAAAGGCAGTATCTAGAAAGGGTTCTCCTTGCTTGTCGTCGTATCCGATGGATTCACTACCGTCGGTATAGGCACCTTTCTCATTTTGCAAGAAAGCTCCTTGATAGGAAGAATCGCTTTGGATAACCGCGTCTGTTTCGCGATCTTTCAGAATCACTCTATCCTGAAAGGGATCAAGATGGATCCAAGACTCACCTACGAAAGAGTTAATCTGGAACCAACGGATTCCATTCGGGTCTGTCCAAGCAGCTATTGGATGGAGAGTTTGTGGGCCGATCTGTCCATGATTGAGGATAATTCCTGTATTTGGATACCGAAAAAGCGCCGTGACAGGAGAGTTAAGTTGTATCGTTGCGGTCTCAGCGACTGCATCCTCAGGCTCGGCAAATGTAGGATTAAACCAGCCTTCACCTTGAGGAGTACGAACGTGATACCAATCACCGTCATAGCCATAATTCGTGATGTACTCGTTATACGTCTTCTCATAGTAAGGCAAGTCACCCGTAAGAATGAGCTTAGGCTCATCCTCATACTGGGAGGAGGGATACGTATACAACGCACTTGGATGTGTTCGTTTAATGATCTTGGTTTCGGCTACGATCGGTTGTCCGCCACCAAATGTCCATTTCACACCATCAGCTGTTTCAATTTGATAATAGGTGCCGAGAAAAGTGCGAAATTTACCGGTCACATGCGCAAACTGCTTCGAAAGAGTTCCATCTGTTTGATAAGTTTGATAATCGAATTGAGGCTTAAGATTATAGTAATAATTTGAAAAATAACTCATTTGATCTGCCGGATAAAAATTACCGATCTGATCTAGATTTAAATGAACCCATTGATCTCCCAGCCAAGTTGTGTGGATTTTAAGCCACTTTTTTGGATTGTATACTTCGCCTGTTCCAGAGCTATTCCTGAACCAACCTTTTTCTGCGTCGACCACTTGGACTTCTTGTGGGGAAAGGGCTGCTGTTGGCTTGCTGTTTTCCGAAGGCTTCGCATATAGAGGAGTCTCGGTCATCAAATTGATTGTCGTTGGCGGCGGGGTATCGAATTGCCAAGGAGCGGTTTTAATCCATCGATCCCCAGCGTCCGTATGAATTTTCCACCAATTCCAAGCGCCTGACCAGTGGTTTTCGGCTTCAATGACCTTAACAGTTTGTGGGGAGATGGACCCTTCCGCTTTGTTCAATAGGGCATTCGGAATCACATAATAAGGAATGTCCTCAAGCAGCGTTAGCTCTCTGGGGATATGGATCCCGTCCGCGACTTCCGTTGGTGTATCTTCATATTCATAAGCGTTTCCTGAAGAAGCTCCAAGACTGACTTGCAAACCTATAGCGATTAGCCCTAGCGCTATTGTCCTTTTCCACATCATCTGTCACTTCCTTTATTGGTTATTTCAATCACCTAGTATGTTCTACTATAAAATGGATAATAAGTTGTGCTAAAAAGCTAAAAAGTGTATCCAATGGTTAATTACTCAAAAAAGACACCTTCACCCCGAGATGGGGAGCGAAGATGCCTTTATTCATTTGAATCGTCGTTCCGTTCTATTTGGCTGCCGCGCTATCCTCGATACCTACCCGCATCCCTGAGAGCCTGTACCACAGAAGCATGCCTAGTGAGCAAAGACCAACCAGAATTAATAAACCGTATACATGCTTGTACGCATGAAGGAATGACGTATTCCGCTGAATTTCAATTAGAATGCCGCATATCGCAACGGACATGGATCCTCCAAAAAACTGGATCAGCTGCATAAGTCCCATGCCCGAGCCAATTAAATGCTTCGGCAAGATGCGTGAAGTCTCATTATTTAACGATGCGATTGTTGCGGAAAATGCAGGAGAGAAACAAAGATAACCGATCATGACGACAAGCGGTGAAGCACCAAGCAATGTCGCGAATGCGATCATCACCAGGGATAAAACTCCGTGGCCGATGAGCAGAAACCGCAGATTGCCGAATCGATCAATCCAACGGCCGACGAAGCGGGTTAAGAACGCCGACAGAATCGCTCCTGGCGCAATCGTTAAACCGATGGTCATGGCGGATTGATGGAACACTTTGGCCAGAACGAGTGGCATTAGAAATAGATTCCCAAGGTTCAGGACCAAGATGCAGAACCCAATGACGACAAGCTTCCGAAACGCTGGATTCGCTAGCAATACAGGATTAATGAACGTGTCGCTTGATCGCCGTAGATGCCAGACATGTATGCCAAAGGAGATGGCACTAATGGCAAGCCAAACGCCAGAAATTTGCGTGACCGCGAGCAGTAAGGTCGCGGCATTGAGGACCGTCAATAGCGCCCCTAGCATGTCAAATCGGAACGGCACAGGCTGTTCTTTGGGAAGCAAGCGCAAGAGAATGGGAAGAATGACTAAGACTAGGCAGGTAATGGCGAACAACCCATTCCAGCCAAAGTATTCGCTTATTAATCCGCCAACGATCGGGCCGAGTCCGAAGGCCATCGCGCTCCCAGCGGAAATCATCGCAATCGCCGAGCCTCTTCGTTCAATCGGGATGTAGCGACTGGCGAGAACCAATCCAAGTCCTGCCATCACCCCAGCGCCTGCGGATTGTAGAATACGTGCCGCCAGCAGTGTGTGGAACTCCGTTGCGAACAGTCCGAACACTGAGGAAAGTCCGAGCACAATAAGCCCTACCGTGAGCAGTTTACGAATCTGCACCACATCGGAGAGTCTACTGTATATAACCGTAGATAAGGCATAGCCAATGGAATAGCTGGAGATGACCCAGGATCCAAGATCCGCCGTGATGTTAAGATCTTGAATAATACTGGGAATCGAGACGTTGAACATCGTCGTATTCATAACCACAATGAACAAACCGATTGTCCAAACGGGCATTACAATTTTATCGTTCATGAGTACCATCCTGTCTGACGCGAGAAGTTAAGTTTGATTTCTTTACCACATAAGAAAGTGTAAGTTTTCGGTGACCGAAAATCTCTTTCTTATTATAAACCTACATCGTCTAATAGCCAAAACAGTTGAAGGCACATGCCAATTGACAGGTGGGAATAATCGATGTATTATTTTATTATACATTTAGACAAATATCTAAATAAGGAGGGACTTCCATTTGAATGAGGCATTTAAAGCGCTAGCGGACCCGACTCGTCGTGAAATTTTGCAACTGCTGCGAGAAAAGAGTATGAATGCTGGTGATATTGCTGATCATTTCAAGATTAGTAAGCCGAGCATATCGCATCATTTGAACCTGCTTAAACAGGCGGGACTCGTTATGGATGAACGTCATGGACAACATATCCTGTATACTTTGCACACTACAGTTGTTGAAGACGTCATCGGATGGATGTTTAACATACTTAACAAAAAAGATGAGGAGGAATCGTCATGAAAAAATGGAAGGAAATTTTGTTACTTGTGATTAGCCTTTCCCCAGCGATAGGGGGCTTCATTCTGTATAACCGTCTTCCGGCCACGATGGCGAGCCATTTTGGCGTAAATAATGAAGTGAATGGGACGATGAGTAAAGAAATGTCGCTGCTCATGCTAGTACTGCTGGGTCTGCTGCCGCTATTCATACGGGCTATGAGAGCGATCGATCCGAAGAAAGCAAATTTCGAGAAATTTCCTGCAGCATTTGAGGTGACGCGGTTCGGAGTTACGATCCTTTTAGCTATCGTAGGTTGGGCGATCATTGTCTTTAACTTGGGCTACAGCTTGGACTTTAAGAAAATGACGATGATTTTGCTGGGCGTGTTGTTTGCTGTGATGGGGAACTTTTTAACACAAGTGAAGCCCAACTATACGTTTGGCATACGGACACCGTGGACGCTCGCTAACGAAGAAATTTGGCGAAAGACACATCGTTTGGGAGGTCCACTGATGATGATTGGCGGCATTGTTGCCTTCATTGCAGCGTTTTTAACGAGCTCAATTGCGATCGGCATATTTATAGCCGCTATCGTCATTAGTTCTTTCATTCCGATTATTTATTCGTATGTGATGTTTAGTCGGCTATCGAAATAATGAGGAGCATGTAGGCTGCCCAGCGATTGCTGAGCAGTCTTTTTCACATTTGTTTAACACCATTAACATGTAAGCTTGGCGTGTCACTTTTCAAGGCATATTTCCGATTCAGCAGAAAGCCGAAGAGAGAAGCAAGGGATTGCTGGAACAGCATGCCAAGCACGACTGGGATCGCCACGGGTGGCGGGAAGTAAGCTACAGCGAGTACCGCGCCCGCACTAATATTACGCATACCACTGTTAAAAGTAAGGGCAACCACGACATCTTGCTCCCAGCGGAACAATCTAGCGACAAGCCAACCGATCATGTAGCCAAGTGAGGCCACGATAAGTACAAAACCTGCCAAGCCGAGCAGCTTTGCGTTGAAGTCACGCAAATACGGAGCGATGACGGAGCTGTTAATGGCAACGACGACGCCCATGAATATTTTCGAAAAAGGACCTAAACGGCCTCCCCATTGCTCCTTAATTTTCCCACGCGTCCATTGATTCAGCCCCATCCCAATGAGAGAAGGAACGACGATCATGAAGAACAAACCTTTCATCATCGCAAACGTATCGAGCTGCACTTTGGTGCCAACCAATAACGAGAGCGTATACGGCACGACGAAGGGTGAAAGAATCGTATCCATCAGGATGATCGATAACGTTAATACAATATTGCCTCGATAAATGGCCACCCACACAAAGCTTGTAATCCCTGTTGGAATGGCTGCCGCCAAAATAAGTCCCGTAATTGTCAGCGGTTCATGACTATAGACAGCATGACCGAGTCCGAGTGCGATCAGCGGCATCCCGACATGCAAAATGAACAAAGTAGTGATAAGGGGCAGTGGCCCAACGACGACCTTAATGAATTCTTTGAAGCTCGAAGCGATGCTCCCCGAAAAAGTCATGAATGCAAACAACCATGGCGACAAATAAGTAAATCCAGATAAGTGACTTCCGAGTAGAACACCGATAAGGACACTTATGGGTGTGATCAGCGGCAAAATCTTTTCTAATTGACGATTTAATTGAGGCAGCATCTAGGTGAACATCCTTTCGTGACCAGCTTGAGGCGAAGCAGACTGCTATTTGACTTGCCCGATGGAAAGACTGACTTTGTAATTGCCATAGGTGAGAAGTTCATCCAGGAAAGCATTCAATTCAAGGGGCGTACGGACGCGCACTCTCATCCAATAACAGCCTTCGCCGCTGACGCGGTGCGTCTCTACAACACTCTCTTGGTGTTGAATATATGTGAGGAAAGCTTGATGTGCCGTATTAGATTTCATAAAAACAACGATAAACGCGTGCACGACCTGCCCGATTTTCTCGGGATTCCAGTTTACAGTATAACCCGTAATGATGCCGAGATCCTGGAGCTTGCGTACGCGTGCGCCGACCGCTTGGCCAGTTAGATGAACCTGTTGACCAATCGCTTTATGCGACTGAGTAGCATCTTGGAGCAAATGCTGTAAGATACGTAAATCGATCTCATCGATCGGTGGGTTGCTTAGCACGTGTTGAATTCCTTTCACAATGAAATGGAAAATCGTATATTCGTTTCAGCAGATTGTATGAGAAACAAGCCAATTATTTTACAATTGTAGCAGAACAACAATTAGAAGATAAGAGGTGCTTTGAAAATGAAGCTTCAACTCATTCGCCATGCCACATTTTGGCTGGAATACGCTGGCATTAAATTCCTGATTGATCCGATGTTTAGTGACGCGGGGGTAAACCCACCGATCGTGAATACAGCCAATCCTAGGCGAAATCCAATCGTGTCTCTGCCAGTTCCGTTAGCAGAAATAGGTCAACCAGACGTGATTATTGTGACACATTTGCATGGGGATCACTGGGATGGAGCAGCAGCGGAAGCACTGCCCAAATCAACGCCTATCCTGTGCCAACCAGGGGATGAAGGAGCCTTTACGGCAGCTGGATTCACGTCAGTAATGGCGATCCAGGAGTCACTTACGCAACAGGGAGTAACCTTGTTCCGAACATCTGGGCAGCATGGAACTGGGGAGATTGGGAAGTTGATGGGGCAGGTTTCGGGCTTTGTGTTCAAAGCGGAGAACGAGCCAACACTATATCTCGCGGGGGATACGATTTGGTGTGACGACGTACAGCAAGCGTTGGAAATGCATCTGCCAGATTGGGCAATCGTCAATGCGGGCGGTGCGCAGTTCGAAGTGGGGGATCCCATCACAATGGATGCGAACGATGTGGTGAGCCTGTGCCAGTACGCGCCATTCACGAAAATCGTTGCCGTGCACATGGATGCGATCAATCATTGTCATGTGACGAGAGCGGAGTTGCGGGACAGATTGGGAGTGGAAGGGTTGTTGGAGCAGGTTGTGATTCCGGAGGATGGGGCTTGGGTGTATTAACTCATAACCCATAACTCAATGCTAAGCCACTCCACGGTTCTCGCTCCCTCCTATATGTGCCATTGGATAAATACAGTAGAATGCGGATTTTGAGATGAAAAATCCAACTATGATTGGATAAATCCAATTTGAATGTCAGATTTTCCTACGAAATCGACCCATTTGGAAGGTTAAGAATGGAATTATCCAATGGAAGTTGAGAATGAACCTCCCAAAACGGTTAAATCACTGGATAAATCCAATGGCTGCTCATTGGAAAATGATTAATGACATAAATAAAAAGCATGCCATCCTCAGATGTGCATGCTTTTGTTACACTTACTTGGGGATCTACTATTATTTGCCAAGTAAAATTTTCGTATACGGAGAATCGATAGGCAGCATGATGACCGGCTCCCCTTTAAATGACACCAAGTAACTATCCAATGTACGGTAGAAATTGTAGAAGGCAGGATCCTGGCCGTAAGCGGAGTTGTAGATTTTAGCCGCTTCTTGCTCGCCTTCAGCCACAATTTTCTTCGCATCCGCTTGAGCTTGCGCGATCAACTCACTTGCCTGTCTGTCGGCTTTGGAGGTGATTTTCTTGGACTCTTCATCGCCCTCGGACAAGTACTTTGCGGCAATAGACTGGCGGTCAGAGATCATCCGTTTATACACGCTTTGCTTGTTGGAATCAGGCAGATCCGTGCGCTTGATGCGCACATCGACGATCTGGATACCATAGTTATCGCGCTCCATTAACTCGGAAACTTCCTTCGTAATCTCATCGTTCAAGTTACCACGTTGCGTGTTTTCACTAATGATATCGCTGTAATTGATCTCCGATAGCTTCCGTCTAACGGTGTTATATACTGCGGCATCAATACGCTCTTCTCCGCCAGTGATCGATTGAATCGTGCGCAAGAATTGCTGAGCATCATCAATCCGCCATACCGTATAGTTATCAACTTCGATCGGCTTCTTATCTTTGGTCAAAATGGAAGTAGGTTTGCTGTCATACACCATCTGATATTTAGGAAGCGTGCGAACCGATTCAATGAATGGGATTTTAAAATGAATGCCAGGTTCTGTTTGGATACGAACAGCTTCTCCGAATTTGAGAACGACGCGGTATTGGCCTTCTTTGACAATAAAGATGGAAATCAAGAAGAAAATGACGAGAACGACACCAAGGATGGATCTCAAAATCCATTTGCTTTGTAAGGTCATTTCGCAGTCCCTCCAGTCGTGCCGGCCGCAGCAGCAGGTGTGCGCAACAGCTCATTAATTGGTAAATATTTGACCGTTTCGCCAGTGCTGTCGCTGATGAAAATTTTGGCGTTTGGCAATATTTTCTCTAACGTCTCGATGATGAGCCTGCTCTCTGTAACTGATTTATTATTGGCATACTCCGCATACAGGGCATTAAACTTCGCCACATCTCCCTGCGCATTCAAAATCCGTGATTTCTTCTGTGCTTCGGCATTCTCAAGCAATGCTTGAGCGTTACCGCGCTCCCTAGGAAGGATATCATTTTCGTATTTCGTCGCCACGTTAATCTTCGTGTTTTTCTCTTCGCGTGCGTTGGTTACATCTTTAAACGCATTCTGCACATCGCCAGCTGGCGGCTCGATATCTTGGAATTTCAAATCGACAATATGAATACCCGTTTGATACTTCGTCTGCATCTCAATCAATCGTTCTTTGACCTTGCCTTGGACCTCGGTTTTTCCTTCGGTAATGGCAAAGTCTAGCGCAGTAGCGCCGATAACGGAACGAATCGCTGCGCTTGTGGAGTTACGTAGGAACAGTTCGGCATTATCAATATTGTACAAGTAGTTACGCATGTCACTGATATTCCATTCCACCACGGCATCAGCGGATAAAATATTTTCATCCCCCGTAATCATCATCGCTTCTTCTTCTACGGGAGTGATTTTGCCACCCACTTCACGGAAGCCGATTTGGATACGTTGTGTCTTTTTGGCAGGTAATACAATCACCTGTTGAATAGGGAAAGGGAGTTTAAAGTGAAGCCCAGCTTCCTTCTCTGTTGTATATTTGCCTAATGTTAAAATAGCCGCCTTCTCATGCTCCTGTACCGTGTAGAAGGTGGACGATCCAAAAATAAGGGCGAGAACAATAACAAGGCCGATAACAATTTTGGTCATCAAGCCTGGCGGGAGGGAAGAGGGTCTTCGTCGATCGGGTTCTGGCAGTACAAATGGTTCCATGGCAAACACCCCTTAATATAAGTTTTACTGATACTCTATACGGGAAGTTTTGGAAATGGTTTCAATAGAGAGACGTAATTCTCAGCGTGCTGAGAATGGCTAGGTCAACTGCAAGTTGAAACGGAAAATTGTTATTTCCAAGAGTTGGCTGTCATGCTATGATGTTTAGTAATTGCATACGAATGAATCCCTAGGGGCGCCGAGAGGCTGAGACAGTGTAGACTGAACCCTTTGAACCTGATCTGGTTTATGCCAGCGGAGGAAAGTGGAACGAGTTTTGGAGCCGATTTTATATCTGTTTATGATGAGGCAGCCTACAACCACTTTCCTGAGGAAAGTGGTTTTTTTGTGTTTACGAGCAAAGTCAGGATGAAGGGCGCTGGTGAAAGAGAAGCGATGTTGCGTGAAAGGAGTCGAGCCTTGCGTGTCACAGAAAGAACTGCATGTTATATCGGGCGGGAAGCATACATGGTCCGAGATCGCAAAGATTGCGGCGCAGATCCACCCATATGTCACAGCGATTCATATTCGCGAGAAAACGAAGTCCTTGGATGAAGTGTTTATCGGTGTTCAGTACTTGTTGGAGCAAGGGATTCCAGCCAAAAGCCTGTACGTCAACGGTCTTCCCTCTATCGCTCTAGCCTTGCAAACAGGGGGGCTTCAACTTCCAGGTACAACGCCGTCTCTTGTTATTCAGGATGAGTTTTGCCGCGGGATACAGCGCATCGGAGTCTCTGTGCACCATGCAGATGAGGCAAAATGGCGTGAAAAAGAAGGGGCCGATTATGTTATGTTCGGTCATATTTTTGCGACAAACTCTAAGCAAGGCGTGCCGCCTAGGGGCTTGGAGCAGTTAAAACAACTAGTTAATCACGTTAATATTCCTGTGATTGCGATAGGCGGGATGACACCTGCGAGGGTAAAGTCCGTTCTGGATACAGGAGCATCTGGCATCGCAGTAATGAGCGGAATATGGGATGCAGCGGATCCCCTTGGAGCCGTTCTGGCCTATCATGATGAGCTTCAATAAATAGAGGTGAGCGAAATGTCAGCATCAAGATCAGATGTCATCATCGTTGGCGGCGGTGTTATCGGTACATCCATCGCGTATTACTTGGCTAAAAGAGGGCAATCCGTCACGCTGTTGGAGCGCAGCCAGCTAGGCACCGAAGCCTCGGCTGCGGCCGCAGGCATGCTCGGTGCGCAGTCCGAGATGGAAGACACGGGCGCCCTGTTCCAGTGGGCGCGCCAAAGCCGTGCCATGTTCCCCGAGCTGAGCGGGGAACTTCGAGAACTCACGGGCATCGACATCGGTCTCGTCCGTGAGGGGCTGCTGAACGTCGCGCTCAGCGACGATCAAGAGCAGGAGCTGCGCGCGCGGGAGAAGCTCCAGCGCGCCGCGGGCGAGAAGGCTCAGTGGCTCAGCGCCGCTGAAGCCACGGCTATAGAGCCCGCGCTGAGCGCAGCGACGCGCGGAGCCCTGTACCTGCCCGAAGATGGGCAGGTTGATGCTCCGCTGTTGGCGGCGGCATTCGCGCAGGCGGCGCAAGTGCTTGGGGCGAAGGTGCAATCGTTCGCCCAGGTGCAAGGGCTGCTGACCGCGCAGGAGCGCGTCATCGGCGTGCTGACGGCCGCCGGTCCGCTCTACAGCGACCACGTGGTCGTCGCCGCAGGCACGTGGAGCGGTCAGCTGCTTGGGAGCATCGGCATCGACTTGCCGATGTATCCCGTGAAGGGCGAGTGCTTCTCCGTTAGGACGCCGAAGCCTACTTTGAAGAAAACCCTGTTCTCGCCAGGGTGCTACATTGTTCCGAAAGCCGGCGGACGGCTGGTGGTCGGCGCGACGGTCGTGCCGAATAGCTATGACCGCAAGGTGTCGCTCTCTGGCTTGGCCGAGCTGATGGATCGCGCGAGGGGCCTGATGCCGCTACTCGGCGATGCCGAGTGGGAGAAAGCTTGGTCGGGGCTGCGCCCGCAGACAGGCGACGGACTGCCCTACATCGGCAAGTTGCCTACGGTGGAGGGCTTGTACACAGCGTGCGGTCATTACCGCAACGGGATCTTGCTGAGCCCGATCACCGGGAGGGTGATGGCGGATTTGATTTTGGGTGGAGACAGCGCAGGCGAACAGGGGAATAGTGAGATAGCCCCTTGGCTGGATGCCTTCAGCCCGGATTTTTCGCCAGAGACCACGCGAGTAAGTCAGCAGGATCAAAGCACATTTTCAGCTACAGGAAAGGAATTGATAAGCATTGAAACTGCACATTAATGGTCAGCAGGTTGACGTACCCGATACGATTCGGACCGTTGTGGAGCTGCTTGCGCATTTCGACCTAAGCGACAAAATGCTCGTGGTTGAGCATAACGCAGCCATTTTACATAAAGAGGACCACGCTGGTGCTGAGCTGGCGGAAGGTCACAAAATTGAGATCGTTCATTTCGTTGGAGGAGGATAAAGACATGTTAAAAATCGGTCCATATGAGTTTCGTTCACGTTTGCTGCTAGGTACGGGGAAGTTTCCTGATTTTCAGATTCAAAAACAAGCGGTTGATATCAGTGAGTCTCAAATTTTGACGTTTGCGGTTCGTCGGATGAATATTTTTGAGGCGAGTCAGCCGAATTTCTTGTCCATGCTGGATACGTCGAATTTCACGTTGCTGCCGAATACGGCCGGTGCCAAAACAGCTGAAGAAGCGGTTCGCATCGCACGTTTAGCAAAAGCTTCAGGCTTGTGCGACATGATCAAAGTTGAGGTTATTGGGGATGAAATGACGCTGCTGCCCGATCCAGTGGAAACGCTGAAAGCTTCAGAAATGCTGCTGGAGGAAGGCTTTATTGTACTTCCATATACATCGGACGATGTTTTGCTAGCTAAACGTTTGCAAGCGCTTGGCGTACATGCAATTATGCCTGGCGCATCACCGATTGGCACGGGGCAGGGGATCATTAACCCTTTGAACCTAAGTTTCATTATCGAACAGGCGACGGTTCCGGTCATCGTGGATGCAGGGATTGGTGCACCTTCCGATGCGTCATTGGCGATGGAAATGGGAGCAGATGGTGTGCTGCTGAACACGGCGGTATCCGGTGCGAAGGATCCTGTCAAAATGGCTTACGCCATGAAACTTGCGATCGAAGCGGGACGCGCGGGCTTTGAGGCAGGGCGCATTCCGAAGAAGCGATATGCGTCGGCGAGCAGTCCGATGGATGGATTGAGCCGGGTTTAGGTCTAGGACTTGGTCTTGGTCTTGGTCTTGATCTTGATCTTGATCTTGATCTTGATCATGATCTTGATCTTGATCTTGATCTTGATCTTGATCTTGATCATCTCTTGGCTAACGGACACAGGAACCGTTATTTGATATATAGATGAAGTTTTGAAAAGCTAACGGACACAGAGGTCGCTATTCAGTCGAATTTCCTGCTCATTTGGAGAATTCAGCTGCAATAACGACTGCCGTGTCCGTTAGATTATGGAGATCGTGAAATAGGCGACGATAGCGTCTGTCATGACCGTTAAGATAAATAGTAGCGAAAAGTAGGTAGGGGGGAGTACCATGGCGATTTACAAAGCATTGACGATTGCCGGCTCGGACAGCGGCGGTGGCGCTGGTATTCAGGCAGATTTGAAGACATTTCAAGAACTCGGTGTGTACGGAATGTCCGTGATTACGGCTGTTACCGCGCAGAATACGCTAGGTGTGCAAGGTGTTTACCCGATGAGTGTGGAAGCGATTGAACGCCAACTGGCGTCTATTGGTGAAGATTTACGGCCGGATGCACTCAAAACAGGGATGCTTTTCAGCGGTGATATTATTCGCATTGTGGCAGCGGCGATTAAAACGTATGGGTGGAAGCAGATCGTTGTAGATCCGGTGATGATTGCCAAAGGCGGAGCTTCACTTTTGCAACAAGAGGCGATTGACGCGATGATCCATTCGTTGCTGCCATTAGCTGATGTGGTGACGCCGAATATCCCTGAAGCGGAGGCGCTTAGCGGGATATCGATTACGGACGGGGACTCTCGGCAGAAGGCAGCCATTCGAATTCATGCATACGGCTGCAAGCACGTGATGATTAAAGGAGGCCATGAAGCGAATACGGAGCAAGCGACGGATTTGCTGTATGATGGAGTTTCCTTTACGGAGTTCACTTCAAAACGTTTGGTTACCCAACATACGCATGGCACAGGTTGCACATTTGCAGCTGCTTTGACGTCGGGTTTGGCCCAGGGACTCACGACGAAGGCGTCCTTGCAACTGGCGAAAAGCTTCATCCACGCTGCGATTTCGGAGCCTTTACATATCGGAAGCGGGCATGGACCGACGAATCATTGGGCTTATCAGCAGGGTGTTCGAGCCGCTGATTCGAAAGATACGGCAACGCGAGGTGTGCGATGAGCACAGTGTTGAATGCTGAAGAGATACGCAAAGCTCTGCGTTTGTATTTGGTGATGGGCAGCCCCAATTGTGGCGGGGCTGATCCGTATGAAGTGCTGGAAGCCGCTATCGACGGCGGCATTACGATGTTCCAGCTGCGCGAGAAGGGCCCGGGTGCCCTGCAGGGGCCGGAGCTGCTCGCGCTGGGCGCGCGGCTGCGCCGCCTTTGCGCGCAGCGCGGGATCCCGTTCATCGTGAACGATGATGAACGGCTGGCTCTAGAGCTTGAGGCCGATGGTATTCACATCGGACAAGAGGATGCCCCAGCCGCCGCGGTGCGCGAGCGGCTGCCGAGTATGATCGTGGGCGTGTCGGCCCACGATTTGGGCGAAGCCCAGTCGGCGCTGGCCGAAGGCGCCGACTATCTTGGCGTAGGCCCCCAGTATGCCACGCGCACGAAGCTCGATGCGCGGGAAGTCCAGGGGCCTGCCGTACTAGCGCGGATGCGCGCAGGAGGCATCCAGCTGCCGCTCGTGGGCATCGGGGGGATCGATGCCACGAATGCAGGCGCCGTCATCCGCGCAGGGGCGGACGGCGTGGCAGTGGTGAGCGCCATCGCTGGTGCGCGCTCACCGCGCGAGGCTGCAGCGGCGTTGCGCACGCTGCTTTTCCCGTAGTTTCGCCCTCCGTGATCCTCATTCGCATCATCCACCACCGAGCTATCAACTGACAAAAATCATTTTCTGTTAGATGAAGAACTCGGTTTAAATAATTGAAATTTGAACAATGTATTACCACCTAAGGTTAAAGAATTACAACTGACAAAAATCAAAATTTGTTAACTGAAATCCCTGTTTATGAGCGTTTGATAGAGTAGCCCTCCGGATCCTCATTCGCAACATGCACCACCGAGCTATCAACTGACAAAAATCAAAATTTGTTAACTGAAATCTCTGTTTATGAGCGTTGATAGAATAGCCCTCCGTGATCCTCATTCGCATCATCCACCACAGAGCTATCAAATGACAAAAATCAAAATTTGTTAACTGAAATCGCTGTTTATGAGCGTTGATAGAATAGCCCTCCAGACCCTCATTTCCATCATCCACCACAGAGCTATCAAATGACAAAAATCATTATCTGTCATCTGATGTACTACTAAAATTACTACTCTTAAACAATCGATAGATGAGAGAGCTCCATTTGAATGGAGCCATACAACCTAGCAAGTTAATTTATTGGTGACGTTTCTACCTTTAATGGTGACAGAAACGTCCCTTTTTGCTACCATAGTAGAAAGCTTAATTTCGGTAATCCTTTAAAGCGGTGAAATGTCGCATGGAAAAAGGCCTCGTACTGAATGATTAGGTAGTCAGAAACCGCAATTGACATAGATTCTGTTTAGCATTATGATACGGTTAAAAAGATTTGACCGTCGTTTAATTAATCTCTTTAAGAGATTATAAGAAGACCAAGAGGCGCTTGTAGCAAGGCTTTTTCGAGGTGAAACTCGTTCTAGCATAGGGTGCATTCGTTCATCTTGGTACTGGAGAGGGAGGTCGGATCCACGATGAAACTGCAGCCTGTTTATATCATTGAAGAACTCGAACAACTCAAAACAATTAGTGATCCACTTCGCGCTAGAGTACTGCTATATCTTATAGAGAAAGCTTATACGGGTCAGCAGTTGGCTAAACTGTTAGGGATGGCGCGCGCCAAAGTGCATTATCATTTGAATGAGCTTGAACGTCATAATTTGATTTGCGTTGTTCGTACGGAGCTTAAGAATGGCATTGTGCAAAAATTTTATCGTGCCGTAGCACGTGGTTTTGTGCCTGGTGAGAACTTGCTCCCGTATGTTTCGGAGGTAGAAAATTATTACCGAGAACGTACATTAAGTGTACTTGGACATGCTAGAAACAGAGCGATTAATGCCCCCGAAGAGGCGTTTCAAATTCCATCGCCAGACCGATCCCAGTGGCCGATTATCATGACGCAGGTTGAAGTCAAAATGAGTAAAGCGAAATATGCCGAATGGTTAAGGAAATTCCGTGCGCTTATTTATGAACTAGATGCCGAGCAAGAGGAGAATGGGGAATGGTTCTATTTGACGACGGTCGGCTTTCAAACACATGAAAGAGGATTTGACCCCATCGAACCCGCCAATGAAGAGGAGAGATAACACATGCTGGATCCTAGATTAACTAAGCTTGCTGATGTATTGGTGAATTATTCAGTTAAGGCACAGCCAGGTGAAAATATTTTAATTGAAGCTTATGGGATTGATTCTGCTCTTGTCAAAGAAATCGTCAAAAAGGTTCACGCCGCGGGTGCACATCCTTTTGTTAACTTGCGTGACCATGCTGTGATTCGTGAGCTCGTTATGAACGGTACGGAAGCTCAAATGCAAACATGGGCAGATGTAGATGCCTTTCAAATGAAGCAAATGAACGGTTACATAGGTGTTCGCGGTGGTGCGAATATTTATGAACTGTCGGATATTCCGGCTGATCGGATGAAGTTGTACAATTCCGTGTACTATCAACAGGTACATTTCGATGTCCGCATCAAGGATACAAGATGGGTTGTTCTTCGTTACCCAACATCTTCGATGGCTCAGCTTGCTAGTATGAGTACGGATGCGTTCGAGGATTTCTATTTCAATGTATGTACGATGGATTATGGCAAAATGTCCAAAGCGATGGATCCGTTGAAAGAGCTTATGGATCGCACTGACAAAGTGCGCCTTGTTGGCCCGGGTACAGATTTGACATTCTCGATCAAAGGTATTGGCGGCGTGAAATGCGACGGAGAGCTTAACATTCCAGATGGCGAAGTGTACTCCGCTCCTGTGCGTGATTCCGTCAATGGTGTAATTTCGTATAATACACCTTCACCGCATGATGGCTTTATTTTCGAGAATGTGGTGCTTCATTTCGAAAATGGTAAGATCGTTAAAGCGACGGCGAATGACACGGATCGTATCAACGAAATTTTCGACATGGATGAAGGCGCACGCTATGTAGGTGAATTCGCGATTGGCGTGAATCCTTACATTCAGCACCCGATGAAAGATATTCTGTTCGATGAGAAAATCGACGGAAGCTTCCACTTCACACCTGGTAATTGTTATGATGATGCTTACAACGGCAACAAATCTTCGCTGCATTGGGATATGGTGAACATCCAACGTCCTGAGTATGGTGGCGGCGAAATTTGGTTTGACGATGTGTTGATCCGTAAGGATGGTATGTTCGTATTGCCTGAGCTTCTTGTATTGAACCCAGAGAACCTGAAATAGGTTCTGAATAGTTAAAAAGGTTGCCCAAGTCGTTGAGACCTGGGCAACCTTTTTTTGTAATAACAACGGGGTTATGACATTGTGGCTTTCAACTGCTGAACAATCTTTTTAGGTGCCGTTCGCGCGTACCCTTCTACGATCAAATCTTCAATCTCTGCCCATGGCACGAGTTCAATGTTCATAATGCTAACCCAGCCATGCTGGCCGATATATGGCGTCTTCTTATAAGGCGTGCCATCCTGACCTAAGAGGAACTCTTGAGTAGTAAGGTTCGTTTTGAAAGATGTTGAGACTTGGTCATCGCTCTCACCTACAAAAATAAAAGGTTTGTCCTTTACACGAAAGGTAGTGTGGCCAAAGCCATCAACCTTTTCTTCTACTACCGGCAGTTTTGTGCAAAAATCGCGGAGTCTGGCAACCAGCGCCAATCCTTCCGGGGAGGCAATTTGACTGTGGGACACAAGGGTCAACTCCTAAGTATGGATTGAGATTTTCCAAGGTAAGCAAAACTGCTTAGTACACTTACACCCGTCGTTGCTGCGATTGGTACTGACGGGGGGGCAGGCCGACGGCCTTTTTAAAAGTCCGAATGAAGTTCGAATAATCGTTGAAGCCAGCGAGCTGGCACGTGTCGGTGACGGTGGAGCCTTCGCGCAGCAAATGTTTGGCTCTGGCGATGCGCTTGAACAGAATATGCTCATGAATGGTGCTGCCAGTATGTTTTTTGAAAAGCCGGCATAGGTAGGAGCGATTCATGAAGACAACTTGTTCGAGTACCTCGAGCGACAGATCCTGATCTAAATTTTCATCAATATACGTGAACAGAGAGGAGAGCTTGTCTGGCATCATGACCTGTTCTTCTTGTTTCCCTTGATTCTGGAAGACTCGATTAATAAAAACGAGCAGCTCAATAAAAGTAGCAAAATAAAGGATTTCTGAACCTGGCAGTGCCTGCGGTCGGCGATGCATTTCCATACGATCGTAGAGTTTCATGATGTCGTCAATTTGCGGCGGCGTCAGTCTCATGCGATTTTGCTCACCAAATACACGATTATTGAAGCAGTTCAACAAGTCGAACTGTTGAG
Organism: Paenibacillus allorhizoplanae; assembly: GCF_927798215.1. Lineage (NCBI taxonomy): Bacteria > Bacillati > Bacillota > Bacilli > Caryophanales > Paenibacillaceae > Paenibacillus > Paenibacillus allorhizoplanae. The sequence continues at coordinate 20,603 of NZ_CAKMMW010000024.1, forward strand.
AATTCATATGTTGGAGCAGCTCTGGATTGAAATGAATAACAACGTTCTCATAGCGCTGTTTCTTCGATTGAAAATTAGGCCGGTGCAGCTCATTGCTATGCATGATCAGCAGGTCGCCGTACTGGAGGGGATACACTTGTTTTTCAATAAAATAATGAACATCCCCGGTAAGGAAGAAATAGATTTCATATTGGTCCTGATGCTGGTGAAAATCCAATGGAATTGGATTATGGGTTACAGCATGTCGGAAAGTCAACAGCCGATCGAGATTCTTGTACATTTCCTGCATGTGAAGATCTCCTCTGTGAGTTGGAGTCAATATTAGCAATCTTTTGCCCAATTAATGCAATGAATACGTTTTTATTATACTGCAAAATATAGGAGAGATAAACATTCAACCTGATCTTGCTTATACTTAAGGAGGCTTATATATGAAATTATCCGTATTTACTGTCGCTACACCAGACTTTACACCTGAAGAGCTTGCTAAAGCTGCTGCCGCTGCTGGTATTACTGGCATTGAGTGGCGCTTCAAAGATATTCCTGCTGACGCAGTTGGAGAGACGCCATCCTTCTGGAGAAATAATCTTTGCTCAATCGATCCGGCAGCTTCCGATGCTGAACTAGAACGTTTTAAGCAAGCAGCTCTGAACGAGAACCTTGTGAACCTGAGCATTACACCGTATTTGAATAACTGTGATGTTGCTGAAACGGAGCATGTGTTTAAAGCAGCTCAAAAAATCGGCGTGCCATTCATCCGTGTTGGCGTACCTGGTTACGATAAGAGCAAAAACTATAATGATTTGTTTGCTAAAGCAGTGGACTACCTTCACCATGTCCAAGAGCTTTCCCAGCAGTATGGCGTTAAAGGTTTAGTAGAGACGCATCACAATACGATCACTGCGAGTGCTGGTCTAGCACATAGACTCGTATCTGGTTTCAAACCGGAGAACATTGGTGTGCTTCACGATGCGGGTAACATGGTGCATGAAGGGTTCGAGAACCACCGTATGGGTCTTGAATTGCTAGGGCCATACCTTGCACATGTGCATGTTAAGAATGCAGCATGGACACTTTCAGGTGAAGAGCAAGATGGCATTAAGCTTTGGAAAAGCGAATGGACACCAATTGATGCGGGTATCGTGAACTGGAAGCAAGTGCTTGGTGATTTGAAAGCTGTTGGCTACGACGGTTACCTTGGTATTGAAGATTTCAGCGGCCAATTCGGTTCACAAGAGATGCTGAATAATTTCTCAGCAAAAGTGAAGCAATGGTTGGCGTAAAATAAATGAGATAAGCGAAAAACCTTCAAATCCACTTTAAAGTGGATTTGAAGGTTTTTCGCGCTAGTGAGTATGAGTGAGAGTGAGGGGCACAACGACGGGGTTATGTTGTGCTGCTGCGGAAATAAGGTCTTCAATCAGGTGAAAAGTGTTGAAATGGTGGAAAAGGATGTTCTTTTGCACTTTTGCAGGGGGGAAGTTGGGGAACGGATGATCAGCAGGAGAGTAGTAGGATGTAGGATGGGTAGCGGAGAATCAGGTAGGAGAGTTGCAGATGAATATGTAGGAATTAGTGCTGCATCTTTATAAAAGCCCGTCAGGAATTTCCTGACGGGCTTACAAATATAGCGTTAGTTGTCTTCCGTATACAATTTCACAATCGCACGAATCGCAGCATCAATTTCCCGCTCAATGGCGCCAGAAACGACATCCGTATGCGGGTTGTATACTTCCCGTAGATCGGCATCTGCATAACCGTCCAAGGCAACAATTGCACCAGCACGCACACCACGCAGCGAAGCAATGACATAGAGGGCGGAAATTTCCATCTCTACGGCCAAAGCGCCAGCTTGCTTGTATTTACGGTGAGGGAATTCCTCGACCCCTTGGAAGAAAGCATCCAAGGTAACGGTAATTCCTTGCTTCACGAGTCCGTCCGTTTCAGAAGCCGCTTCATACAGCGATCGAGTAACCGCGTGATCAGCTACAGCGGGGAAGCCGTGAGGAACTAACTGGCGAGTTAAGCCTTCTTCACGTACCGCAGCTGTGCTTACAACGAGACTTCCTGGGGGGACGTCGGCGGAGTAAGATCCAGCGGTTCCGACGCGAATCAGCGTCTTTACGCCGCCTTTGATGAGCTCCTCGAAGCAAACTGCTGCTCCTGGCGATCCGACACCATGACTCACGACAGTGATGGGAACGCCATTCTTTTCGCCTACGTAAGTTCGATATTCTCGGCTGAATGAAAGCTCACGCGCATTGTCCAGCTTACGGGAAATGGCCTCCGCTCTGAACGGGTCGCCGCACACGATGGCATAGGGAGTTAAGTCCTCCGAATTGACTTGTAAGATAGATAAAAACAACTTAATCGAACTCCTTTCTGACCCACTCATCTTCGGGGATTGGAATGGCTTCGCCGGAGAAGCGCTGTTCTTCGAACGGATCTGCGACGTTATGGAAGCCATTGCGCTCCCAGAAGCCTTCGTGATCTTCCGCCATGAACTCGATGCCGCGAATCCATTTGGCACTTTTCCAGAAATACAAATGCGGAACAACAAGGCGAAGTGGCCAACCATGCTTCAGCGTGAGTGGCTTGCCATCGAAAGTCGTGGCCAACAAGATATCATCTCCCATGAGATCGGCGAGTGGCACATTTGTTTCATAGTCATTGTCCGCATGGATCATGACATATTTTCCTTCGGGTTTGACATCGATCAGTTGAAGGAAATCACGGAAGCGCACACCTTCCCATACCGTATCCAGCTTGGACCAACGGGTCACGCAGTGAATATCGCACTGGATTTGTGTGTGTGGTAAAGCCAATATGTCGTCATAGCTGAATGTTTTCTCTTCGGCTACTTCTCCAAAAACGCGCAGCGACCACGCTGCCATATCGTACTTCGGGACTTCTCCTTCATGTAAAATAGGGAAACGATCCGTCACGACTTGACCAGGTGGAATCCGACCAGCAAGCTCTGGTGGAACGTCTACAGCGGGGATTTGCATGCGCTTAATGCGCTCCGCTTTGGTGTCTTTATGCATCTGTCATCCTCCTAAGCATATCTTGATAATTTCTCAACGCGAACTGCCATTCGCTTTCTGTGCATCTGCCAAGTAGTTGCTTTTACGGAAGAACAGCATCGCAAGCAATGTCACGATATACGGCAGCATTTGTGTGAAATGAGTGGGTAAAGAGAAGCCTTGAAGTCGGATACTGAAGGCATCCATTAAGCCGAACAGTAAGCTGGACGCCATGACACCAATTGGGTTGGATTGACCTAGCATCGTGGCTACGAGTGCGATAAATCCACGGCCTGCTGTCATGCCTTCGGTAAACATCGTAACTTGTCCGAGTGAAAGCTGTGCACCTGCTAGTCCACAAAGGACGCCACAGATAAGTACGGCCAAATATTGCATCCGGCCCACTTTAATACCGATGCTTTTCGCAGCAACAGGGTTTTCGCCAACAGCAATCATACGGAAGCCAGTAACGGATTTAAACAGGAAATACTGAAGCACGAATACAAGGACAAAAGCCAGATAAACAAGCGGGGAATGCCCGGAAATAATCCCGCCAACGACAGGGATATCTTTAATCAAGGGGATGTCCCACTTCGGCAATCCGATCATATTTTTATCATAGAAGGCGCCTTTGACATGAAAGATGGCTTTCAAACAAAACGCGGTCAAACCAAGGGCAAGAAAGTTAAAGGAAATACCGACAACGATGACATTGGCCTGTAAATGAATACTCATATAGGCAAAAATCCATGAAAACAGCATGGTCACGGCAACAGCGATAAGCACCGCAAGAAATACATTGCCTGTATAGTAATTGCCCACGATCGCAGAGAAGGCGCCTACGAGCACAAATCCTTCTAAGCCGACGTTGAACAAACCGACTCTTGAACAGATCGCCCCGCCGAGTGCGGCTAGAAGGATCGGAGCTACCATGCGAAACATGGAGTTAAATAAAGCTACATCAAGAAGATGCTGCATCGCTTTTGCCCCCTTTCCGTCGTTTCCATAGGGTGTAGCTGAACTTGGCCGTTACAAACAAGATCAGTAAGGATTGAATAACGCTGGAAATTTCCAACGGAATGTCCGTGTTACGTTCAACACCACTGCCGCCCGTTTGCAATGCAGCAAGGAGGATAGACGCGATCGCCGTACCGAGCGGGTGAGCACCGGAAAGCAGCGTTGCCATGATACCCGACCAAGCGTAGCCTGGGTTCGAAATCATACCGTCTGTATAGCGGTATTGCATACCAAGGACTTCAACAGCCCCGGCTAGCCCCGCGAAACCACCACTGGCAAACATACTCGCGAGCATCACTTTACGTCTGTTGACGCCGCCATAGGCAGCAAACAACGGATTGTAGCCAAGCATACGGATTTCATAGCCAGCGACGGTGTATTTAATGAATAAGAATAAGAGAACGGCAAGTCCAATCGCAATAATAAAGCCTGCGTGGATACTCATACCTTGAAACAACTTGGGCAGCCAGACGCTTTTATCGATCATCATTGTTTGTGCTAGCGCAGCAGAACCTGTCTTGTCTTTGAACGGGTAGGCGACCATATAACCAGCAAATAGAGCCGCGATATAGTTCAGCAGCAGGGTCGTAATGATCAAATTCATCCGGAATTTAGCATCCAACCAGCCGGCAAAAGCGGACCAGATACCGCCTGCTAGAATCCCACCTAGTATAGCAGCTACTAATTTAAACATGGCAGGTCCAGGTAAGTAAAGAGCGACCATGGCACTTGAAAGCGCTCCAAGGATCATTTGACCTTCGGACCCCATGTTAAAGAATCCGGCACGGAAAGCGATCGATACGCCTAACCCAACAAGAATGAGCGGGGTAGCGCGTGTTAATGTATTCGTTAAGAAGTAGAAGCTGCCGAAGGCACCTTTCCACATTTGCGCATAGGTATCAACGACGGAACCGCCAATGAGGGCAATGGCAATCGCACCACCAAGTAGGCCGATGACCACGGCTAGCAGCGGTTGAATCCAAGCGCTTAGATTTAATCGACTTTTAAGCATTGGAATCGCCTCCTGCCATCCATAAGCTGATTTGTTCCTCTGTTGCGTCCTCTGCTGATAATTCGCCGGCAATCCGTCCTTCGTACATGACGACGATACGATCAGATAGTTTGAGAATCTCGGTTAATTCAGAGGATACTAATAAAATAGCGCCTTGTTCATCGCGTTTTCGCAGCAATTCTTCATGAATCAATTCCATAGCGCCTATATCGACACCGCGCGTCGGTTCAGCTGCAATTAAGAAGGGTTGATGCTGAGCAATTTCCCTGGCGACAATCAGCTTCTGCAAATTACCGCCGGAAAGAAACTTCACTTTTGCTTCTTGAGATCCGGCTTTAATTTGAAACTGCTGAATGAAGCCGCTGACCATGTTACGAAGCTCTTTTCCTTGTAAAAAGCCAGATCGGCTTTTGGTTTTATGATGGCCCATGATGCCATTTTCTAGCACAGTGCCTTCTTTGGCAGCGCCCCATTGATAGCGATCCTCGGGTACATGGGATAGCCCGATATCTCTAATTTCGCGGACGGAACGTCCTTGAATAGGTTTGCCTAATAGTTGGATTTCTCCCTGATCAATGGATTGAAGCCCTGAGATCGCTTGAATCAGTTCCGATTGACCATTGCCTGAAATACCTGCGATACCAACGATTTCACCAGCTTTCACTTGCAAATTGATGCGATCGAGATCAGGTTTTCCTTTATCGCCATGAATGGATACGTCTTTGAGTTGAAGAACAGCTTGGCCCGTATTCGCAGTGCGTTTTTGCAGCTGCTTCAAATCACGTCCAACCATTAACTTGGACAATTCCTCAATACTCGTAGCATTTGCGTCTACAGTTCCGGTCATTTTCCCGTCCCGAAGCACGGTTACCCGATCTGCGACTTCCATAACTTCATGCAACTTGTGCGTGATAATAATGAAGCTTTTGCCCAGTTTCGCTAAGCTTTTCATAATAACGAGCAGCTCTTTCGCTTCCAGCGGGGTCAGTACACCAGTAGGCTCGTCCAAAATAATGATATCGGCACCTTGATAGAGCACCTTCAAGATTTCTACACGCTGCTGCAAACCAAGCGGACATTCAGCCACCTTGATGTTTGGATCAATGGGTAAGCGATATTTCGCGCAAAGTTCCTCAACTTGGGAGGCGGCTTTTTTACGATCAAAGGCAAGCCCAGCTTTGGGCTCGTTGCCAATCACGATATTTTCAGCCACTGTAAATGACGGGAAAAGCATGAAATGCTGATGCACCATCCCAATCCGATTACGGATTGCATCGGTGGGATTGGTAAACACGACTTCTTTCCCATTCAAAAGAATGCTGCCAGCCGAAGGCTGCTCCATGCCGTACAAGATACGCATTAGCGTCGTTTTACCGGCTCCATTTTCTCCGACTAATGCATGAATCTCACCTTGACGCAGCGAGAAATCAACGTCCGAATTCGCTGTTAAATTGCCATATGTTTTCGTAATTTGACGCATTTGAAGCAGCATAGCGGCTTTTCGCTCCTCTACCTAGACATGAGGAAACTGCTTACGTCGCCGTAAACAGTTCCCAGGTCAAAAATATGCAATTATGGTACGGATAATTATTTTACTGGATTTTCTACTTTCACTTTACCAGAAACGATATCATCACGGATAGCTTTAACTTTCGTTACTACGTCTTGTCCAATGAAAGGGCTAAGTGCTGTCTTTGTATCTTTCGTTACGAAAGTAAGACCAACGCCATCTTCTTTCAAACCGTAGTCAACAGAACCGAATGTGAATGTGCCATTCACGAAATCTTTTACCGTTTGGTAAGCCACAGCATCTGTGCCTTTCAACTGGGAAAGAACGATGTGCTGTGGATCCGTAACTGTACGGTCAATATCTTGTCCGGAAGTAAAGAAGCCTTTTTCCTTCGCAGCTTCGAACACGCCAAGATCACCTACAGCGGATGCGCCAGCAATGAAGTCTGCGCCTTGTGCGAATTGCGTTAACGCTAATTCTTTCGCCTTAGCAGGATCTGTAAAGCTTCCTACATAGTTAACAATGAATTTCGCATTGGGATTCGTGGATTTCAAACCTTCTTGGAAACCAACTGTATATTTCTTGATGAGTGGAATATCAACTGCGGCAACCATACCTACGATATTTTTCTTCGTAGCAAGACCTGCTGCTGCACCAAGCAAGTAGGAAGCTTCATGTTCACGGAACACAACGCTGCGAACGTTTGGAAGGTCAACGACAGTATCAATAATCGCGAAGGATTTCTTAGGGTTTTCAGCAGCAACTTTCTTAAGAGCATCTTCAGACTCGAAGGAGCTTGTAATAATGAGGTCATAGTTATCAGCAACGGCAGCGCGTAGGTTTTGCTCAATCGCACTTGCATCCGTGGATTCAACTGTTTTAACGGTAACACCAAATTCTTTACCAGCTTTTTTCACACCTTCGTCTTCTTGTGCGAAGAAGGGATTCACACCGATTTTCTCAGGCGTGATTAGAATAATTTTCTTATCAGACTTAGCTGGTGCTTTCGTTGCACCCGCAGCTGCAGATGCCGCAGGCGTTGCTGTGTCTGTCTTAGCAGTACCACAACCTGCCAGTAAAACTGTTACTGCAAAAATAGAAATTAATGCTTTTTTCATCATGTTCTCTCCCTTTTATCTATATGTATGATTTTATTAACCGTAGTTCTGTATTTATATCCTACCAAAACACTCGGATATAGTCAAAGAATATTTTTGTTAGTTCGACATAATCGCACACTATTCGACATGGTGTGAAGTCTACCGGCAATTATACTAAAAATTGTGGACAGAATCCAATAGCAGACTTTGGAATAAAATAACGGTATGAAAATCCTGAAATATGAATCACGGATAGTCTGCCTGAATCATGGTTTATCACCATGAAGAGCTGAACGTGATCCAGAATGGGTCATTCGAGAATTTGACGCCGACCGTGCAGCCGGGCTGGACGACGAGAACTGCGGACAAATGGGGAATATGGGTGGATACGACGGTTACGACTGTCGCTCCGATCGTGATGGTAGATACGATTTATCATCCAGACGGCTTAAGGTCATTGAAGATCAGCTCGCCGGCTCCTAACAAAAGCAGATTGACGGTGAACCAAGGCAATATTCCTGTCATACCTAACCAAGAATATCGGATGTCTGCCAAATTCAAAACACAAGTGTTGACAGGCGATAACAGCACATATGGTGTGAATATTCGCGCTGTGTATTTAAATTCGACAGGGGGAGTCATAAGGACTGACTACATTACACCTGAGAATACATCCGTTCGTGGGAATATCACGGATTTCAAAACCTATACAACGTCCACAATTGCACCGCCGAATGCTGTAACCGCACGTATGGATATCGAGTACAATCGCGTTGGTTTACGGGGAGCAACCGCCTGTGGAATAGTAGCGGTTTACGTGACGAAGTAACGGGAAGAACCTTCGCTGCCCAGTAGGGTGGCGAAGGTTCTTTGTCCATTTCCTATATGTTACTCGCCATCGTTTCTTCCCGCATGCGAAGCGTCATCCACGCACTCCCTCCGTAAATGAACGCACTCACATAAAACAACACATCAATCGTTAGCCAATCAATGATATAACCGCCAATAAGAACAGCAAATCCAGATGCTACGGATGTCCAAAAGTGGTAATTGCCAAGCGTGTCGCCGCGGTTCCCGGGCTTAGTCCCGTCAGCGAGCAATCCGCGCTCGCTCATTTTCTGCATGGCATTGCATACACCCATGAAAGCTTGGAGAAGCAGGACGAAGCCGTAAGAAGGAATCCAAGGGAAGATGAGCATCGCCGCCATCATGCCCAGGGAGCTTCCTGCCATGAGCTTTTTTGACGAGCGGTCTACGAGCTTTCCTAGCCAAATGGCGGATGCTGCCGAGCTTATTGTGAATATGGCAAAAGCGAGGCCATATGCGGAATACGTACTGCCGAGATTTTTCAGAAACAACAAGTAGTAGGGATATATCATCCCCGCCGCCAACGTCGCTAAGCTTTGGGATTTGATGAGCATACGCACATTCATCTTAGTGCCCCCTATAATCGTCATAGAATTGGTTCATAAACAAATGTTGCGGATCCCACTTATCTTTTGCTAGGAAGAAGGCTTCGGCCTTAGGATAAATCGTTCGGAACTGCTCTACCGAAGGGAAGGGAGCATAAGGCAAGTAATAGGAACCGTTTAATGACATTAATTGATCGATAATCCGCTGGATCCCATGGGTCATACGAGCTTGTCCTTCTTCACTTAGCGGGGTATTGAACAGACAGACGAGAGCGAACATGTCACTTTTTGCATACGAAAGCACCGCTTCTTCATCCTGATTGACGTATCGAACCGTAATATTTAATAGGTTTAATTGTTCTTCTTTGAGGATAGGTTTTATGCCGTTAATAAAAGATGCAAAATGTTCCACGGGAATGAAGAATTCTTGAAGAAGATCATTTTTGGTATCCGAGCTATAGTCCATAAAATCAGATTCGGAGCGCATAGCGTTGTTGCGAGATAGGATTGTGCTGCGACCGATAAGGAAATACCGCTGTAAGTCCCAAAATGCATTTTTCCCCCAATCAAAGGTTCGATTGACTCCAAATAGAATTTTCAGAGGCAGCACATAGCTGTCATTCAGCTTTAATTTATTATAATTAGGAAGAGAGAGATCAGGTCGAGCTCTGTAATTTGTAGCATACATTTCCGTTAAGAAGGTGTCCGGCGCGACAGAAATACGTGCGAGATGCATGTGGATGTCGGGATTTTGCTTAACCTGGTTAAGGAAGTAGTCCGAATAGGCTTCTGTCGTCATGGTTTCACTAGTCATTTCGTACACTTCGTCATCCGTAAGCGACAAAGTCACATCCACGATGACACCAAATAAACCGTACCCACCTAACGCCAACGGGAATAGCTCCGCATTTTCAAATCGTGAAACATTCTTTATTTGGCCGTCAGCCCCCAATAGCCGGAAGGAATCGACCGAACGAATAAGTGAACCATTCCGAATGTCGCGGCCATGTGCATTGACGGAGATCGAGCCTCCGATGGTAAAAATATTTTGCGACTGCATAGTCTTTACCGCGAGTCCATACGGATTGATGTACTTCTGTACATCTGCCCAAGTGGCACCTGATTGTATAGTAATTGTCTTAGCCTTCTCGTCAAAGGCGAGAACTTTATTGAATGGTGTCATGTCTAGCACAATGCCGTCCTTGTAGTAGGTATGCCCCCCTTGGCTGTGACGCTGGCCGGCAATGGAGATTTTGAGCTCTTTCTCTCGTGCTTCTCGTACAATCTCTTGAAGCTGCGCTATTTCTTTGGTTGGAATAACCCGCTCAATCTTCACAGGTCGAAGTTTGCTGTAATCCGATCGCAAAAAGGGATCCTCACCAGCGACGAAGGTCCTTGCATACTGCCACAGGCATAGCGCAGTTAATAAAAGTAGAACGACAATCTTCTTCATATGCTTATCTCCCAACTTGTTGAACATGGCAAATGGTTGCTGGGGTTGACTACTTCGAAGGAAAAATTCTAATATATTCCTATAGTGTAAATTCCCACCTTTTGATATGTCAATTGAAATTAGATTACTCAGCAAGGTCAAATGGGGAGGTGCTTATCATGAATTTACGAATCAAACTGGCTATTGCAGCAGCGGGATTATCGTTTATTTCTTCTTTCTTATTTTCTAGTTTATTAGGCATGATTTTTTTCATCATAGGCGTTTGTTTAAGTGCAAGTAGTTTAAAAAGCAGATATGCCAAATTGGCCTTAACGTTAAATCTATTCGTTGGTGTCTTGCAGGTAGTGCTTATTGTTTATTTGGTTTTTAACTTTAGCTCAATTGACTAAGGTGAGTGGCGGAATTACGAGATTTAGTCGTGAAATATACAAAAAAGAGCGGAAGACCGCTCTTTTTTTCATGAAAATCAACCTTTGATCTGTCTTAAAACTGTCTTAAAACGGAAGTGAACCTATGTCCATCAGGCAAGTTGATATCGACCCGTATATTTGTGTAAGATGGAGTGGAAGTTCCACCTGAAAGTTTTGGGAATCAGGAGTATGAAGGAGGCGGGCCATGGCGCGTTCAAAGCCGCTTTGGTTGCTAATTAGTTGGTTTGTTGTTGCTATTCTGGGATTACTCGTATTGAAATGGACAGGTGTATGGGAGCATATAGATCTGAATTGGGTCACGAGATGGCTTCGTGATTTGGGCCCGCTTGGGGGTCTGTTGTATATCCTGGCGTATACGCTCAGGCCGTTGGTTTTGTTCCCGGCAACACCTTTGACACTTTATGGGGGCTATGTATTTGGTGCCTTTTGGGGGACCATCTACGATATTATTGGTGCAGGTGCGGGAGCCTTGCTGTCTTTCTACATAACACGCAAATGGGGCCGCGGCAGCTTTCAACGCATATTACGAAGCCCTAAGCTGCTATCCTTTGATCAAAAAGCAGAGGAAAAAGGTTTCATGGTGGTGCTGTATATGCGGCTTATGCCTTTCTTTCCATTCGATGGGATCAGCTATGGCGCTGGATTATCGAAGATCCGTTTCTGGGACTATACGTGGGCTACATTCATCGGGATTATTCCGGGAGCAATTGTTTATAATGTTTTTGGTGCTTCCTTAAATGATATCTGGTCATGGAAGTTTCTCGGAGCCGTAGCGATGTATGCGGTTTTTGCTATCGTTCCATTGATTATTAAGAAAAGGCAAGGGCGCAAAGTGCGCCAAGCAGCGTAAGAGGTAAGAATAAACAATTCGCCGTGGGAGGGCATGAAACAGATGAAGGGGAAAGTAGTAGCAAGGGATTTGATCTGGAGCTTAGGGGGAGCAGGTGCTCTGCTCCTTATTTTTATTGTGTTGTCGCAGAGTATTTCAGCAAAATGGTTGCAAGCTTTTGATCAATATGTAGGCGGTTACATTCAGGAGCAGAGGGGAGATACATGGACTTCTGTTGCAAAATTTTTCACATTAATGGGAAGTGGATCCACGGAATTTATTCTCTTTTTTCTAGTAGCTGGACTGTTGTATTTTAAATTCAAGCATAGATGGGAAACCCTTGTCTTATTCGTTGGCGTACTCGGTGCATGGCTTCTAAATTCTGGGTTAAAAGAGCTCATTCAACGCGATCGTCCATCTGCAGAGGTATGGTTAATTGAGGTGGATAGTTTCAGCTTTCCCAGCGGTCACGCGATGGTCTCCATCCTCTTCTATGGTTTGCTTGCCTACTTGTTATGGGTGAATGTACGACAAACATGGAGAGTGGCTTGGCTGATACCACCAATTGCAGTTCTAGTTATTCTATGTATCGGGCTTAGTCGTATTTACCTCGGTGTGCATTATCCAAGTGATGTACTGGCTGGCTACACGGCTGGTGGTCTCGGGCTTATCGGCTGTATGCACGCGGTTCGTACGATTAGGCGCAGAAGAGTCATGAAATCCACTCAGGTAGGGAAATACACATTCTTGGAGAATATGTAATAAATAACAATACATATAAAAGATATACGGGGGAAATGTGCATGGCTGTAGATACATCTCGCTTCTTTACTTATGAAGATACCAAGAATCAAGACATCTTTTATCGGTTGCCTGATCATTGGTGGAGTAGACATTATGAGTACATCTGGGCTTCCCATTTTGCCCAAAAAGGTGACATTGTTCTAGATGCTGCCTGTGGGTTGGGTCATCCCTTTAAGTATTATTTAGCGGACAAATGTAAAGAAGTCTACGCTTGCGACATGGATGAACGTATATTAGATACAAACGAAATTATCAAAGAGCTGGAATATTATATTGGGAAAGAGAATATAGATCAAATTAACCTGCCTATATTAAGTATTCCCCAATTCGCTGTTTCTGACATTTCAAATTTGCCTTATGAAGACGCTAAGTTCGATGTAGCCTTCTGTATTTCTGTCATGGAACACATCGAAGACACAGAAGTGCAGCTTCGTTCCCTGCAAGAGTTTAAGCGAGTTTTGAAAGATGATGGCAAATTGATTATTACCGTTGATTATCCGGATGTAGATGTTGATAGCTTTCTAAGTTTGATTGCGGCTTCGGGGTTGCAATTGGTCGGAGATCATGACTTTACGAAGCCAGTTAATGCGATTACTTCTGACTATTATGGCAGGGACTTATGGTGTATTCGATTTGTACTTGAAAAAATAAGTGTTTAACATAACGACTACGGTAATTACACACCTCAAAGGACAACGCCACTTCGGTTTGTCCTTTTTTCTTTTGTGAGCCGAGCGTTGTATAATTATGATGTCATCATCAGCAGAAGACTCAGAAAGAAGGGATGACTATGCTAAAGCTAAGTATTCTTGATCAGTCACCGGTATCATCCGGCTTTACCCATAGTGAGGCATTACAACAAACGATTGCGATAGCGAAACTCGCTGATCGACTAGGCTATACCCGATTCTGGGTGTCAGAGCACCATAATTCAGATGGGCTTGCAGGTTCTTCTCCAGAGGTGCTCATATCAACGCTTGCTGCTCGCACAAACCGCATACGGCTTGGCTCTGGCGGCGTGCTGCTTCCTCACTACAGCGCCTACAAGGTCGCTGAGAACTTCCGTATGCTCGAGGCGCTCTACCCAGGGCGCATCGACCTTGGTATCGGGCGTGCACCTGGCGGCACGCCGCATACGGCCAAGGCGCTGCGTGGCGTCAGCGCCGATCTGTTCGAGGGACTTGAGCGGTTCCCCGCGCAAGTCACGGATTTGCTGCGGTTCCTCACCGACTCGGTGGAACCTGGGCATGTGTTCGAGGGCATCCGTGCCACTCCTTTGGTAGCCTCGATGCCCCAGGTGTGGCTGCTAGGCTCCACCGGGCAGAGCGGGGTGTATGCGTCGCAGGCAGGCGCAGCCTTCTGCTTCGCGCACTTCATCAACGGCGCGGGAGGTCAGCATGCGGTGCGAAGCTACCGCAGCTCGTTCCAGCCGTCCGCTCTCAATGTCGTGCCGCAGGCGACGGTCTGTATTTATGTGCTGTGCGCAGAAACGACAGCGGAGGCAGAGGAGCTTGCGACCTCGGTCGATTTGCGTATTCTGCAAATGGAAAAAGGCGAGTTCACCGGAGTGAAATCGCCGAAGGAAGCAGCAGAATATACGTATTCCGATTGGGATCAAACCCGTGTGAGAGACAATCGCTCGCGGATGATCGTGGGGAATCCCGGTCAGGTCAGGGAGCAAATCTTGCGACTCGCCGAAAGCTATGGTGTCGATGAAGTGATGGTCGTTGCAGGTGGACACCAAGTGGAAACAAGACTGCGGACCGTTGAATTGTTGGCGGATGCTTTTCATCTAAGTCATCAGCACAGTTATGTAATCTAGAGCGCCGAGATCAGATAAATGAGAAATCGCCTAGCGTGTGCGTTTCGGCCGCTTATCGATTTCTTGCGTCACAATGAACGCCAGCTCTTCATTGCCAAAGAGGGAAAGCACGCCAAGCAAAGTGTCATCCGGCACTTCGCCGGCTTCCTCTTTCGGCACCGTTAATTCAAGGGCTTTCTCAAGTGCTTCATTATTCGGTTGATCTGGATAGGCGCTATGATAAAGTGCTGCGGGATCCAGACCATGATTAATACACCACTGTGCAAAAACCAAAATCATCATATGCTCTTCACGTTTGTAATTTTCGATCATTTGCTCTTCTAATTGTTTATTATTCATCGGATAACAGACAGCTCCTTATACAACGATTGCAACACGCGTAATAACTAGGCCAACCTCAATCCACCTACGGGTGGATGGGTTCATTATAGCGAAAGATTAGGTGTATTCACAATGATTATTAAGAATGAGAAAATCAAAGCTTCCGAAGTTCAGGTAACCGGGCTGCAGGGTGAGGATTTAGGTGTAATGTCCACGAAAGAAGCGCTTGCTCTTGCCAAAAAGTTAAAGGTAGACCTCGTCTGTACCTCGCTCATGAGCAGCCCGCCTCCTTGTAAGCTGATTGGAGCAGGCGCAGCCAAACAAGAGGCTCTGCAGGAAAAGCAGCAGGCCCGTAAGCAAGAGCAGGGTCCGAAGGTCAAGGAGATGCGCTTGACGGCTAACATCGAGGATCATGATCTCGATACGAAGCGTCAGCAAGCTGAGCGTATTTTGAAGGGCGGTGACGCCGTCCTGATGGTCGTTAAGATCTCCGGCAAGGAAGGCGTGAAAGCCAAGGAATTGCTGGAAATGCTGGTGAAGGAGCTTGGCTCCCACGGGAAGAAGCATACTGGCATTCAACTGAGCGGCAAGCAAGCTGCTGTTCAGCTGGATCCCTTGTAGAAAAAGCATTGACAACCCCTGGGGGGAGGTCCATGCTTTTTTTGAGGTGGTGGATGTAGGTTATGGGGAGGACGAAGCAAGCGGGTAGCTTGCTTTCTATGCTGCAGAAATTAACTTATCTGCAGAAACTGCGGATATTAGTCGAGTTGTGGGTGCTACTTAGGCTACTCAGAAACTCAAGCTAATTAAGCTACCCAAGTTACTCAAGTAACCCATCTAATCAAGCAACTCAAGCAACTCAAGCAACTCAAGCAACTCAAGCAACTTCAAATACACACAAACTCTCTCCCGCTTTTCTCAAAAATGCAAAAATACAACCTTTTCTACTTATTTAGAGTCGAAATTGAAAAATGCGTGCAAATAGGCAACCTTTTTAACCAATTTAAAGAGAATTTCCTCAAATCGATCAAAATTGATGCCTATTTGCATCAATTTCCAATTACAGAGGGGAAAACTAATCCAAAAGTGCTCTTTTGCATTTTTGACCACAATAGAGAGTATAAGTTTTCGGATCCCGAAAACATCTTTCTATTTGGTGATAACACCTTCCTATAAACGCGTCGCTCACCCTTGAATGGCCTCGATATAGGTTTTCTAACAGTGCGATGGTGCATTCCACAAACGCATTAGTCGTTATCCGATAATCGTGATTGCTTGCGAACCCATGAACTCCCATGCTTCCTTGAAGGAAGCGAGTGGATAGGCTTCTTGTTCACCAGTCATCGGATCGTTCAAATAAGCATAATCATCATCCCAGCCAGTTAGTAATAAGGCATGTTCAGGCTGATACCATGGGACAAGCTCACCATTCTCATCTTCCCACTCCAAGTCGAAATAAGGACTATCCATATGCTCAGTTGCCCAAATCATAGCAGGACTGCCTTTGGAGATGACACCAAGCAAATCCTCGAAGGAGGTTCCTGTCAGATCACGAACGTGACCTGGTAACCACTGATTCATCAGCTTAGCCACTGGGGTATGATAAATCCCATAGCCGATATCAAAAGGATCGCCAACGAAAACATCTTTGGGATTTGCGCCAACAAAAGCACCAAACTCATTCTCATAGGGCATATCTCCCGTGGGGAGGGCATGAGCCACTTCTTCCTTCGTTAGCGGCAGTCCGGCCCAGTTCAGCAGCATGGTCGCAGCGACAGCTTCACAACCATTTGGCAGCTCGGGGAGCTGTGAGAGCGCGGGAATCGCTTGGATTTGAACATGATGTGTAGTGAGAGTAGGGGCTTCATCAATGGATGTCGGGTTAGTATCGGTTTCTGCCTCTTCTACGACAGCTTCAATGGGTGATGGGGTTTCCGTTGCGGTTTCCCTGGAAAAATGCTGATCTGCAACTTCTCCGTTTGGACTGGCTAGCGTGAGGAGTTGTTTCGCTTCGTGAGAATTGGTTTTTAGGAGTAGAATAAGTGTAAAACTGGTCAAAGCCAGCAATAGAAGTGTGAGCAATTTTAATTTCTTCATGTAGCACGTCCGTTCCTGTCAATGTTCTCATTACATCATGGGAGGATGGAGAATGCAAGACATGATATCCCAAATATGCCTTGAGACACATACGTAGCTGGATTGCTCGCATAGACTAAGTAAACAAGCTTATCCAAACTACTAATTTCTATAGAAGATCAGCCAATCAAGATGAACGTGGAGGCATGGGATGAAACGTTTCTATTTGTGGTGTACAGCTGCTTTTGCCTGTTATGCTGTTATCGTGATTTTATATTTCTTAAAAGGGGATTTATTTCAAATCCCTATGAGCTTAGTTGGTTCTGTGGCGGATCCGAATACGTTCATGACCCATGCAGAAATTGCCAAAGCGGAGACACTTTCAAGGATTCATTCGTTAACGTTCTTTTTAAGCGCTCCCCTGCAAATGGGTGTGACCGTGGCCTTATTCGGTATAGCCGTCAGCTTCCGTCAACTCGCGGAGAAAGTATTCCGAGCTTCTTTCCTGCAGATGTTCCTTTTTGTGGTGCTTTTTACCCTCGTTATGGACGTGCTGTTTCTTCCAATTGATGTGTTTCTGTTCAAAATCGACCAAGCCTACGGCATATCCAATGAGACACCTATCATTTTTCTAAAGGATTATGTTAAGACATTTCTCATAGATATCGTGGGCACGATACTCATGGTAGGGGTTTTCAGATGGATTAGTAGGTGGAGCCCTAAGCGGTGGTGGGTATGGTTGTGGTTAATTTCCATTCCATTAATCTTATTCGTCACGTTTATTCAGCCTGTGGTACTGGACCCGTTGTTCAATCAGTTCCAGCCACTTCAAAATCAGGAATTGAAAACGCAAATTCTTGATCTTGCTGCCAAATCGCACATCCCGACTGATCAGGTTTATGAGGTTAACATGTCGGAGAGAACGAATGCCATTAACGCTTATGTCAATGGGATCGGTGGGAACGCACGTATTGTGCTGTGGGATACTATTCTGAATAAATTGCAGCCGGATGAAATCCTGACGGTGATGGCGCACGAGATGGGGCATTACGTAGAGCGGCATATCTATTGGGGAATTGCCTATGGCGTTGCACTCAGTTTGGTTGGCTTCTGGTTGGCTTTCCATGCGTACCGGCACATCTTAAAACGCTGGGGTTCGCTTTGGGGCATGCGAGGGGAAAGAGATCTTGCTGCATTACCAATTCTTCTGCTGCTCATCTCGTTGATGAGTTTCCTGTCATCTCCAGCTCAAAATGCGTTCTCAAGGGTAATCGAGCACCGTGCAGACGTCTATGCGATGCAGATGACGGGGGATGGGGATGCAGCAATTCGGGCGTTTCAGCATATCGCGAAAGAAAATCTCAGTCCCGTTACTCAGCCAAAACTGGTGCAGTGGTTCCGTGGCTCTCATCCGACGATTGAGGAGAGAATTATGTATTTTGAGCGGTATAAGAAATAAAGGAGTCTAGTAGGCAAAAATCCAAAAAAAGCACGAACGCTACTCTTCCATTAGGGAAAGTAGGCATTCGTGCTTTTAATATTTTCAGCTACTCATTTCTGCGTGTCATTTGCTGCCAAACAGATCCTTCAGCGGCATGACCGCCTTCGATACGCTCGAGGGCAATCTTGACCTGCATCCGCACCTCAAACTCGGGGTCGTCTGCCGCTTGCTTCAGGTCTGGAAGCACGGACTCGTCCCCGACTTCATAAAGGAAGCGCGCCGCGCGCCAACGGACAAGCTTGTTGCGGTCTTTTAGTGCCTTGGCCATCGCCGGCATGGCGGCGGGGTCGCCAAGATCGGACAGCGTATCGCCTGCCGTCCGACGCACAGAAGCTGTATCGTCCTCGAGGGCACGATACAGATAGGGCAGTACCTCGGGTTCCTTGATGTCCCCGAGGTACACCGTGGCCAGTCGCCGAAGCGACGTGTTCTCGTCCTGCAAGGCATGGACGAGAAGCGGCAGCGTCTCCAGCGACGGCTGGATCTTCTGAAGCGCGGCGTAGCGCAGCTTCCAATCACTGTGTCGCAGCTGTTCTGCTGCTGCGACAAGATCTCCTGTGGCAGCCTCCTCCACAGGGGCATCCGTGGTCTCCTGCATCGCGCGGGAGACCAGTTCCTCGACGCGGGCATCGTCGTAAGAAGCGTCCAGTTCCTGGACGACTTCGCCCGCGATGTCCCCAAGCTCGCCGTAGCGGACGCCGAGCTCCTCGAGCTTCCGCTCTTTGATCAGGTTCGGCGAAGCCGTACCTGCGCGCACCGCGGCTTGCGTGAAGCGCTCCGGCATAGCGACGCGCGCTTCTTCTGAGCCTGCGCGTACCCTCACCTGGAGCGGAATACCGCGAAACATCTGCACGAGCACTTGCGCTTCGCCAAAGGCAGCGTCAGCTGCAGGCTGCTCGGTTGGCAATCCAGTACCAGCAGCAGGCTGCGCTTCGCCATAGATCTCGCGCGCCTGCGCCAGGATGAACTGCCAGTCACCCTTCGAGCTGCGGTCTACCGCGATGAAGTCGGCTGCGTGGAACACACTAATAACACCGGGCACTGCAAGCAGTTTCTGCACTTCCTCGGGGGCGCCAATTAGATTCTTCTTCGTATATGTTTCTCGCACACCGGCAGGTAAGGACTCATCCATATTAAGTTTCATGGAGTTGGGGCTAGGTGTAGGTTCGATGGAAATGATTTTCATATCATTCAACTCCTTAGTAGGAACGGACGACTTGCGAAGCCGTTCATTCGTTAGATGAAAAGGCCCGGACGGGGGACCGTCCAGGCCTTTTAGCGGCAGCTAGTGCCCTTGTTTTTTCATTTTAGTCTAAGTGGATAATACCCTTCGTTTCTAGTCCAAGTCAACCAGATTACGATTTAAATATAAATCCAATGTTTTGGTAAGATCAAATACCGTATGAGCCAGGTCCACATTTTCAAAAACATGGTCGCATTGATCTCGATAAGCTAATTCATTTTCATAGTCGGACAAATATTTAGAGGCGATCTCTTCGGAATCTCCGCTTTCTTTCATTCGCTCTTCGAGCGTGTCTCGCTGGGCATAAATGAAGATTTGGACGACACGGTCACCATATAGCTTTTTGAGAGTTTCGGCACCAAAACGATTCAGAATCAAGTAGATGCTGCCACTTTGCTGGAACATTCGTTCAATATCGGAACTTTTGATTCCATATAAATGGTCATTAACGGTACTTACCTCGATGAATTCACCGCCAGCTTGTGCCTGAACAAATTGGGCGGGTGAGATGAAGTGATAATCTTGACCATCTTCCTCTGTTGGTTTTGGAGGTCGTGTGGTGTACGAAATCACTTGTTTCATCCCCAGCGTGGAGCCGGACATTTCCGCAACGGTTTTTCGGCCTGCCCCGTGTGGGCCAGTGAATACAAAAATCATTTCCTTATCCTTTAATGCGTACATGGAACATACCTCCTTCGATTGGATGGGGGGGTAAATCCTACGTGCGAGCACGGGTTGAAACGATTTTTATAAAATTGAATCTGAATAAACCATACTTATAGTTTAACATCGTAAGGCTTCATCGGTAAAGACTTGCATGAAATCGCTTCATCAGCAAGCCTAGCGTTTGCTGCCACCGCCGCGTGTGCCTCTTGGCGCACTTCCACGAGCGCCGCCTTGCCCGCCGCGTGGGCCACTTGGTCTGTCACCGCGAGGAGCGCCGCCGCGTGAGCCGAAGCTGTCACCGCGAGGTGCTGCGCTGCGCGCACCACGCTCATCACTCCGGCCGCGAGCTGCACCGCTTGTGCGAGTGCCGAAGCCCTCACCGCGAGGAGCGCCGCCTGTGCGAGCGCCGAAGCCCTCACCGCGAGGAGCGCCGCCCGTGCGAGCGCCGAAGCCCTCGCCGCGAGGAGCGCCGCCTGTGCGAGCGCCGAAGCCCTCACCGCGAGGAGCGCTGCCTGTGCGAGCGCCGAAGCCCTCGCCGCGAGGAGCGCTGCCTGTGCGAGCGCCGAAGCCCTCACCGCGAGGAGCAGCACCGCGTGCAGCTCCATCGCCACGGCCCTTGCCGCCGCGAATGTTGCGAGACGCGCTAGCCGCGTCATCACGACCTGCGCCAGCGTACTTGTTGTATGGCGAGTAAGACTTATCGCCATGTGGAGCTGAACGCTTGCGTTCGGTACCTTCACCGCCGCCATTGTAGGAACCGGTTACGCGTGCTTTGGCTGCGCCAATGTTCGCTCCGCGAGCTGGGGCCGAATTCGTAGTTGGCGATTCGTGAATAACTGTAGCGCGTCCCCATGTATTCGGGCTACGCTCCGAGTTCACTTTAGCCGGTCTTTCGCCTGAACGCCCAGCACCAGCTGAACCTCCGCGTGAGCCGAATTTGTCGCCTTTGGAACCAAAACCTGTTTTGCGCTCGCCGCCGTACTGGACGTTTGCGCGATCCCCGCGCAATTCGCGTGCTCCAGGTCTTCCTGCACGTCCGCCGCTGCGTTGTTCAGGCGCTCCGCCACGGTCATTACGTCTGCCACCGCGTGAGGAAGCGCCAGCTCCGCCTTTACGTGCAGACCCTCTGCCATCTTGCTCCACGTAGTCTTCCGAATTGGAACGAACAACACGTCTTTGCTGTCCATCAGCACCACGCAATGACATTTTGATGCCTTTTTCGATAAGCTCAATTGTTGGCATATCTCTTTGCGTTGCGAAAGTCACAGCAACGCCTGACTCGCCTGCACGGCCCGTTCTACCAATCCGATGAATGTAGCTTTCGGCATCTTGAGGTACATCATAGTTGAAGATATGCGTTACGCCTTCCACATCTAAACCGCGAGCTGCGATATCCGTAGCGACTAAGAGTTCGATACGTCCTTCTCTGAAACGTTTCATCACTTGTTCACGTTTCGCTTGAGACAAGTCACCATGCAGCTCATCGGACATTAATCCGATTTCTTGCAGCGTTTCATTGAGCGCAATCGCTTTGGCTTTGGTCCGACAGAAAATCATCGCAAGATAGGGCCTATATTGTTTAATTGCTGCAATAAGAGCGTCTTGTTTATCACGATCAGTCGTAGGGACAAGTACCTGCTGAATTTCAGCCAAAGTGACTTGTTTACTTTGAATTTTAATTTCTTTTGCTTCCTTCATATAAGCCTTAGACAAATTGATGACCTGTTCTGGCATCGTTGCAGAGAAGAGCAGCGTTTGGCGATAAGGAGACGTTTGCGCAATGATATCCTTAACTTCATGCAAGAAGCCCATGTGCAACATTTGATCTGCTTCATCTAATACGAGTATTTTCAATTTATAGAAGTTGATAGAACCGCGACGAAGATGATCAAGCAATCTTCCCGGTGTTCCTACTACTATATGTATGTTGCCTTGTAGCTTTCTAAGCTGTTTTTCTACATCTTGCCCACCGTAGGCAGCTAGGACCTTCGCACCTGTGATTGGGACAAGGGTTTTCAACTCATTGCTAATTTGAATCGCTAACTCACGAGTAGGTGTAAGAATAAGCGCTTGAACATCCGAGCTTTCTACATCAATTGTTTCTAATATAGGAAGTACAAAGGCAAGGGTTTTACCTGTACCTGTTTGAGCTTGTGCGATAACGTCCGAACCTTTTAACAATACTGGAATTGCTTCTCGTTGAATGGGGGTCGGTTCTACGACACCTTGATTTTGCAAAACTTGAACTAATTGTTCTCTAATACCTAATGAGGCAAATCCATTTGACATGGGTAATTGGCCAGCTCCCTTTTTCCTTCTTAGTAAAGACGATTCCCTCATTGTACAGGAATGAAAGACAAATGAAAACAGGAGCCGACCCACAAGCAGAAATAAACTACTTTATTAATAGAAGATTTACATGCTGGTTGTGCTCCAAAAGACGTAGTAAGACCCCCTATTAGAAATAAAGCTTCCTATAGGAGGTTAGCCCTAATCTATCTAGTCATGAGGTAAGGATTGTGCCGTTCCAAACACACGAGTCACAGTCTGATTGAAGTCGGTTAGAAGAGGCATAAGCGAATTGCCTTTCCAGCTTTCCTGTGCGTAGTTATTCATTTTATTAAGGAAATCCCGATTTGCCGAAATATAGATATCCATCAAATCTGGTTTAAGGACACGTAGTTTCTCGGCAATAGCTTGTTTGAACGGATGAGAAAGTAAATTATGATGCACAGCCGTTTCATAACTATTGTAACCTTTATTCAGATCATTAGACGGTAGGGAGTCATCATAGGGATTATTATCATTGTAAAAACCCTTTTGCGTTCCTTGATTATTCGTTTCTTTCGTCGATCCCTTCGTGCCAACCGCACTGCTATCCATCATTAATGCGACATACGCATTCTGATTTGTAATCATCACAAGGGCTGTATTTACACCGTCCAAGGTATGCAGTTGATCCGATAGGTATTGACTGTATTCCAACTTCGTATTGTTATGTGTGACTGGACCGGAGAGTTGTTGTACTTGATAGGCTCTATCCTGCTGCTCCGCTTTTTCGACATGAGCGCCAAAATTCGAACTAGTAGAGTCATCACGATCGCCTCTGTACTCTTTACCGCTAGAGCCACATGCGGTTAATGTGAGCAGTAGGAATATGATTCCACAAATCGGAAAACCTAACTTCCTAAACATAATTAACAGACCTCCCAATGCGATTTATTGTCTATAGGATGAGATGTTTCTGTCTAATTATTCGTCTTCACAAATAAAGGCATTTATGCATAAAGAGGTGGGTGTATGGAAATAACCATGAAGGGAAATATATCGCTACAGACGCTGTTTAAGAACAATTTGTGAACTCTCCTACAGCGATTGACAAAAAGTTTTCACGAATTTATAGTTATTAAAGTGAATTGACATGGGCATGGCCTTCGTGGTAAAAATATTGTTTTAAAAGTGGGGTTGATACAATGAGTCAATTGAAAAAGTTCTGGCGTCTGCTACCCCTTTTAGCGGTGATGACGTTCATGCTAACTGGGTGCGGAGACCCAACCTTATCTGCTTTAGTGCCAAAAGGTCCTGTGGCGACGGAGCAGCTTTATTTAATGAAATTAAGTCTCTTTATCATGATTTTTGTCGTAATTGTCGTATTTGCGATTTATGTGTACGTTTTAGTTCGCTTTCGCAAGCGTAAAGGCGACGAGAGCATACCGAAACAAGTCGAAGGAAGTCATGTTTTGGAGATTATCTGGACGGTAATCCCAATTCTCTTGCTGTTAGTACTTGCGGTGCCAACAGTGTCCTACACATTCAAACACTCCGAGAATTACAACAAGAACAAAGACGCTATCCATGTGAAAGTCACTGCGCATCAGTTCTGGTGGCAGTTTGAATATCCAGACCTTGGTATCGCGACAGCTCAACAGCTGGTGATTCCTAAGGACAAAATCATTGCTTTTGATGTCGTTTCAGCAGACGTTTCCCATGCTTTCTGGGTACCATCTCTAGGTGGTAAAGTCGATACGAACCCAGGTATCCGTAATACGCTGTACTTGCAAGCTGATGAAATTGCAACGTTCCAAGGTAGATGTACAGAGCTTTGTGGAGCTTCACATGCTTTGATGAACTTTACCGTTGCGGCTAAGTCTGAAGCAGACTTTAATGCTTGGGTTGCGAAAATGAAAGCACCTTCTACCGTGCCGGCTTCTGCACAAAAGGGTGAAGAGCTTTTCAAAGAAAACTGTATGTCTTGTCATGCTGTTAATGCTAGCGGCCCAGGGGTTGCACCTAACCTTAAAGGCTTCGCAGATCGCGACACACTTGCAGGTATCCTAGAGAAGACACCTGAGAACTTAGCATCGTGGATACA
The DNA here is from genome assembly GCF_927798215.1 of Paenibacillus allorhizoplanae. Lineage (NCBI taxonomy): Bacteria > Bacillati > Bacillota > Bacilli > Caryophanales > Paenibacillaceae > Paenibacillus > Paenibacillus allorhizoplanae. The sequence continues at coordinate 45,195 of NZ_CAKMMW010000024.1, forward strand.
TAATCCGCAAGAACTGAAACCAGGTAACAAAATGCCAGCTTTCGGTAAAGAAGCTAACGGTAAATTAGATGACGGTCAAATTAAAGATATTGTTACGTACTTACAAACATTGAAATAAACTCTTGATGTAAAGGAGGTTCATACGTTGGCTCACTCTCATCCAGTAAAAAAACATACCGGGCTTATGGATTGGCTTACTACTGTCGATCATAAGAAAATCGGTATCCTGTATTTACTAGCGGGCGGCTTCTTCTTCCTCGTAGGAGGACTTGAAGCGATCTTGATTCGGATACAACTCGCTTATCCTGACCAACAAATTTTCGTTGGAGATTCATTTAACCAATTAACAACGATGCACGGAACAACGATGATTTTCTTTGCGGCAATGCCGGTTATCTTCGCTTTCATGAATGCCATCGTTCCACTACAAATTGGTGCAAGGGACGTTGCTTTCCCTTTTGTTAACTCACTTGGCTTCTGGTTATTCTTTGCCGGCGGTGTGCTTATGAACACAAGTTGGTTCTTAGGCGGTGCTCCTGACGGAGGTTGGACGGGATACGCACCTTTATCCTCGATCACCGACGCAAGTTGGGGACAAACGCTAGAGGGTAACTTACAAGGTACGGACTTCTACGTACTCGGTTTGCAAATTGCAGGTATCGGGACACTAATCGGGGGGATTAACTTCCTCGTGACGATTATCAACATGCGTGCTCCTGGTCTTACATACATGCGTATGCCTATGTTTACATGGTCTGCTTTTGTAACTTCAGGTCTGATCGTTCTTGCTTTCCCTGCGATTACGGTTGCTTTGGTTGAGCTAATGTTTGACCGCGTCTTCGGTGGTGCATTCTTCGATGCTGCCAGAGGCGGTAATAACGTGCTTTGGGAACATTTGTTCTGGATTTTCGGGCATCCCGAAGTTTACATTTTGATTCTTCCAGCTTTCGGTATTATTTCTGAGATCGTTTCTACTTTTTCGAAAAAGCGACTGTTCGGATACAGCTCCATGGTATTTGCAACAGTGCTAATCGGATTCTTAGGCTTCATGGTTTGGGTCCACCATATGTTTACATCAGGATTAGGTCCAGTAGCGAACTCGATCTTCGCGATTGCTACAATGGCGATTGCGGTTCCTACAGGTGTGAAAATCTTTAACTGGTTGTTCACGCTTTGGGGTGGACAAATCCGTTTCACAACAGCGAACATCTTCGCTACAGCTTTCATTCCAACGTTCGTAATGGGTGGAACAACAGGGGTTATGCTTGCGATTCCAGCGGCTGACTTCCAGTATCACGATACGTATTTCGTAGTAGCGCATTTCCACTATGTTATCGTTGGTGGTTTAGTACTTGGTTTGTTTGCAGGTCTTTACTACTGGTGGCCGAAAATGTTCGGTCGTATGCTAAGTGAAGGCTTAGGTAAATTGCATTTCTGGTTGTTCTTCATCGGTTTCCATTTGACATTCTTCCCGCAGCATTTCTTGGGACTAATGGGGATGCCGCGACGCGTCTTTACGTATCAACCAGGGTATCAACTCGAAGTTGGTAACTTAGTTTCAACAGTTGGAGCATTCTTAATGGGTATCGGTACATTAGTGTTCCTTATTAACATCATTGCAACGGCAAGAAAACCAATCACAGCTCCCGCAGATCCGTGGGATGGACGCTCCTTGGAGTGGACAATTCCGTCACCTGCACCTGAATATAACTTCAAACAAACTCCGCTTGTTCGTGGTTTGGATGCTTTCTGGAAAGAAAAAATGGCTGGTAACAAGCAAATGACACCAGCTGAGCCTATTGGTTCGATCCACATGCCTTCGGCATCGATCTTGCCGCTTGTGATGTCTGTTGGTTTGTTTATCGCTGGTTTTGGCTTCATGTACAAAAACTACTATGTAGCTGCTGCAGGTATCGTAGTTACTTTCATTGCCATGTTCTTGCGTTCCGTATATGATGACCACGGTTGGCATATTGAGCCGGAAGAACTTGAAGACGATCATAAGGGGGTAAAGGCATGAGTAGTCATCACACGGGCGCACTGCCTGCTAATCCGGAAACGGCTACCCTCGAAGGGAAAAATAAAGTTCTTGGTTTCTGGCTTTTCCTTGGCGCTGAGGTTGTATTGTTCGGTTGCTTATTCGCAACTTACATTGCCCTTCGGAACTCTGTTCCGGATGGCCCAACAGCTCAAGAGCTTTTCAAGCTTAAAACAGTTGGTTGGTCAACGTTTATTCTCTTGACGAGCAGTTTGACGAGTGTATTCGCGATTATTGCGATGCACCGTCAAAAAGTAGGTCAATTACTAGCTTGGTTGGCAGTTACGGTTTTGTTCGGTCTTTCCTTCTTAGGAATGGAAATCTATGAGTTTTATGAGTACGTTCATGAAGGTCACAAATTTACAACCAGTGCTTTCTCCACCTCGTTCTACACGTTGGTTGGTTTCCACGGTGCTCACGTAGCATTCGGTGTTTGCTGGATTACACTGTTGATTTTCCAAGGACTTAAGAAAGGTCTTACAGTTGTTACGGCACCTAAGTTTTATGTCGCATCTCTGTACTGGCATTTTATTGACTTAGTCTGGGTATTTATCTTCACAGTTGTATATCTGATGGGGAAGGTGGGTCACTAAATGAGCAGCAATTCTCATGATACACACGCACCTAGCAAGCGAGTGAAACACGATTCACCAGTGAATCACTATTTGACTTACATTATCTCGATTCTTCTCACGATGTTGGCATTCGCTGTCGTACTATACGGAGACTTGGATCGTTCGTTTATCTTAATTTTCATCGTGTCCCTTGGGATCGTGCAGGCACTCGTTCAGTTGCTTTTCTGGATGCATGCCAAAGAGAGAGGACATTTGTTCCCTCTAATCTTTATCTTTGCAGGAGCGTTCGTTGCTCTTACAGGTGTAATCACAGCCGTATACTGGGTTTGGTGGTAAAAAAGGAAGAAGAGGCAACTTTGTCTAGACAAAGTGCCTCCTCTTTTTTTAAACAGAGTTATTTGGAAATAGTCAGCTTGAAAGGAGATAGATGCAGGTATGAGTCAGATTGGTGGATTTTTTGATTTGTGGAATCCTGTTTTATTGTTGATCGTCGTCGTAATCGGATATAGTTATGGTCGATTTGTCGTGAAAGGCATGGTGAGAGTAGCTAAATCAGAGCCAATTTCGATCTCACAGCAACTTCTCTTCTATGCAGGGCTAATCTTATTCTATATTGGGCAAGGAAGTCCAATTAACTATATTGGACATCACTACTTGTTCAGTATGCACATGCTGCAACAAACGATTCTTTACTTGATCGTACCGATCCTCATTTGGTTAGGAACACCGGCTTGGTTGGTTCGTTCGTGCATGAAAAATAGGGTGTTCCGCGGCCTATTTTCCTTCTTTACCCGGCCTCTGATCGCATTATTCATGTTTAATATGCTATTCTCCATTTACCATATGCCTTTTATTATGGATTACTTGATGAAGAATGATGTACCGCTTCTTGCTTATCATACGATGCTCTTAGTGACGGCATTTATTATGTGGTTTCCGGTATTTTGTCCGCTTCCTGAGCTGAATCGCTTGAACGATTTGAAGAAGATGGCCTATATTTTCGGAAATGGTGTCCTTCTGACACCCGCATGTGCGCTTATCATTTTTGCGGATTCAATTATCTACGATATGTATAACAACGTCACTGTTCCTTTTGCTCATTTGTCACCGCTCGATGATCAACAGCTCGGTGGTGTCATCATGAAGATCTTGCAAGAGATTATCTATGGTGCTACATTAGCATATATTTTCTTCCGCTGGTATCGCCGAGAGCGCAAAGATGAGGATGAGTTGGATCCTATTCCATCACAAGATAGCTTGAATAATCAAGGCGGGAACTGGAATCGCGCTTAGAGAGAGGATTAGAAAGATGCACATTTTACCCACGATTTCTACGATGTTTATTGTGATCAGTGCCATTTTTGTTGGATTCGGATGGTATCATATCGTCAAAGGAAACCGGGATACGCATGAAAAGCTGATGGTTCTAGGCGCTATTTTCGCTTTAGCCTTTTTCATCATCTACATGTCCCGAACCTTATTTGAAGGAAACACGGCATTTGGTGGGCCGGAGAGCTTAAAGTTGCCTTATCATTTGTTCTTGTTCTTCCATATCACCTTGGCTACAATAGGAGGCGTTCTTGGCCTCGTCACGCTATGGTTCGCTTACAAAAAGAAATTCCTAAAACATAAGAAAATCGGTAAAGTTGCAGCGATTGTATGGCTGCTAACAGCGCCAACGGGCGTAATGGTTTATGTATTGTTGTATGTCTTGTATCCAGGCGGAACAACGAAGCCAGTCATTGATGCCATTTTCGGTTTATAAAAGGTTACAAATAGCACGGAATGATGTGAAAGATCATCATTCCGTGCTATTTTTTTGTCTAAAATAGGGCTGATTTTGTGATTTCGCCCATTGGATTGCAGAAAACAACAATTGGACATGACGAAATGACCATGCCATTCTTCATATTGCTCATAGGTTAATCCGATTGATTCCACTACGCTTAAGGAAGAGATGCATCTCAACATAACATGTAGTGGAGGGTCAACGAATGAAGAAAATTTTAGCTTCAACCATGATTATCATGATGATGGGCACAGCGATTGCCTGTTCCTCGAAGACGGAAACAACGACAACAACGAGTGAGTCACAATCACCAGCTACAACTACCGCAACGACATATCCGATGACAACGGATAAAACACTTACCTATTGGGGTGAGTTGAACGGGAACTTAACAGGTGTGAAAACGACACATGCCGATGTTCCCTTTTTCCAAGAATGGCAGAAGAAAACCGGAGTTCCGCTGAAATTCTTAGCGCCTCCGACAGGACAAGCCAAAGAAGCGCTAAACGTGATGCTCGCATCTGGCGATTTGCCAGATATGATCGAATACAACTTTCTGAGTGATTTCCCAGGTGGACCTGAGAAAGCCATTAAAGATGGTTACATTTTGAAATTGAATGATCTGATTGATAAATACGCGCCTAACCTGAAGAAATACCTCAAAGAGCATCCAGATGTCGACAAGATGGTGAAAACAGATAACGGCAGCTATTATGCATTCCCTTTCATTCGTGGAGATGAGTATTTACAAGTTTTCCAAGGCCCGATGATTCGTAAAGACTGGTTAGATGAGTTAGGACTTCCTGTACCTGAAACGATTGATGACTGGACAACGACATTGAAGGCGTTTAAAGAGAAGAAGGGTGCAGCCGCGCCATTATCCTTTATCAGCAAACCAAGATTTTTCAATGAATCGTACAACGGTGCATTCTTAGGCGCATTTGGCGTGAACCGCGGATTCTATTTGGATAATGGGAAAATCAAATTCGGACCGTCGGAAAGCGGCTTTAAAGAGTACTTGAAGACCTTCCACCAATGGTTTCAAGATGGCTTGCTAGACAAGAACATTGCTACAGTGGATACGAAAGCCTTGGATGGCAGCTTCGCAACGGGAGCGACAGGGGCAAGTATTGGTAACGCAGGCGGTGGAATAGGCAAATGGCAGCCACTGATCCAGGCTAAAGATCCAAAAGCACAGCTGGTAGCAGCGCCATATCCGGTACTCAAGAAAGGCGATACGCCGAAATTTGGTCAAAAGGATAACCCGTATTCCTCTGGAGGGATTGTCGCGGTAACGGCCAAATCCAAGAATCCAGAATTAGCTGTGAAGTTGCTGGATTATGGGTACAGTGAAGCAGGTCACATGTTCTTCAACTTCGGAACAGAGGGTGTCAGCTACTCGATGGTAGATGGGTATCCGAAATACACCGATTTGCTGATGAAAAATCCAGATAAGTTAGCACCTGCACAAGCGATGTCCATGTACATTCGCGGCAGCTACAACGGTCCATTTATCCAAGATAAGCGATATGCGGAACAGTTCTTTGTACTGCCAACCCAACGCGATGCCATCAATGTGTGGAAGAAAACCGATACAGCCAAATATAGCTTGCCGCCTCTAACGCCTACACCGGAAGAAAGCTCCGAATACGCGAAAATCATGGGCGACATGAACACGTTGGTGGATGAAATGACGTTGAAAATTATTTTGGGTAACGAGCCCGTAGATGGCTTTGAGAAGTATGTGGATAAAATGAAGTCTCTGAATTTAAGCCGCGCTATTGAGATTCAGCAAGCAGCACTTGATCGATATAACAAGCGATAAGTTTTCCTTCGTTAAGCATGGAGAGATGGGGGGATCTGAGATCTCCCTTCTCTATAAGTAAACTGGTGAGAGGGTGAGGATGGAGATGGCAAATACACAGCCACTGGAAGGCGTAACGCTTACGAAGCAACGAACGGGGACAAATAGATATATCCGTGATTTTATAGCTAATAAATACTTATACCTCATGATGGTACCTGTGCTCGTTTATTACCTGATTTTCCATTATGCACCGATGTATGGTGCCTTAATTGCCTTCAAGGAATATTCACCTATGAAGGGAATCCTTGGCAGTGATTGGGTAGGCTTTAAGCATTTTCATGATTTTTTCAGCTCTTTTTATTTTTGGCGCATATTGAAAAATACGCTGGTCATCAGCTTGTACTCTTTGATATTTGAGTTTCCTGCTCCGATTATTTTGGCCCTCTTGATTAATGAGGTACGAAGTAAGACGTTCAAGCGAGTTGCACAAACGATTACGTATATGCCTTATTTTATATCGCTTGTCGTCATTTGCGGGATTATTACAGACTTTACGAATGCAGATGGTGTCATTAACAATATCGCGATGTCCTTCGGGTATGACGGGCAAGCGATGCTGCAGAAAGCGGAGTTGTTCCGGCCGATTTACATTTTGTCCGAGATTTGGCAACGTATTGGATGGGAGTCTATTATTTATATTGCAGCGTTAATGAGCATTGATACGGAACAGTATGAAGCTGCACGCATGGATGGCGCAAGTCGCTGGAAACAGATGATGTATATCACATTGCCAGGTATCATGCCGACGATTGCGATTATGTTTATTTTGCGTATGGGTAATCTGTTGAACGTAGGCTTTGAGAAGATTATTCTGCTCTATAATCCTGTCAGTTATGAAACGGCAGACGTGATATCTTCTTTCGTCTATCGTAAAGGGTTGCTGGAGTTTGGGTGGAGCTACAGCTCCGCTGTCGGCTTATTTAATTCCATTATCAATCTAATCCTACTCATTACAGCGAATTACATTAGTCGTAAAGTAAATGAAAGCAGCTTATGGTGAGGTGATGTTGATGAGAAAAGGTCCTAGTTTCGTAGAAAGACTATTCGATGTTGCTATTCATTTGATTTTGACCCTACTTGTTGTGGTTACGTTGTACCCGTTACTTTACGTTCTATTTGCTTCGTTCAGTAATGCCAATGAATTAGTTGCGCACAAAGGGATTTTATATAAATCACTTGGCTTTAGTTGGGAAGCCTATAAAGGGGTTATGAAGAACCCCGGAATTCTCATTGGTTACCGAAACACCATGTTTATTGTGGTCGCTGGTGTGCTAGTGAACCTGCTGATGACAGCGTTAGGTGCCTACGTGCTATCTAGAAAAAATGTCATCTGGAATAAGGCATTTATGATCATTATCGTGATCACAATGTTCTTCCATGGGGGGTTAATCCCGCTCTATTTGATCGTCAAAAATGTAGGCTTGCTCGACACCCTATGGGCGACAATTATTCCATTCTCGATCTCCACATTTAATTTGATTATTATGCGAACAGCATTTATGGCGATACCAGACAGCTTAGAGGAGTCGGCCAAAATCGATGGGGCCAATCACTTTACGATATTGTTCCGAATCATCATCCCGCTCTCCATGCCCGTCATTGCCGTCATGATTCTGTACTATGCGGTAGATAAATGGAATGGTTGGTTCTATGCATCGATCTTTATCAAGAACCGAGACCTCTTCCCGCTACAACTGGTTCTCAGGGAAATCTTAATTTCCAACTCAACAGATGGCATGTCCGTGGGAGCTGATGCGGGTGATCGTTTCCAGATCGGAGAAACCATCAAATATGCGACGATCGTCGTGGCGACATTGCCTATTCTATGTGTCTATCCATTCGTACAACGCTTCTTTGTCAAAGGGGTTATGGTAGGTTCCCTGAAGGGGTAGACCATGGAAATAGGGGTCGAGTAGCGCTTTTATCAATCGGATTTGTCATTTTGGACATTCCTCCCCTTGCGAACAGAGGTATAATAGAGTGAAGGAGACAATCCCTTCAGAGGAATTTTCAAGGTGCGCAGCGGGAGGAGATCCAAGTGAAGCTTCGATTTTTTTGGCCCAAAAGAAAAAGTATTATATTTACCTGGTTGTTATCCTACAGTGCCGTACTATTCGTGCCTATGTTGATGAGCATCCTCATATACTCGCAGTCTAGTCATGCATTAAAAAGTGAAATTCATCGTGCGAATGATTCCTTATTGAAACAAGTCCGTTACACGATCGACACGCAATTCGATTTGATGAAACGGTTGAATATGGAAATTACTTGGAATGCTAAGTTACAAAGTCTGATGTACTCCAACATGCGAACCAATGATGATCAATATCTGGCTTTTCAATTAGTGAAAGAGTTTCGGATGTACCAAACCTCGTATGCGACAATCGATGAATTCTATGTGACTTGGGATCAGGAGGCTTCGATTCTTCGTCCAGGAAATATGCGAGATCTACATACAGCGTTTGATACAATTCACAATACAGGTACCATCAGGTATGAACAATGGCTAGATACGATCCACCAAGCTACGAATAACCAATTTCTGATCCTTCCCCGCGTAGATGCTGGTCCATCTGCCTCCTCCATCGCGTACGTCACACACTTGCCCAAGGATCTGAATGGTAAGCAGACAGGTACTGTCGTTGTGATGGCTGATAGGGAACGGTTCGAGAAGGCAATCGAAAGCATCTCAGGGTTTAGCGGTGGGCAAATCGTCATCCTTAATCATGACAATCAAGTTCTACTCTCCAATGTCCCTGTGACGTTGAATAAGAATCTCATTTTGGAGCAATTGCAAGATGAGGATAACGTGACTTACAAACCTTCACAGGATGGAGAATCAGAGCTTTTCTATATTCAATCGGCTGTTTCTGATTTGAAATATGTGCTGATCATTCCAAGCCGTATATATTGGGAAAAAGCGGAGTATGTCCGCAAGTTTACTTACATTAGCATACTAATTAGCTTATTTGGTGCAGCGGTGCTAACGTGGTTCTTTCTACGCCGTAATTACTCACCGATTCAACGTTTGGTTCAATCGATTTCTGATAAAAATGCCTTCGAAGAACGTGCGGATGGAAATGAACTGCATTTCATTCAGAAAGTGATCTCGCATACACGGAATGAGAAGGATCAAATCGCGCTGCAGCTGCAATCTCACCATCACGTGCTTCGTTCCAATATGTTAAATCGATTATTAAAAGGGCGAATTGATTCGCTCATTTCGTATGAGGAAGCGTTCAAAACCTTTCATATGGATTTGATTTCGAATCACTTCGCGGTTATTTTGTTTGCGGTTGAGAATTCCGATAGTATATCTACGAATTTACCAGGTATGGACATTAATGAACGCCGAAAATTGATGCAGTTCATCATCACGAATGTCGTTGAAGAGCTCGTCGGACATCGCCAGCATGCGGGTTATGTGGCTGAGATCGACGACATGATGGTATGTTTGGTGAACTTCGCAGAAACGGATGCGGCAGAACGGAAACTTGATCTGGATTGGATTGCTGCAGAAGCGCAGCGATTCCTGACAAGATTCCATATGGATCTAACAATCTCTATTAGCGGTGTTCACCCTTCTCTGGTTGGGGTTGCCGAGGCTTATAGTGAAGCTTTGGACGCGATGGAATATAAGATGGTCAGAGGGAAGAGAGAGATCATCACTTACGATGAGATCCGAATCGACACGGCCGATAAGCTGCAGCTGGGCTACTATTATCCGCTCCAAGTAGAGCAGCAAATTATTAATCTCATCAAAACGGGAGATATTGAGCAAGCCTCGGCTAGCATGAACGAGATCATGGGACGTAATTTCGATAAGCCACTGGTGTCGCTTACTTTGGCTAGATGTCTCATCTTCAATCTCGTCGGTACGATGGTGAAAGCGATGAATGAGCTTGGGGACGGGACTACACAGCCTTGGCTAGGGGATAACCCGTTATGGATGGATAAAATCATTGCCTGCGATACCATTCTGGAAATGCAGCAAGAGCTGCAGCTGTTACTCAGAGAGGTATGTGCGTTTGCCGCTTCTAAGATAGAAGCGAACCAGACGAAAGAACGGACGGAAACCTTGCGGGAACTTATCGCGAAAGTTATGCAATATATCGAGGAGCACTATCAAGATGCTAATTTGAATGTGAATACGATAGGTGAAAACTTTGCCTTAAGAGGCAGCTATGTATCCAAATTATTCAAGGACCAGACAGGTGAGGGTTTGCTCGACTACATCACGAAATACCGCATTCAACAAGCGAAGAAGATGATCAGCTATAAGCAAGATTCAATCTCGGAGATTGCGCGGCTCGTTGGCTATAATGAAGTAGCTACCTTTATTCGTGTGTTCAAGAAATACGAGGGAATAACGCCTGGGAAATATAAGGAAATGAACTGATGAGGATAGGATGATAAACAGATGCATACGGGGAGGAGAACAGAATGAGCAGACGAGCTAGCAGCAAGACGCTATTACTTCTAGGTATAATCACCCTTGGGCTGACAGCATGCTCATCTGAGAGCCCAACGCCGCTTACGACACCGTCAGGGCAGCCTACAGCTACGGTTAAAGATAAGGAGCAGTCTGAGCCTGCAGCTACGAAGCTGACCTATTGGTCAGAGTTGAATGGGAATGCCGCGAGTGTGAAAGCGAAGTTCAAGGATATTCCCTTTTTCCAAGAATGGCAGAAGAGGACTGGAGTCCAACTTTCCTTCATACAGCCGTCTGCGAATCAAGCCAAGGAAGCGATGAATGTCTTATTAGCCTCTGGCGACCTGCCTGATATGATGGAGTACGAGTGGGACAGCTTCCCTGGCGGACCTGAAAAGGCGATCAAAGATGGCTATATTTTGAGATTAAATGAGGTCATTGATAAGTATGCGCCTAATCTGAAGCAGTACTTAAAGGAGCATCCCGAAATCGATAAGCAAATTCGGACCGATGACGGCAGCTATTACGTTTTCCCATTCATCCGTGGTGATGATAAGCTTCGTACGTATCAAGGGCCCATTATCCGTCAGGATTGGCTTAACGAGCTTGGACTAGAGGTTCCCGCCACGATAGAGGAATGGCATACGGTGCTTAAGGCATTCAAGGAGAAGAAAGGAATCGCAGCTCCGTTAACATTTCTAGGCGTGCCGAATCCGCTGTTCGGGATTGAAGGCGGCGCTTTTGTAGGCGCTTATGGGATTCGCAAAGGCTTTTATCAAGATCATGGTGAGGTCAAGTTTGGTCCCATGGAGAAGGGCTACCAAGATTTCTTAGCGACTTTCCGAGGGTGGTATGAGGAAGGATTAATTGATAAGAATATCGCTTCCGTGGATACCAAGACGATGGACTCCAATATGGTAACGGGGCGAAGTGGCGCAACGATTTGGAATGCAGGGGCAGGGATTGGGAAATGGCAGCCGCTTGTCGAGGAGAAAATCAAATCAGCTTTATTTGCTGCTGCCCCTTACCCCGTCTTGCATAAAGGCGATAAGCCTAAATTCGGGCAGAAAAGCTACGCTTATGTAGGCACCGGTGGGGTAGCTATTTCAAGTAATAGTCAACATGCGGCAGAGGCTGCCAAGCTGCTTGATTACGGCTATAGCGACGAGGGGCATATGCTCTTCAATTTCGGGATTGAAGGAACGAGCTATACGTTAAAAGACGGCTATCCGACGTATACGGATTGGATCCTGCGAAATCCAGACAAGTTGGCACCTTCGCAAGCCTTGTCGATGTATACGAGAGCAAGCTATTTTGGGCCGTTTGTACAGGATGCTCGGTATGTTGAGCAATATTACACTTTGCCTGAGCAAAGGAAAGCCATTGGCATCTGGGCAGATACGCAAGTTGAATCGTACACGTTACCGCAAATTCCGAAGACGGAGCTGGAGAGTGCTGAATTTTCTTCGATTATGATGGATGTGATGACACTCGTCGATGAGATGTCTCTGAAGATTATCCTCGGCGTTGAGCCGCTTGAGGCGTTCGATAGCTACGTTAGCAAAATGAAATCATCCAAAATTGATCGGGCGATTGAAATTCAGAAGTTAGCGTTAAATCGCTATGAGAAGCGTTGATGGCTTCTCTTTTTTTATTTTGTGCAAAGAAATTCATTATTTTTCCACTTTCATGTAAAATAGTAAGCGCAAGCAATTCGTGAGGGAAGGCAGGCTCAAGTGATGACATACCCTTTGATTGTACAAGACGTATCGAAACAGTACGGGGATAAAACCGCCGTGAATCGCATTGGGCTGCAAGTCAAGCAGGGAGAAATTTATGGCTTGTTAGGCGCAAACGGGGCCGGCAAAACGACAACGATGCGGATGGTACTCGGACTCATATACCCAGATGAAGGTAACATATTGTGGAATGGACAAGGATATCGGGAAGAACTGCGCAGCTTAATGGGGTATTTGCCTGAAGAGCGTGGCTTATATCCTAAAGTTAAAATTAGCGAGCAGATCTTATACTTAGCTGAACTTAGGGGCATGAAACGACGCGAAGCAGAGCGCAGCTTGAAGTTATGGTTGGAAAGATTTGAGGTTCCTGATTATTACAACCGTAAGGTTGAAGAGCTGTCCAAAGGGAACCAGCAGAAGATTCAATTTATTGCCGCGGTTATACACAATCCCGATATCCTAATTCTGGATGAAGCTTTCAGTGGACTGGATCCAGTGAATGTAGAACTGCTGAAGAAAACGGTGAAAAGCCTGCGCGATGAGGGAAAAACGATTTTATTTTCCAGCCATCGGATGGAGCATGTGGAGGAGCTTTGTGAAAATATCTGTATGCTGCATCGCTCAAATACGATTCTTCAAGGTGGCTTAAAGGACATTAAAGCGAGCTTCCCTAAGGAGAGAGTTGTACTGGAGACAGCGACGAGTGTAGAGGGGTTAGAGAAGCTTCAAGGCGTAACTTCTGTGAACCAAGGGCTAAATGGGTACGAGCTTCGCATTGCGCAACCAGAAGCCGCGCAGCATATTCTGCAATACGCGATGGAACGGTCCACTGTGCAGCGTTTTCAAATTATGGAGCCTACCTTGAATGAAATTTTTATCCAGAAGGTGGGAAGCCAAAATGAATAGTATATGGACAGTCATTAAATTTACATTCCTGTCTCGCTTTCGCACGAAATCGTTTCAAGTGATGAGTCTCATCCTACTAATCCTGATGTCGCTTTTGATCCATCTTCCAACGATTATTAAGCAATTTTCTTCCGATGAGGCGATGAAAATAGGGGTATTTGGTACGCAACAAGCAATTGTGGCATCCAAATTAGAAGCTTTTTATACCAATCAGCCGAATGCAGAGATACAAATTGTACCCCTTTCAGATCAAGGCAGTGTAGAAGCAAATGAGGCATATGGGAAACAGCAAATCGTGGATAAGAAGATTAAGGGATACTTAGAGTTCACGGATGGGAAACAGGGCGGATTCCCGAAGCTGCGCTATAAATCCACAGGAACGCTGGATTCCTCACCAAAAGGTAAGCTGCAAACGGCACTTCAGCTAATCAAGACGGATATGGTGCTGCAAGGAGCTGGTCTGCCAGATACGCTAAAAACGGATATCCAAACGCCGGTGTCCTTGGAAACCGTGCAAATATCCACAACGGATCAAGCTGTTACGGGCAAAACAGAGTCCCAAATGAGGTTGTCTTATATTCTGGTTTATATTCTACTCTTCATGCTTTACATGGGTGCAATTGGATTTGGGAATCTCGTTGCAACGGAAATCACAGCGGAGAAAAGCACGCGCGTCATGGAATTACTCATTACAAGCGTGTCACCGCTGAAGCAGATGTTTGGTAAAATCATTGGCATTTGCTTGCTGGCGCTATCACAAATTGCTGTACTCATCGCCGTTTCTGTCCTTAATATTCAATTTAGCGATGCCTCGGCCATCAAGGATCTGAATATCAGCTGGAGCGATTTGGAAATATCATTGATCGTTTATTTCTTAATTTTTTACTTACTCGGTTTCTTCATCTATGCGACGATTTTCGCAGCAATAGGCTCGCTTGTCAGCCGCACTGAGGATGTGGGGCCAGCCATTATGCCAGTCACCTATATCATCGTAGCGGCGTTCATGATTGCGATCTTCGGACTTAACTATCCGAATGCACCGTTCGTGGTGACGATGTCATTCGTGCCATTTTTCTCGCCTATGATTATGTTCTTACGTATCGGAATGAGCAGCCCGCCGTTCTGGCAGGTCGCGCTTTCTATCATCATTCAGCTGCTTTCGATTGGCGCGATGGCTTGGCTTGCAGCGAAGATCTACCGCACCGGCGTGCTGATGTACGGCAAGCGGCCTACGTTAAAGGAGTTGCGCAAAGCGATGCGTGCATATCGGTAGTGGGTGGATATTCATAAAAGCAAAAAGCGACCTTTAGCCAATATGGCTAGAGATCGCTTTTTTGTTTTAAAGAGAAAGCTTCAAAAGCATAGACGCATGCGGCTCAAGTGTAAAAGAAAGCTCATCAGGCGTACTGAGTTCTTCGCGATTCCATAGGTTACGCACACTTCCAATTGAATCAATACCAAGCTGGGAAGATGTCACTTGAACTGTTTGAACTTCATCACCAGCATTAAACAGAGCGACATAACGGACGCCATCGGTCCCCTCCGAAGTCCACACAATCCGCTCTTCCTCCCGGTACAATTGACGGGGATTTCGCCCGTTACGAAGGGCATCCAGCACTTCTTCATTCGTGAGTAGGGACAATGTCCACTCATCATTGTCCCTTAACTCTCCTCCAAACATAAGAGGCGAGCGGAAAATCGCCCAAAGAGTCATCATTGTTTTCTGCTCGTCCTTTGTGAATCGGGTCCAGCGGTCGCTAGCTCCGCCGTCGACGGAACGAATGCCGATGTGACCGAGAGGCAGCATATCGCAGTCCGGCCAACTTCCTGAGCCGACATGCGGAGCCCATTTCTCACACCGTTCGAACATGCCATAGAGTAGCCGCCAGATGTCCCAGAAATCATCGGTCATACGCCATAGGTTAGCATTTGCCTTCAACTCTTCTGCGTACTCAAGGGGTGCTGGACCTGGAGATAGGCTCAGCACCATCGGGCGTCCACACGTATCAATTGCTTTTCGAATAAGTTGAATTTCATCTAGTTGAATGCCGTAGAGCAATGAATCTGCGATATCGTCGACTTTGACATAGTCGACACCCCACGAGGCGTAAAGCTGAAATAAGGAATCATAATAGGCCTGTGCGCCTTCCTTTGATGGATCGACGCCGTACATATCTGTATTCCACTTGCATATCGCGCCATTCCACGTTTTGGCAATGGACCGTGCGCTTGCGTTTGTCCCTAGTATCGGTGTATCCGCATGAACCGCTTGTCGTGGGATACCTCTCATGATATGAATACCAAACTTCAATCCCAGGCTGTGAACATAATCAGCCAAGGGCTTGAAACCTTGTCCATCTGTAGCGGATGGAAAACGGTTTGCAGCTGGAACGAGACGGGAAAAAGCATCCATCTCAAGGGGGACATAAGGACGATAAGCCGAAGAAACGGCTCCAGGTTCGTACCATTGTATATCGACGACAACATATTCCCAGCCGTAAGGTTTTAGATGTTCCGCCATATATTGCGCGTTCCCACGTACCTCTTCTTCATTGACGGCTGCGCCATAACAGTCCCAGCTATTCCAGCCGAGCGGCGGCATGGCAGCCCATTGGTGATGAATGCTCATTACATGAACTCGTCCCTTCTCGTTTAAAGTAATAGCCATATAATAAGACGAAGTTGTTAGGGAAGCTAGCGCAATGTTTTGCTGTCACATGTAAAATATTGCGGTATGTAACTAGTCAAACATGATCTGATCGATTGAAAGAAGTTCCTTTCCTTCACGAAACCTGCTTGGTGAGTAGCCGGTCCAGCTGCGGAATACTTTGCTAAAATAGCTGCCATTTTGGTAGCCGACCTCTCTAGCAATCTCTTCAACGGTCAATGAGCTGCTCCGAAGTAATTTCACGGCTAGTTCGATTCGGAGCTTAGAAGTATAGGCCATCGGTGAGAAGTTAGTCGCTTGATGGAAGGTACGTGCCAGATGGTATTTTGAGCTGCCAGCTGCTTCTGCGATTTGATCAAGTCCTTCCAGTATTCGAAAGTTAATCTCCATATAATCAGCTGCCCGACGTACGATCTCTGGCCAAGTACTTCGGTCCTGGCGCTGCGCACTGCTGCTTCGAAGAAGCTCCATCATGAAGCTATAAACAAGGGAGGATGCGTAATAGCCGTCTTTTATTGCTCCAATTCGGGCTTCTGAGTAGATGGCCTCGAGCCGACGAATGACTAAGCTGCGGGGTTCGAACTGCGGCAGGGGTCCAAGCTCCTGAAGTATTCCCTGCCACAGATGCTGCAAATGGCTCTGCCTAAATAAAGCGAAATAGAACGTCCAATGCGAGCTGTCTTCAGGTAAGTAGTAGCGATGTGTGCCGGGTATTTCAACTAAAAAGGAAGTTCCCTCTGGCACATCGTGATGATGTCCATCTAGCTCGATCTTCCCTCGTCCAGAAATCGTATATTGGAATAAATATAAGGGCCCGTCAATTCGTTTCATGCCGTCCCAGTCATATTCTTGCTGCCGAATATCCTGAAATCCGACGGCAAATAACTGGTAAAGCGGAAGTACGGGGTTTTCTTGGAAGCGGTACCCGTAAACGCCGTAGTTGTCCTTTGCTACCATAATCGATGGTTCCCCTTGTATGAATATGTGAATGAATTTGGAAAAAGCACCCGTTTGGGTGCTTTTTAGTCTCAAGTATAACCGTTACTTTTAGCTAAGTGCAGTCCCTACAATCCGAACGGAATATTCTGCCTCCGGAGTTTGAAGAATGAAGGTTTCACCTGTTGATTTCGATAACAATTGATTTCCAATTGGCGAAAACAGCGATATCCTATTTTGATCAGGATCTATTTCTGTTGGGAGGACCACTGTAAATACTTCATTTGATCCTTCCTCTTCGTAACAAATAGTAATGTTACTTCCTATTACCGTAACTTTGCTCAATGTTTTTACAAGATTAACATCATCAAGCTCAAGTAATCTCTCTAATATTTTTACATATTGTTTAATACTCTTATGCACTTGAATCTTCTGCTGTGAAGGATAACTGTTAAGGTACATCGTCGTTTGCTCGTCAAGAAAAACAAGCTGATCAACAAGTCGACTACGGGTAGGGTTGGACATACGACTACGGTTCATCGTAGATTCCTCCCCACATGATTAAATTCCAATATCGATCTAATTGCCTCATTTACAAAACCTCCGAAAAAATATTTTTGTTACCACATAAGAAAGTATACGTTTTCGGTTCCCGAAAACCGCTTTCTTATTGGCGATAAAACCTACCTCTAAACGCGGACGCTCATCCCTGAATGGCTTCGATAGAGGTTTTCTCAATAACTATTTTTTCAATACTTCTGTAAGATTGAATAAAATAGGAATACAGCAAGAAGAACTGTAGAGATGACTGAGAGCAGTTTAAAGAAGGTCTCCATTTTAGTGTGAACACCTCGTTTACTTGGGATTACTTTCTCCCGATTTATAAACTACAAGGATTGCACTACGTTGAAAACCCACCCCGCTTGCAGATGACTTCAAGATAGATCCATAGCAAACATTAACAATTTGCTCATCTTTCAATTCGGCTAAAAACTGATTAGCTCTTGTCTCCGCGTAAGACGCATCCGTATCTAAAAACTCCTTTACCTGAATCACTTAGAATTCCTCCCTAAATTGTCGATTTTCTAGCATGTACAGCAGAATCACATAAGACCTCACCCTTTCGCAAAGTAAATACAATAGATGTACAATATCCATAAAAGTACAACAAGACATCCCGCAAAAAAAAGCGGAACGTCTTGTTGC
The DNA here is from genome assembly GCF_927798215.1 of Paenibacillus allorhizoplanae. Classification (NCBI taxonomy): domain Bacteria; kingdom Bacillati; phylum Bacillota; class Bacilli; order Caryophanales; family Paenibacillaceae; genus Paenibacillus; species Paenibacillus allorhizoplanae. The sequence continues at coordinate 63,351 of NZ_CAKMMW010000024.1, forward strand.
TTTGACCATATCACTTTAACTAATTTGTGTCAATTTTGAAAAAGGATCAAAGCTGGCCGTACGGCAGTTCGCAAGGGACCGTCCATTATTTTGGCAACAGCTTCCGAGCTATCCTTAAGAGGGGAACTATAAGCTTGACTTGGAGTTAACTCCAGAGAGTAAACTAAACATGTGAGAATTATGAGCTACTGGAAAGAGAGGATTCATCAAATGGATTATGTGAAGCTTGGAAATACAGGTTTGGACGTATCGCGGATCAGTCTTGGTTGCATGAGCTTTGGAGTTGCAGAACGGTGGACTCATCCTTGGGTGCTGAATGAAGAGAACAGTCGTCCTATTATTAAAAAAGCACTTGAGCTTGGAATCAATTTCTTTGATACGGCGAATATTTATTCAGATGGAACAAGCGAGGAGATTGTTGGACGAGCACTGAAGGATTATGCGAATCGTGATGAAATTGTCCTTGCAACAAAAGTTCATTTCCGTATGCATCAAGGCCCAAATGGGGCTGGTCTTTCCCGGAAGGCCATCCTGAGTGAAATTGATAAGAGCCTTAAGCGTTTGGGAACCGATTATGTTGATCTGTATCAAATCCATCGCTGGGATTATCATACGCCGATCGAAGAAACGATGGAAGCTCTGCATGATGTAGTGAAAGCGGGGAAGGCAAGATACATTGGTGCTTCTGCGATGTACGCCTGGCAGTTCCTAAAGGCCCTGCATGTGTCTGAGAAAAATGGCTGGTCACGATTTGTGTCGATGCAGAATCACTTAAACCTCATTTATCGTGAAGAGGAAAGGGAGATGATGCCGCTTTGCAAGGATCAAAAAATCGGCGTAATCCCATACAGTCCGCTGGCATCCGGAAGATTAACGCGTGATTGGTCGGAAACCACGCATCGCTCCGAAACGGACCAGGCTCAGCGAATGAAGTATGACGCATTTGCCAATGTGGATCGATTAATTGTAGATCGCCTTGCAGTAATCGCAGAGAAACGCGGCGTTCCTCGCGCGCAAGTTGCTCTTGCCTGGTTGTTGCAGAAAGAACCTGTAACAGCGCCAATTATCGGTGTTACGAAAATGTCTCATCTGGATGATGCGGTAGACGCGCTTTCGCTTAAGCTGACCCTTGAAGAAATTTCGTCACTGGAAGAACAATATGTTCCACATCGCGTAGTTGGTGCAGTCTAAATGTTGATCGCTGAAGTAAGTGAGAAATTTGAGTTATCGCAGGATACGCTGCGTTATTATGAACGAGTCGGACTTATTCCACGGGTGAACCGTAAAAACAGCGGAATTAGGGACTATACCGAAGAAGACTGCAGGTGGGTTGAGTTTATTAAATGTATGCGAGGCGTAGGTCTACCAGTCGAAACATTGATTGACTACGTGCGACTGTTTCAACAAGGTGACGAAACGTTGGAGACTAGGAAAGAACTCTTAGTCGAGCAGCATAAAGAACTCCTAACAAGAATGGCAGATATGCAGAAGGTACTTGAACGACTAGAGGGTAAAATAGATAGATATGATGAGATGATCGGCACTGCTCATCAGATAACTGGATTTTCTCCTGTTGATTTTGTGGGAAATAAGGGGAAATAAAGGGAAATAAAGAGGGGGCCAAACTGGCCTGTACAATGATAATACCTGAAGGCATCCACAAAAAGACAAAGGAGCTAAGCGCAAACATGCTTAGCTCCTTTTCCATTCCAATTATGGCTTTTGGGGACAGCCACCTCTTTGAAGACAGCTGCTTATCTACCCGGCAGCAACTGCTTAATCCAACCGCCGAAACTCTTCGGATTCCGCGTTTGAATGAGCACGACGCCTTCGCCGCGGAAGCGGCAGACGACGCCTTCACCACTGGTAAGGCTGGAAATCCAGCCTTTTGCGGCCTTTTCAATCGTATACTGCGTATAATCCGGCCAAGCAACAAGGTGTCCGTTATCGATGAGCACTTCCTCGCCTGGTTTTAAGTTAACCGCATGAATCGCGCCATATGAAGAAAGGAACACAGTGCCTCTACCGCTGATCTCCACGATGAAGAAACCTTCGCCGGACATGAAGCCGCTCATCAGATTCTGCATCTTCGTATTCACCTGGATACCGGAGGTGCCGGCAAGGAAGCCGTCTTTCTGCACATAGAGCTTATACGAACCGTCTAGCTCGACCGCCTCAATATCGCCGATCACGGCAGGGGCGAGCAGGACCTCACCTGATCCACGATTGGGGGTCAATTCTTGAAAGAAGAACTTCTCTCCGCTGAGCATGCGGCCGAGTCCCTTCATGATCCCGCCATCCACCGTTCCTTTGAGCTCGATATTCGGGGACATGGAGACCATCGCACCGGCTTCTGCTTTAATATTCTCACCAGCTTCAAGCTGCACACGCAGCATAGGAAATGCGCCTTTATATAAAATTTCGTGTTTCATCGTAACCCTCCATTTTAATTAGTTTAGATGCTCAAATACCCTTATTTCTCTACGCCTCTTTGGGCCGTATGGTTGCATCCAAGCTGCGATTCGCATACACGAACACCGCGCAGATTAGCAAAATACTCATCGTGACATAGAAAACGGATGTGAAGCCGTACGCAGCAGCCAAATGACTGCCGAGCAGGGGACCGATTAGATTGCCAAGGAATAGTGAGGACGTATTGAATCCGTAAGCGGTGCCTTGAATCTCTGGAGCTGCAAGCTTCATGACCAGTGCGTTCAACGAAGGAATCATGCCACCGATGAACAACCCGAGCAGGAATCTACCGACCAACAGCATCGTGATATTAGTGGCAAAAGCCTGCGGGATAAAGGCGACTGCCGCCATAACGAGGGCAATGACCAGCGTCATACGTTGACCGATTCGGTCACCTAGCCTTCCCAATGTAGGAGCTCCGAATAAATTGGCGATACCGGTAATCGCGACGATAAGTCCGGCAAAAAAAGCCAAGTGCGCCCCTGTGTATAAGGTCTTGGCATACACCGTTACGATCGGTTCGATGCTCATCATTCCGATCTGAGTGATCAGCGATGCGGCAAAAACAGGCAATAAGGGGCGAAACAAACGCCACTGTGTCTTCTGTTTAACCTTTTTGTCAGAAGCGGGCTTCCGTTCCTCCTTGATGAACACCATGACGATGAGACTAGCGCACAGCATAAGTCCGCCTGTGAAGAAGAACACATGGTGGTACCCGAGAAAGCTTGCCAGCACACCGCCAATTAAAGGGCCGATGAGTGTGCCTGCAATAGCGCCAGTTTGCAGCGTTCCAAGCGACTTCCCTGAATGCTCACGCGGTGTCAGAGAGGCTTGTAACGAAACCGCCATCGAGATGAAACCGGAGAAGAATCCGTTCAGCAACCTCAGCGATAAGAGCTGCCAGGGCGATGTGACGATGCCCATAAGTGCTGTTACGATGGCCATCCCGAATCCGGCGCGAAGCAGCATGATTTTGCGCCCGCGTCGATCTGCGATGGCTCCCCATAGCGGCTGGGTCAAAAAGGAAGTGATGAATTGGGCAGCCACGATCCAGCCTGTCCAACGGACAATATCATCAAGGTCATGAACACCTAACTCCCCGATATAGAGAGGTAAGAAAGGAAGAACCAGATTCATGCCACACGTAATGGAGAAGTTCGCGCCCCAGAGTATCCATAATGACTTTTTCCAATGTAAGGGGGTTGCCATGATGAGGACTCCTTATCCTTTTTTTCTCAGTATAGCATAAATGGATCGATCCCCAAGCATCTAGATCCCTTGTGAAAACTGCTGCCGATAGCTACGAGGCGACATCCCTTCCAGCTTGGTGAAGCTAGCGGCGAAATAAGCAGCCTGCTCAAAACCAACTTCCTGAGCAATATGAGCAATGGGTAATTCCGTTTGCAAGAGCAGCAACTTGGCGTGCCCCACTCTTAATTTCAGGAGGTAGGTGATAGGGGAGCAGCCGTACTCTTTTTGCATACAGCGAGCTATGTATACAGGATGGAAATTGAGCTCGTCCCCCAGTTGTTTAGCTGAAACCGATTCACGAAAATGCTGCCTTAAGTACGAGGCTGCTTTCTCAGCGCAAGCTCTGGAGGCAGAGGCATGATCCGTTTCACCAGACGCGGCAAGGTGATACAGGATTTCTTGGAATAGCTGCTGTTGAGCAAAACGAACACTGCTCACATGCGCACGAGGCTGCAGCTGCAAAAGCTGGTCGAAGATCTCGTACATTTTCTCAGGGTGCTGCAGCGTCGTGAATTGTGGAATACGCATCGTGAAGGGTTCCACGGCGAAAGCTTCTACCACAGCTTCTTCCGGAGCCGGATCCTCCAAGGAGACAGGGGCAACGGCAGCAGGATTAATCAACTCCCATGCACCGCCTACATGAAAATGCAGCCAATAGGTGTGAGTTATCTCGGAGCATACCTGTGTCGCGAAATGATAACGGTCCGGCCGCAAAATGACGGCTTGTCCTGACCCAACCTCGAATCTGGCATCATCCTCACCGATGTAGAAGCAGCCGGAAATGGTGATAAGAAGATCAAAGACTTGGATGTTGCTACGACTAGGGTGCTGCCCTCCCTTTGGAATAGCGTTCAACCCACTCGTGATATAGTGGGGCAGAGGAGGGATTGTAATCTCAAGAAATGCCATGAAAGTCACCTGCTTTAATCCATCATAAAAGTTGGAATTGTATAAGTTTCAGTTGCGATGTTGATACATGAACTCAACTATAACAGCTATAATTTGAACTGACTACTAAGTTTCATTTTCATAATAAATAGAGAATCATACTGGATGGTGCCGTGTACATGAAGGCTGAGAAAAATAAATATTCGTTATGGTTCCTGGCATGGCCAATATTCGTAGAATTACTGCTGCAACTGCTTTTGGGAGCTGTTGATACGCTTATGGTAAGCCGCGTTTCAGACGATGCGGTAGCGGTCGTTGGCTTAGCGAACCAGATCTTTCAAGCGGTTATGATATTATTCATGACCGTGGCAAGTGGTGCAGGTATTCTCATAGCGCAGAAAATTGGGGCTAAGCAGCAGGAATCTGCACGAACAGTCGGTATTATGGCAGTTACGATAAGCGGACTTATTGGTGCGATTCTCAGTGTGATCCTGTACGTAGAGGCAGTTCCACTTGCGAGGCTGTTTCAATTAGAAGAGCGGTTAATCCCGCTGGCACATACGTATATTTCAATTGTCGGCAGTGGCATGGTATTGACGGCATTAACAGCTACACTCAGCACGGCGATTCGGAATACAGGAAACACGAAGGGACCGATGATTATCGCGATCGGGATGAATGTGATCCATGTTATGTTGAACTACGCTTGGATCAATGGTGCTTTCGGATTTCCACAGCTAGGCTTAACGGGGGTTGCGATCTCAACGTTACTAAGTCGGTTACTTGCGACTTGTTTGCTTCTCTACATGTTTGTTTCGGTCTTTGAGCGAAGGATTAGATGGCGTGATCTTGGTGTCTTTAACCGGAAGCTGTTTAGTGAGATTATCCGAATTGGCTGGCCGCTCGGCGTCAATATGTCGTCTTGGGTGCTGTCGCAGCTCGCGATTTATAGTTTTTTGGCAACGATGGGTGCTGCAGCTTTGGCCGCTAGAACGTATATGAATACACTAGAATCGATCTGCTTCATGTTAGGTTATTCGATTGCGTTATCCGCACAAATCCAGATTGCGCATCTATTCGGTTCTGGGCAAACGCAGGCGGCGTACAAAGCAGGCTACCGCGGCACGTGGATTGGGCTGGGCTTAGTTATGTGCAACAGCATTCTTCTTTTAATCATCGGGAAAAGCTTCTTAGGCTTCTTCAGTTCAGACAAAGCGATCATTGAGCTAGCCCTTTCTTGTTTAGTGCTGACAGCGGTACTGCAGCCAGGCCGAATGGTCAATATGGGCTTTGGTAATGCACTCAATGCGATTGGTGATACCCGTTTTAATATGGTGATTTCGCTGTTCTCGATGTGGGGCGTTGCTGCGGGTCTCTCCTATGTGCTGGGTTTACATTACGGTTTAGGGCTAACCGGTATTTACATAGCGATGATGTGCGATGAGTATCTTCGTGGTATTCTGGTGGCTATCCGCTGGCGGCGAAAGAAGTATTTGCGTTCGGCAGAAGGACGGACGAATAGCATTGACCCTCTAGGAGCTACTGAGGGAAAAGTTCGCAATGTTCATAGTGCTTAAATCAATCCAGTAATGGAGTCCGATTATGCCGAGTTTAGGAAGGGGAGCAAGAGTGATGGGTGTCACTTTGTTCCCCTTTCGTATGCTTAGTTATTCGCCATTTACTTCCGGTATGTGCGAAACCGAATATCCTGATTGTAGTTGCCGAAGCCTTCGCCATACAGCGTCAATCCACCGACATGCTCGGCATGATCGGGTACTTCTAGTCGTAAGGTCCACTCGTTGCGTGAGAGGGGAAGGTCTTGAATTGTAACGGTGGAAAGCAGTTGTCCATCGAGAAATGTCCCCTCTTCGGTGATACGAAGAACCTTCAACCAACCATACTGATTCGTATAGTCCGACCACCAAGATGGGGTAAGAAGACCGCGCCCAGCGCCGGAATCGCCTGGGCTTGTCCAATAGCCGAGCAGTGTATCATTGACATAAAAGTGAATATCGGATGGCCAATTGGCTGCGATACCCGGTGCCTCCGAGCCGATTTCCAGCGAGATTTCGATTTCCTCCAAAGTCTGACCGGGAAGCATATAGTTGGGGACCCGATATTCAACGAAGCCCTTGGCGAACCAAAGGATTTTGGCATGCATGCGCTCTGGCTCGAAGAAGAATCGGGGGTCATCAAACTGACCAATCAATCGCTCAGCTGAAGCTAAACCGCAAGTTGGGTGTACTTCATAGCGCGTATAGTGACCTACAGGAACAGATACTTCACTGAATAATCGTTGCTGTTCTGTGGATTGTGGGAGTTGAATGTCGATGCGCGCGAGCGCCAATGTACAGATTTTGTGTGTACCTCCTTGCTTACGAACGAGCTTCGTATGAATGAGACCGCCGGTCTCTAACTTTTTGACATGCATTGTCACGATCGCACTGCTTAGGGAAAGACGCTGCGCCAAATCCTTCACATTCATCTCTTCCTCAGCCAATAACTCCAAAATGTGCAGCCGCACATCGCTAGCTAACGCTTCATATAGGGGTAGCCATTTGCGGTCTGTTGTCGTGTGAATCATATCTTCAACGCCTACTTTCGTATCCTCTGATTAACATAAATATGAATGCAACAAAAACGGGTGAAAGGTCTTGATCTTCATCCTTTTTTGTTGTTTAATATGAGCTATACATAATAGTTATATTAACTAATTTATATTTTTATTAATTATATGATGAGGTGAGCTAAATGTCTATGAAAGCAAGCATGATTATTGACAAGGATTTTAAAGTAGGAGAAGTTGATCCACGGTTGTATGGTTCCTTTATTGAGCATTTGGGACGTGCAGTGTATGGTGGGATTTATGAGCCCGGACATCCACAAGCAGATGAACAAGGGTTTCGCGGAGATGTGCTGGAGTTAGTTAAAGGTCTGAATGTGCCGATTGTTCGTTATCCCGGTGGGAACTTTGTATCGGGTTATAACTGGGAGGATGGCATCGGACCTGTGGATCAGCGTAAAAGACGTCTTGACCTTGCTTGGCGCACGATTGAGCCGAATTTGATCGGCCTTAATGAGTTTATGGACTGGTGCCGCAAAGCGAACACGGATGCCATGATGGCTGTGAATCTAGGAACTCGCGGCCCTGATGAGGCAAGGGATATCATTGAATACAGCAACATCACCGGCGGTACTTATTGGAGTGATTTGCGAATTTCTCATGGCTACCGTACACCTCATAACATCAAAACGTGGTGCTTAGGCAACGAAATGGATGGTCCGTGGCAAACCGGAACTAAGACGGCAGTGGAATATGGCCGCATCGCCTGTGAGACAGCGAAAGTGATGAAGTGGGTCGACCCTTCGATCGAGCTTGTCGCTTGCGGCAGTTCGGGCTTGCTCATGCCTACCTTCCCAGATTGGGAAGCAACGGTTCTCGAACATACGTATGATCATGTTGATTATATTTCACTCCATCAGTACTATGGCAACCGCGATCAAGATTCTGCGAATTTCCTAGCGCAATCCCTAGGCATGGACCGCTTCATTCATACCGTGATTGCTACGGCTGACTACGTTCAGGCCAAAAAGCGCGGCAAGAAGAAGATCAATCTTTCCTTCGATGAATGGAATGTGTGGTATCACTCAAATGATGCTGATCGTAAAATCGAGCCTTGGTCCATTGCACCGCCACAGCTGGAGGACATCTATAATCATGAAGATGCGCTTCTTGTTGGCTGTATGCTAATTTCCATGCTGAAACGTGCGGATCGTGTCAAAATGGCTTGCTTGGCTCAATTGGTTAATGTGATTGCTCCAATTATGACCGCGAATGGCGGCGCCGCGTGGAAGCAAACAATATATTATCCTTATTTGCATGCAAGTGTATTCGGCCGTGGAACGGTTCTCGTACCACTCATTAAGTCACCGATGTATGACGCGAAGGACTACACGGACGTACCTTATCTCGAGGCTGTTGCCGTGCACAACGAGGACGCATCAGAGTTAACTATTTTCGCAGTGAATCGTAATTTGACAGAAGCACTCCCTTTAGAGATGGATCTCCGCAGCTTCGGCGGCGGCTTTCACATCAAGGAGCATATCGTATTGGAGCATGAGGATCTCAAGGCTTCGAATACGTTGGAAGCGCCCGATCGTGTGAAGCCACATTCCGCAGGGAATGCGACGATCTCGACGAATGGACAAATTGAGGCTGTTCTTGGTAAGGCTTCTTGGAATGTGATTCGTCTTAAATTGGCGTAAAAATATCAGATAAATGATGTGATGCACCTATAAAAAGCCGCGATTTGGACCATAATAATCATATGAGAAGCCTTGTTGGTAGAGAAATCAAGGCTGCTTATATGATGGTGCACGCGGCTCTTCTTTCTTTTCCAATCCACGCTCTGGTATGATGAGAGAAAAGAGATTGAAGGAGTTTGCGCACATGAATATGAGAGTAGGCCTTGTTGGCGGCTTCTTGCTGATTGCAGCAATAAGTTTATCGGCTTGTGGAGATAAACCATCGGCAACACCGAGTGCGAGTGTTTCTGCCAATGCAGATGTTCCAAAGCTGTATCAAAATTATTGTATCTCCTGTCATGGTAATCAATTACAAGGTGGGCAAGGCCCAAATATTCAAAAAGTGGGAGAACGCCTCACGGAAGCTGAAATTGTAAAACGGATACAAAAGGGTGGTGGCGGGATGCCACCGTTCCAGGTCACGATGAAGGAAGAGGAATTGAAAGCACTTGCAGCTTGGTTAGCCGGTTTGAAGTAATTTACATAAACTGGAATTGTTAAGGTTATATTAAGGTTAGCTACATAATTCCTTCACAATTGACATTTACAATTAGGGGCATGAGGAGAGTGATGTAAGATGCACTTGAATTTGAAGCCCCGGAAGCGTCTTTCGAGTGAAAAGAGCTCAAGTCGTCTGGGAGCATCGATTTCATTAGTTTTATTTATGATCGGTTTACCAATTTTGTCTGTTGTTGGTATGGAATTTCTTGAACGTGGTAATTTCCCTGAAACCATGCAGTGGATGACAGGTAATCAACCATTATTTATGTTAAATGTAGGGTTAACCTTCTGTCTGTTGGCCTTCATTTATGCCCTTGTAGGGTCTTTGGCAATTTCTGGATCCATTACGACCTTCATACTGGGTCTGATGGCAATTATCTCGTATATGAAAGTGAAAATGATCGGGGAGCCGTTCTTCCCTTGGGATATATTGCTGAACAAAGAAAGTATGGACATTGCTTCATTAGTAACAGGTAAAGCTGCTTTAATTCGAATATGTGCTGTAGCAGCTATGATTCTCATCGTTCTTGCGCTTCGATGGGTGATCCCGCGTGTTACCATACCTGTTATCGCTCGAATCGGTTTAGGGCTTTTTTCGCTCTATGCCTTGTATGCATTTGGGATCAAAACACCGTTAGCTGGTAAAATCTTAGACCACGCAGGTGTCAATGAGATTGTTTGGGATCAGCAGCAAAACTACGCAAACAATGGTCTAACGCTTGCCTTCACACTCAATGTGAAGAACTCGATCGTACAGAAGCCGGATACCTACAGTGAGCAAGCACTGGCTGCGGCAGCATCCAATATTCAACAAGCTACTGTGCAAGCTGCTTCTGTGCAACAGGATACAGGCGTCCGTAAAGCGAAAGCTACTCTTGCTGACGGGAAACAGCCCAATGTTATTTTCGTCATGAGCGAAGCATTCTGGGATCCTACCCTACTAGAGAATGTAACGTTCAGCGAAGACCCACTTCCGACAATTCACCGTTTGCAGCAGGAGTCTAGTTCTGGTTATTTGCTGTCTCCACAATATGGTGGCGGTACGAGCAACGTGGAATTTGAAGTATTGACTGGAAACTCAATGAGCTTCTTACCTGGCGGATCCATTCCGTACCAACAGTATATTTCGAAGCCAGTTCCAAGTTTGGCTAGCTATTTTGCTGATAAAGGGTACAAGAGCATGGGGATTCACTCGTATGAAGGATGGTTCTGGGATCGGAACAACGTTTATAAGCAACTTGGTTTTGAATCCTTTAAGAGTAGTGAACACTTCGACAATCCGGAAACGAAAGGTTACTTCATCTCCGATGCCGAGGTTGCAAGAAACGTGATTAGTGAAGTAGATAAAACGGAAAATCCGATGTTTATCTATACCGTAACGATGCAAAATCATGGACCCTATGATGATCCGCGCTACGGAGAAAATCAGTTCAAAGCAACTGGTGATCTTTCAGCGCAAGCCAAAAGTATTCTAGAAACGTATACGCAAGGTGCACATGACGCGGATCAAAGCTTGCAAATGATGATTGACCATTTCAAGGATTCAGATGAGCCGACGATGATCGTCTTTTATGGTGACCATTTACCGATGCTTGGCATGGATTATCAGGTGTATAAAGAAGCAGGCTTCATTTCAACAAGTGATGCTAACAAATGGTCGTTGGAAGAAATCAAGAAGATGCACAGCATCCCACTTGTGACATGGTCCAACTTTGACATGCCGAAGCAAGACATTCCCATGCTAAGTGATTCCTTCTTAGGAGCTCATGTCCTTGATATGCTTCATATGGAAAAGCCAGCGAATTTCGCTCTGAATGCCGAGTTGGCACAGCAAGTGCCAGGACTTCTTAGCAATTTGATTGTCGATCAAGATGGACAGCTGCATGCAACGGTTCCGGAATCCGCGGCACCTCTCATCGCCGATTATCGGAATGTGCAGTATGACTTGATGTTCGGTAAACAGTATCTGGCCACTTATTTGGATCATGATTATTTGACCAAAGGTACGCAAACAGACTACAATGCTGAATTTGGTGTTCCTGTCGCTGCTCCTCAGTCTGAAGCGCAAGGCAGCCAGGACGCAAAGCCGGCAAGTGCGCAGTAGTGCAAATTGGATAATAGGCCGTCTCTCGAGTGTAACTTGGGAGGCGGATTTTTTGCGTTTAAGTACGATTAAGTCAACCTAACAATTAGAAATACCCCCGCACTACTTGGCGTTCGCGCTATATTAACTGGAAAACCTCCATCTATTTTCGTGGAAAAGGAATGAATTAACTGATTAAATGGAAACTGTACAGTTAATTATCCCATTATCATCCGTTTCAGCCCCTGCAAGAAATAATGGTTGCCAGGGGCAGGGTTATTTTGGTAATATGGGATTCCGTCTCTACGCGGCGACTGCACAAAAATCGAAAAGTCAAACGGATCTTGAATGACAAAACAGGAGGTGTTTTATGCTTTTCGCGGTTTTGGCTCGCAAGGCGTACGCAAGGAACTTGCAGTATCGTGGCTCGCATCTGCTGCATAATGCCGTGAGTGCGGTGTTCGGCTTTATTTATGCCAGCATCTGGACCAGCTTAGGCAGCGATGCATCGCTAGGCGAATACGGTGCCAAAGGCATTGTAAGTTACATTGCTTTTAACCAGGCGATTCTGTGGATTACACAGTTTACGACGAATGGACTCGGGCTCGAGCAATCGGTCAGGACGGGTCAAATAGCGGTCGATCTGATGCGGCCAGTGCATTTATTTTATCAAGCGATGAGCCGTGAATGGGGCCAAGTGTGGTATCAATTTTTATATAAAAGCATTCCGATTTATGTCCTCTATGTCTTCATCTTCTCCTTACAGCTGCCACAGATCGCCTCGGTGTATGGATGGACAGCTCTCTCACTCGTCACGGCCTCTTATATTTCCATCTGTTTGAATTACTTAATTGGTGTAGCCGCCCTATGGACGACGGAATCCCGTTGGTTGTACTGGGTTAACTATTCGTTCGCTATGCTGTTATCTGGCTTTTTTATCCCTGTGGAATGGCTGCCAGGCTGGCTTCGGACCATTAGCTTGTACACGCCATATCCCTATTTACTCTATTACCCAACTCGAATCTACCTTGGACTTGAACATGGCACTGTAGTGCTAGGTGCAATTCTTTGGGGCATCGGGTTTACTTGTGTCTGCTTGGCCGTTACCCAGGTGGTTCGCAAGAAGCTGGAGGTGCAAGGCGGATGATCTCGATTCGGCTGTTTATGCTGCTCATTCGGGCAAGTTTCCGAAGTCGCATGCAGTATAAGTTTAATTTTGTGTTCTCGACCCTCATGTCTTCGTTCATTCAAATCTCTGAATTTCTGATGGTGGCGCTGGTGATGATGAAGTTTGGCCAAATTCATGGCTGGACACTGTATGAGGTGAGTTACTTGTACGGGGTGATGATGATTTCCAAAGCGATTTATCGCACGCTCGCCTCCGATGTGCACCATCTGGAGAAATATCTCGTGTCCGGCGATCTGGATGCGATTCTGATTCGTCCTGTCCCTGTGTTGCTTGCCTTAATGACCCAAAATTCAAGGATTCTCATTGCTGAAATCGGCCAAGGCTTGATCCTGTTGATTATTTCAATGAAAGCGCTTATTTGGAGCGGGCAAATTGGCTGGATCGCTATTCCATTAACGGGGTTTATCATCCTCACTGGTGCTGTGATTTTATTCGCCATTGGGCTGGCGACGGCGGCTGCAGGTTTCTGGCTCACACGTATTGAGTCTTTGCAAAATATGACCGAGGACGCCTCCCAAACAGCAGCCCGCTATCCGCTTAGCATCTATCCCAAATGGTTGCAAGGCGCGCTGCTAGTGCTCGTTCCAGTAGGCTTCGTCAACTACATTCCTGCCCTCTATGTATTGAGGAATGAAGGTGGCGTGGGCATGTTGTTAGGCACATTAATAGTCGCTGCAGCTGTTCTTTGGCTAGCCATGCGATTCTGGAAGTTAGGACTTTCTCGCTATCAAAGTACAGGTAGTTAATCATATTAACCAAAAGGGAGGGCAAGGCCCTAATGATAACGGTCAAGCATTTACGCAAAACCTTTCAATCCCCCGTCATCCAGGAAGGCATGGTTTCGGGGCTTAGGACTTTATTCTCCAGGCAGTATAAAGAGAAAGAAGCCGTGCGCGATGTGAGCTTCGAGATTGAGACCGGGGAGTTCGTCGGGTATATTGGTCCAAATGGGGCGGGGAAGTCGACGACGATCAAAATGCTCACAGGCATCCTGCACCCCACCTCTGGTGAGGTTTTGATTCATGGCAAAAGCCCGCAGAAACAACGGAAGCAGGTCGTTAGACAGCTTGGTGTTGTCTTTGGACAACGAAGCCAGCTATGGTGGGATCTCCCTGTGAAGGATTCCTACGAAATCCTCCTCGCGATGTATCGCGTAGAAGCGGCGGATGCGCACAGACGATTAGGTGAATTGACGGAGCTGCTCGATTTAAAAGAGATTCTAGATACTCCCGTTCGCAAACTCTCCCTCGGACAGCGAATGCGAGCCGACTTGGCAGCTTCGATGCTGCATGATCCGGATATTTTGTTCTTGGACGAGCCTACGATCGGCCTGGATGTGGTAGCCAAAAGAAATATCCGCGGTTTCCTACAGACACTGAATCGGGATTTCGGGAAAACGATCTTGTTAACGACGCATGACATGGATGATATTGAGCAGCTTTGCCCAAGAGTTATTGTCATTAATCATGGGCAAATCGGCTATGATGGTTCCATAGACGAGCTGAGAGATCGTATTGGGCTACCTACGATGATGAAGGTTTCCTATCGGGGGGCGATTCAAGTGCCGGATAGCTGGGAGCTGCCGTTTCGTGTGATCGCACAAGAATCGAACAGGCTGACGATTGCGTGTAACCGACAAGAGCTGAAGGCGATGGACGTTCTTCGGATTGTGAGCAGTTGGGGCGATATGGATGATGTACATATGGAAGAACCGGAATTTGAAGAAGTCATTCAGAACGTGTATCTTTAAAATATAGAAATCATTGGGAGTGGAGTGGACTGAACCATGGCGATAGGGAATGAAGAACGAGAGAAGGAAGCGCAGCGCGTCTCTGTGGTGCGATCTAATATTCAGCGGCGTATTATAGAACTACGCCAAACAGTAGATGATCGGAGATCGGAAGCGACGGCGATTGGCCGTAGCTTCTGGGACGATATTTCCGTCAATGCTGACAATGACGATGATTTGATTGAAACGGCTGCGAGTATGGCTCAGCAGGAGCATGTGCTGCAAGGGCAGGAGCGCAGCTACCGGCTAGCACAGGATGCTTTGCGTAAGCTAGAGCGTGTGGTCGATGCGCCCTATTTCAGCAGGATAGATTTTCAAGAGAAGGGCGAGCAGGAGCGGGAGAAAATCTATATCGGTTTGACGTCGTTCATCGACAGTAAGACCGATGAAATTCTCATCTATGACTGGCGAGCGCCGATTGCCAGCTTGTTCTATGACTATCCGCCGGGTCCGGCGACATACCGCACGCCAGAGATGGACGTAAGCGGCGAGCTATGGCTCAAGCGCCAATATATCATCAAAGCTGGGGAGCTGCAGGATGTGTTCGATACGGGCATCTCGATCGGTGATGAGATGCTGCAGAAGATGCTCAGCCGCAGCGCGGATGAGAAGATGAGCTCCATCGTGACCACGATTCAGCGTGAACAGAATCAGATTATCCGTGATGATCATCACAAGGTGCTGGTCGTCCAAGGCGCGGCGGGCAGCGGCAAAACGTCCGTTGCGCTGCAGCGCATCGCGTATTTGCTCTATAAGTATCGGACGACACTTAGTGCCGATAATATGATCCTCTTTTCGCCGAACTCGCTGTTCAGCGATTACGTTTCTCGCGTTCTGCCAGAGCTGGGGGAAGCGACCATGCAGCAAACGACCTTCCAAGATTATTTAACACATAAATTAACGGATACCGGACTGAAGCTGGAGGATCCGTATGATCAGCTCGAATTTATTTTGACAGGTACCGAACAGGATCCTTTGTACGCTGCACGATTGCAGAGCATTACCTACAAAACTTCCGAGGCTTTCCTAAGTGTGATTGAAGCCTATGGGGATAAGCTCAAAGAAGGCGGGATCCGATTCGTTGACTTGGCTGTGGGTAAGAAGGTGTTGATCACCGCAGAGGAGTTGAGCGAACGATTCTACGGTAAGTCTTCGATTCTTGCTATCGGTGAGCGCATGGAGCAGCTGTCAGAATGGATATTGGAACAGCTGGACGTGTTTCAAGCGGATGTGCAGAAGCGGTTTTATCGCAAACTTGTGCGTGAGCCGAAATACATGGGCTCAGAGCCCGAGATGAAGAAAATGAGCAGAGTCAAAGCGCACAAAGCGATCACGCCGCTCCGCGAAAAAGCACAGAAATTAGCCTATGTTGACGTGCTCGGCATGTATCAAGCCTTGTTTACGGATACGAGCCTTCAACATGAACTGGTGAAGCGTGCTGGTCAGCCTCTGCCTGAAGCATGGGCGACGATCAGCACCTTTACAGTGCAAGCGCTAGAGCAAGGCCATCTGCGCTATGAGGATGCAACACCGCTTGTGTATTTGAAAGGACTCGTCGAAGGCCAACTGCGTGTGGGTACGATTCGTTATTGCTTGGTCGATGAAGCGCAGGATTATTCACCTTTTCACTATGCCTATTTGAAGAAGATGTTCCCACGCGCCCGCTTCACACTGCTCGGCGATTGGAATCAAGGGATCTTCACACACGCGAACGCGAATGTGAGCGAGCTCGTCAGTGCTGGTGGGGGATCAGACGCCACGCAGCAAGAACAATCCTACAGCTCGATTAGCGAGCTGATGGGGGAAGACGAGACCGAGACGATCCGTCTCGTCAAGAGTTACCGCTCAACACGCGAGATCACCGAATTCGCGTGTCAGGTCTTGCCGGGCGGCGAACCGGTGGAACCGTTCAGCCGCAGCGGCGAAGAGCCGCGCTTGCTGCGCGCAGCAAGCGAGCAAGATCTGATCCGCCTCGTCGCAGAGGCGGCGGCATTGAGACGCGATGGCGGCGCAAGCTCCATCGCGATCATCTGCAAGACCGAGCGCGAGACGGAGTCTGCGCACGGGCGCTTGAAGCCGCTGCTGCCGGAGCTCGCGCGGATCAGCAAAGACACGCTGCACTACGAAGCAGGCGTGATGATCCTGCCGGCGTACCTCGCCAAAGGGCTCGAGTTCGACGCGGTTATTCTCTACGACGCCGGAGCGGCTGTCTACGCGGAGGCGAAGGAACGCAAGCTGTTTTACACGGCTTGCACCCGGGCACTTCACTATCTGGATGTCTGTTTTCTAGGTGAATTAACCCCTTTTCTTCCCGATAAATAGACATCCGTCCATACCCATCCGCCCTGCCTAACATAGAATATATGGAGCAACCAAGATCAGGTATAGCAGGCGGAAGGGGGAACTAACCATGTCAAACGTTGGATACTCCAGCACAGCAGTTGTACTGGTATTGTACATTTTGTTGGTTATCATATTGGCAACATTCTATTAATGTAATCGGCCGCATAAGCCGCCTTCCGACCCACGGGAGGCGGCTTTGTTGTGTTTATACGCATAAATTCCCAGTTGCGGGAAAACTTAACGATACCGTTGTTATATATTCACCTCATATCAAAGTGGGAGAACCTTATGCCAGTAAAAAATCGGATAACTACACTTCAACTATATTGTATTGTAATCATTTCGATTGCGATAACGAATCATGTCCTGCTTATCCCTGTGCTGCTGCACTACGGGAAGAGGGACTCTTGGATAGGGGCCACATTGGCGCTTATCCCCATGCTGATGATGGCCTGTCTGATCTATTTCCTCGTGAGACGAACGAAACAGGGAGAGTTGATCGAATGGATCAGAATGAGAGTGGGAAAATGGGGGACGTATTTCGTTCAATTGATCTTCATATTGATCTGTTTTACGCATGCCGTGGTTACCATCAAAGATGTAACCATGTGGACCCATATTACTTATCTTCCAAGAACTCCTGTATTTCTGATTATGTTGTTGTTTATTGTATTTTGCTTCTTCGCGGCAAGAGAAGGAATTAAAGCGATTGCGATTACATCGGGTATCTTGTTACCAGCTGTTATTGTCCTTGGTTACTTTGTAATGGGGGCGAACTTTCAATATAAGGATTACACGCTGCTCACGCCACTTTTTACACATGGGTATGGTCCGACTTTCATTTGTGTGCTTCTAACCTGCAGTGCTTCCTTCGAGATTTTGAGTATT
This sequence comes from Paenibacillus allorhizoplanae, assembly GCF_927798215.1. Taxonomy (NCBI): domain Bacteria; kingdom Bacillati; phylum Bacillota; class Bacilli; order Caryophanales; family Paenibacillaceae; genus Paenibacillus; species Paenibacillus allorhizoplanae. The sequence goes on from NZ_CAKMMW010000024.1 coordinate 81,060, forward strand.
CTCGTTATACAGCATCATGTTCGAACCCGTATCCGATTACGAGGATTGTTGATTCTGTCCACTTGTGTAATTGGGCTTACAATTGGTCCTTTAACCGGAGCGATCGCCATATTTGGACCTTTCGAGGCGGCAGATATACGGTTCCCAGCTTTTGAACAATGGCGAATGGTGACACTTGGGAAATATGTTTCCCACTTGGACTTTCTATCTATTTTTCAATGGATTTCTGGTGCCTGCATGCGTACCTCGATATTGATGTTCATTATTGTGGATATGTTGAAAGTGCAGAAGAAATCGACCAGAACGCACATCCTCATTTGGATTAGTTTAGGTCTGCTAGGTCTATGCATGTACCCCATATCTGATAACCAAATGGTGCTGTGGCTGCAAAACTATCACTATACAGTCATGCTTGCAGTTGGCTTGGTATTGCTGTCGTTCTTGCTTGTAGTCGCGATGCTGCCTATACGGCGAAAGGAGAAGGATGCTTTGTGAATGAGCAAGATTTCCGTGAATGGTTTGCTCTTTCGGACGACATCATTATCAAAACATATCCAGTGACGTACGGGGAAATGACCGAGCGTGTTACGATGCTGTATTGCGAAGGCATGGTAAGGACCGACATGATTAATGGTCTCGTACTGCCTAAGATGCAGGCTTTTGTTGAAAGTGATTTTAATCGAAATGAAGACGCTATGGATGTAAGCTCGATGCTGCAACTGGTGCAGTTGACGGGTAATCAAATGATATCCGACATGAAATTAGCTGTTTATGCGGGACAACTGATCTTATTTTTTGAAAATACCCAAGCTATATATGCCATGGATATTGCTGCACCTCCAAATCGTTCTCCCGAAGAATCTAGTACGGAAACTTCCATTAAAGGACCACGCGATGGATTTACGGAAGAAGTAATCACAAATATCGCCCTAGTCCGCAAACGGTTGGCCACACCGAGCTTATGCTGTGAGAAGATACATTTGGGGCGAAAAAGCAACACAGTAGTTGCCTTATTATATCTAGGCGACGTCATCAACGAGTCGATTATCCAAGAGGCGAGAGACCGATTGCAAACGATTAATGTCGATGCGGTTATTAGCAGTGCGCAGCTCAATGATGCCTTATCAGGGCGAGCTTTTTCTTTATTTCCGCTGTTAAATTATACGGGGAGACCAGACTTTGTGGCGGACAGCCTGCTTCGCGGGCGATTTGCGGTCATCGTAGACGGCTCGCCGATGGCACTCATTGCGCCAGCTTCCTTGAGCTTTATTTTAGACTCTCCTGAAGATGTTCATAATCCCTTCTATTTCGTCGCATTTGAGCGAATACTGAGAGTGCTAGGTTTGCTGATCTCGGTATTATTACCTGGATTGTGGATTTCGGTTTCCAGTTTTAATTTAGATCAAATTCCGTATCAACTCGTGGCCACCATCTCCTCCTCAAGGTTAGGATTGCCTTTATCCGGACCGATGGATTTTATCGTTATGCTGATGTTATTTGAATTGTTCAGAGAAGCGGGTGCCAGATTGCCTAAAGTTGTTGGACAAACCGTCACAGTAGTAGGTGGTTTAATTGTTGGGGATGCGGCGATCCGCTCGGGGATTACTAGTCCTACAACGCTGGTTGTTACTTCCTTGTCCACAATCTCGATGTACACGCTGGTTAATCAATCTCTCGCCGGTACAATTACAGTATTACGTATCGTTATTCTTTTGATTTCCACTGTGTTTGGTATCTACGGCTTCATGATCTCTCTCATGGGTCTTATTCTCTTCATGTCTACGCTCGAGTCGTTTGGAGTACCCTATCTATCTCCACTCTCGCCTCCTCAATTCGGGGAAATGATCACCTCTTTATTGGCCAAGCCTTGGAAGAAGTTAAGACGACGACCGCATGCTCTCAGTCCGAAAGATGACACCCGGCAAGGCGGGGGACCTTCATGAGGAAAACAGCTCTGTTGAAATTGGTTGCGGGCGTAGTCGTATTGATTAGCCAAACAGGCTGTTGGGATATGAAAACCATTCAAGATACGAATTACATGACGGCGATTGGTTTTGATTTTAAAGATGGGAAATACATTGTTTATGGACAAATGCTGGATTTCGCCAGCGTGGCGAAACAAGAAGGGGGGCAATCTTCGCAACCGCCTTTAATTTGGGTTGGTAAAGAGGAAGGAACAACGGTAAGCGATGCGTTTAATAAGCTTTATCGCACATCTCAGCAGCGCGTTTTTTGGGGCCATGTGGGTGCATATTTGTTCTCAAAGAGTGCACTAGATCAAGGGATTGGTAAATATACAGACGGGTCCGTTCGGTATAGTGAAACGAGGTTTACGCAATGGGTGTACAGCACGGATGAGTCGATCGAGGCCATTTTCTCCGTGATCCCCTTCTTTAATGTCTCACCTGTAAACTCTATTTTAATGCAACCGGTAGAAACTTATCGTCAACATTCGTTCATTACTCCGCATCGCTTGTTCTGGGTGGCTTCTAAATTACGTGAACCTGGGTATACCGTGATGCTCCCCACGCTAGATATCGAAAAAAAGGTATGGGCCAAAAATGAAAAGCCAGATCCGAAACTAAGAGTGAACGGCGCTTATACCATGAACAAGCAAAATAAATTAGAATGGTTATCTGAAAAGCAATTTATTGGTGCTAGATGGTTAAATAAATATACGAGTCGTACTCCGATCGTTGTGTATAGAGAGGGGAAGGCAGTTCAAACTGTGAATAGCAAACCGAAGTCTCATATCAAGGTACGAACGCAGGGAGGGCAAGCCATCTTCGATGTTGAGATTAAAGCACCCATTGGCGTTGCTGAAATTTTTGAAGAGATCAATGAGATGGAGTTGGAAAAATTAGTTTCCAATCAAATCAAGGAGGAGGTTGAGCAGACATTTAAGCTTGGTAAAAGCCTCAGCATTGATGTGTATTCTTTAGAGCATGTTTTGTATAGAGATGAGTTCAAAGTATGGGCGAAATTAACCAACTATGGTGAAAAACCAATTAGTGACTATGAGCTCGGTAACATTACGGTGAAAGTGAAGGTTCTCCATTCTGGTATGCTCAAAATGAATGAAAAAACGAAACAATATTAGTTTATATATAGGCTTATATAGGCTGCCCACTGACGGTTCGATACTCAGGAGGCGGCTTTTTATTTTACTGGTATACCTAACTCCCCGCGCCGGGTCCGCCCCTCATGTACTTTTTACATCTATTGTTCATTTTGAGGGACAATGCAATATTAGCTGGACCATGACTGCTAACTAGTTAACGCCCAAAACGCTCTTACCACCAGTTTAGAAATATTTAAGAATTGTTTTAGGAGGTGTTAATAGGCGGTTTAGTGGCAATTAACTCTTGAGGGCTAAGATAGTCAATATGGAAGCGCAAGGCGCAGCCAAATTAGAGAAAGCGTATGGATTACGCGGAGGCAGGACGAGATGAATAAGAAGTTAGCGATGTTGGGATTAGGTGTAGCAGTTGGCAGCATGATGCTAGTGACTTCCGTATATGCAGGTGTGGGAGAGGCTCCCGGATATGAAGCGTTCAAAACAGCGGTAAAACAAACAGCGACGATTACGAACGTAACACGCCAAGTAAATGTGTCTTTGCAAGACAATGGAGCATCCTTGCTCCAAGTCAAATCAACGATCAAAACCGGCGGAACCGACCACGCTGGAAGTGCACAAGTGAATGTAATTAATGGCACTAATGAGCAACAAACGATTCAATTCTTCAGCCAAGATGGCAAGCAGATTATCAAAACAGCCGATTCTGATGTTTACAAAGTCATTGAAGGTGACAACGCGCCAGCGAAGTTCAAAGGACATAACAACGGCAACCATACCGCAGACCCAGAAGTCATCAGCGAAGTGGAAAATGTGGTGGATGCCCTAGTCGGCAACTTGAAAAATTATGTCACGATGGACGACGCAGCGGGTAACGGGAAGGAAATTCATTTCAAGCTTTCCGGCAGCCAGATCTCTCCGATTGTGAATACCGTAGGTTCACTAGTCATCAAACATGGCACGATGGCCAAAGATGAGCCAATGCCAACCAAAGCGAACACGCTGGGGATTGATCTCACGACATTAAGGAACAGCCTGCCGCAGCTTTCTTCCGATATTTCTATGGATGAAGTGGAAGTGAATGCGAGCGTGGATGGAGACGACCACATTACGAGTCAATCGGCACAAATTCATTTGTCTGGTAAAGATGAGCAAGGTGCCGAACATGATGTTGTGCTTCGCATTGACATGACATTGTCCAGCTTGAACTCGACAACACCGGATACGGTTGATTTGAGCGGGAAGCAAGTAGAGAACGTGAAATTCGATGAGATGTCGGGCCACAAAAAATGGGGCGACAAGCACTAATAAGCACCAAAGGGGGAGCCGTCAACCTCGGCCCTCCTCCCCATTTCCCTATTGAAAGGCGGAACGGCATGAAACACGTTGTGGAACTCAGTAATGTAACGAAAATATTTAGTAACCTCCGCGGCATCCATCAAGTGAATATGACGGTGCAGCGTGGTGATATATATGGCTTCTTTGGGCCAAACGGAGCGGGGAAAACAACCGTCATGAAGATCATGACTGGCCTATCTCAGGCGCAGCAAGGTCAGGTAAAGCTGTTTGGCTACGACGTGAAAACACAGTATGAGCAAGCGATGGCGAAGGTTGGCGTATTAATCGAAACGGCAGAAGCCTACACCTACATGAGCGGCAGACGGAATCTGGAGCAAGCAGCGCGGTTGTATCCAGGTGTGAGCAAGCAGCGAATAGACGAAGTGCTCGAGATCGTGGATTTAACCCCTTTCCAGCATGAAAAGGTAGCAGGTTACTCACTGGGCATGAAGCAAAGGCTCGGACTGGCGGCCGCGATGCTCTCAAAGCCGGAACTTCTCATTCTCGATGAACCGACGAACGGTCTCGACATCGAGGGGATGGTTCATATTCGTGAAATCATCCTGCGGCTAGCACGAGAAGAACGGATCACGTTTTTAATCTCCTCTCACCTCATCCACGAAATGGAGCTGATGTGCAATCGCATTGGCATTATCCATCAAGGGAAGCTCGTCCGTGAGGGACTCGTCTCCGATTTAATCAATGGCAGCCCATCCTTGGAAGCCGCTTACCTACGGGAAATTCAAGAAGTTAGGGGGCTTGCCGCTAATGCCTAGTATTTTAACAGCCAATGTATGGAATGAGACGTTGAAACTTGCCTACAAAAAGAAAACGATCTTCTTTCTAGCGGTCACCTTGCTGCTACCCATTCTAGCAGGTATTCTGCTCTCGAGGTTCCAGGATGGTATTGGGATCGGTGCGATCTCGGCGAAGGATTTCCCCATCGTCATGCTGGGCTTGTTTACGACGATTTTCCTGCCTCTGTTCGTGTTCATGGGTGCCGCGGATGTGTTCTCCGGTGAGATGGGGGACCGCACGATGAAAAATATCCTAACCCGACCACTCTCCCGCTTTAAAGTATTCGCATCCAAACAATTAGCGCTGGCCATCTATATTGCTCTATATTTAGTCGTGGCCCTCGTCGCATCGATACTCTCCGCATTATTATTTCAGCATTTCGGTGGGATAGGCACAATCGGCAATTGGTTGCTCGCCTACGGCGCTGCCTTTGTACCCCTGCTAGCATTGAGTGTCGCCGCGGTATGTCTGGCGCAGTTTTTCTCGAGCAGCAGCTCGGCGCTGACGGTCAGCATCCTGTTATACTTGGCATTCAAAGTAGCGGCGTTCTTCCTCCCACAAATCGCAACTTACTCACCAACAGCCTACATGGATTGGCATATGCTTTGGGTCGGCGGTTCGATGGTGACGAGCAAGATCTTCTCGATCTTTATGTTTTTGACAGCGTGCAGTATACTATTTTTTACAGCAGGTTATTATTTGTTTGATAAAAAGGAGCTCTGACCCGATGTCGATTCGCGTACGGCTAGTCCTATCCTATATTGCCATGCTGCTTGTACCGCTTGTGCTCTTTGGGCTAGCCGTCATTCTGATCAGCATCGCCACTTTCGGAAGCTTGAAATCCGGTTTTGATGTCGACTTTTCGCATGGCAATCCCATTAAGCGCGTCGTCGATCAGGAAGCGGAAAATGTTGCTTATATCAAGGCCAAGATTGAAACGGATCCCGATGCTTTTCTACAGGAAACGTTTGTGAAGGATTTGAACGAGCGTTTTCACAAAATCAATATGGGGCTGATCATTCGGAAGGATCAAAGTATTACGTATTTATCTTCCTATCTCAAAGATAAAGAAGCTGGTGACACCTCGCTGCTCCCACTTTATGGTACACCACCAGGGAAATTTCAGCGTAATCAAGGTTCCCTGTGGATAACTAGACAGCAGGATTTTTTGTTTTCGGATCAGAGTAAAGGAACGGTATTCGTGTTTCTAGATGGCGGTCCTTTTCAGAAATATTTACACCAATTCTCCAAAACGGTTTTTTTAACTTTTATATTTATACTCATCGCTACCAATGGCGTGTTGACCTACTTCGTTTCCCGGAGCATTATAAGGCCGTTACGTGCGTTAAAACGAGCGGCTGAAGACATTAAAGAAGGCAACTTGGACTTCGAAATCGTCCCACATCGCAAGGATGAGCTTGGCGAGCTCAGCGTTGCTTTTGAAGAAATGCGCCGTAAACTCAAGAAATCCGTGGAGCTTCAACTCCAATATGAGGAGAACCGCAAGGAGCTTATTTCGAATATTTCGCATGATTTAAAAACGCCAGTCACTGCGATCAAAGGTTATGTGGAAGGCATCATGGACGGTGTTTCGAATTCGCCGGATAAGCTGGATAAATATATACGAACCATTTATAACAAAGCGGCGGATATGGATCGGCTGATTGATGAGCTATTTCTATTTTCCAAGTTGGATCTGGGGAAAGTTCCTTTTCAATTCGAGACCGTCGATCTAGGGAACTACGTGCAGGATTGTACGCAGGAATTGCAATTTGATATGGAGAAAAAAGGAGTCCAGTTTACACTTGCCGATCTGCCACAAGAGCCGATACTGGTTACTGCAGATCGCGATAAGCTTCGACGCGTGCTTCTAAACATAATAGAGAATGCAATTAAATACAGTGATGAAAGCAACTGTCAGATTACGTTAAGTGTGTCGCGACAGGATGAATTCGCCGTTATTCAAATCAAGGACAATGGTCAGGGCATCTCGGAGGAGGCGCTTCCGCATATTTTCGACCGTTTCTACCGCGCAGATCCTTCACGCAATACGGCAACAGGAGGCAGCGGACTAGGACTGGCAATTGCGAAGCAAATCATTGAAGAGCATAGCGGGCGCATTGGTGCGACTAGCGTGTTAGGGCTGGGCACTACCGTGTTTATGGCCTTACCACTTTATCAGGGGAAGGGAAGCGAAACATGAGTCGGATTTTAATCGTAGAAGATGAACAAAGCATTGCCGAGCTAGAACGTGATTATTTGGAAATTAACGGGTATGAGGTTGATATTGAAACGAGTGGCGAACGTGGGTTGGAGCGGGCGCTGTCGATCGACTATGATCTCGTGATACTCGATCTTATGCTTCCGATTATGGATGGTTTTGAAATTTGCCGACGTATTCGGAGTGTGAAGGATATTCCAATCGTCATGGTTTCGGCTAAAAAAGAAGACATCGACAAGATACGCGGACTCGGCCTTGGTGCCGATGATTACATGATCAAACCGTTCAGCCCAAGTGAGCTGGTAGCTAGAGTGAAGGCCCATTTGGCCCGGTACGAACGGTTGATGGGACGTCGTGAGACGAAGAATGATGAGGTTCGCATTCGCGGGTTGATGATTGATAAAACAGCGCGGCGCGTGTTTGTGAATGAGCGGGAGGTCATGTTCACGACCAAAGAATTCGATCTGCTGACTCATCTAGCAATGAATCCCAATCGGGTATACAGCAAGGAGCAATTGTTTGATCTTCTGTGGGGCATGGATGCCATGGGGGAGATCGCCACAGTGACCGTGCATATCCGCAAGCTGCGAGAGAAAGTGGAGCAGGATCCTTCCAATCCACAGTATATTGAAACCATATGGGGAGCGGGCTATCGCTTCCGAATCTAATTAACTAAGCCTGGGAGCGTTGCCTAACTCTTCGCGGGCTTTTTGGTTTTCGGCATAAACATTTTCCCATTTGACAAATGTTTATTTACATCGTCACTTTGTTAAGATATTGTAAAGGTTACTTAACTAGGGGAGCGGCGATGATGGAATTTACTGTAGATTTGCATATTTTAATGAAACTTGGGATTTCAGCAATATTTGGATTAATTATTGGATTGGAACGGGAAATTAGGAATAAACCGCTGGGATTGAAGACGTCACTTGTCATTTGCTTAAGCAGCTGCTTATTGACAATCGTATCGATTGAATCGGCGAATAAGTACGCTGTTGCTGGTTTGCATGTTATGGATCCCATGAGGCTCGCGGCGCAAGTGGTGAGCGGGATCGGTTTTCTTGGCGCAGGTGTTATTCTTCGCAAGCACAATGATGTCATTATTGGACTGACAACGGCTGCTATGATCTGGGGAGCTGCGGGCCTTGGAATTGCAGTTGGAGCTGGATTCTACGTTGAAGCCTTCTTCGGACTCATGCTCATTCTCATCAGCGTAATCGTGTTACCTTATTTTATTAAAAAAATGGGGCCGAGACCGCTGATCATGAAAGATCTTCGCGTGCGTCTGATCGTTTCCCATGAGGGGAATTTAACGACGATTATCAAGGCGATTATTGCTAAAGGGTACAAAATGAAAAGTGTTCACATCAAAGAATTGAACCAAGAACTGCAGGAGCTAAATTTCATCGTGTATGTGGATCGGAAATATGCTTCTGAAGTGTATGATGAGATGAAAAGTATGGCATATATCGAGATTGCCGAAGTAGAAACGTTGTAAGAAGGGGACCGGATCGTGGCCACAGAGGCTGCTTTCCGGTCTTTCATTTTGGAAAAGTAAAAGAGCAGAGCAGGTTAACCTTCTGAACGTGGCGGTCTTGCGGGCTCTGCTAGTCTATCGCCCGCTAGCGCACAAAAGATGTGCGCAAGGAAGACAGCGGGGCCTGCCGTCGCCGGCTAGCGCACAAAAATTGTGCGCAAGGAAGTCAGATGGGTCTGCCGCCGCCCGCCGCTTGCCCCGAAATTGCGTTTTCGGAGCAGATGGCTATTTTATTTAGGCTGAAAGACTCAGTGCTGCAGCAAATTTAAGACCCAGCTCATGGCACAATTGTTTCTCATCCTTGGACGGATTAAGTTCCACTTTGAAGCCATCGAATACTTTTTCCCCGCCAATTTCAGCTAGCTTCTCTTCGAGTGTATCCACCGCTTTGCCAAAATACGTGTAAGAGGAATCAGCAGAACCGAATACGCCGAACTTGCGTCCCTCGAGATTAATGTCATCCATTTCGGCGTAGAAATCTTCGTACTCATCTGGTAAGTCGCCATCTCCCCACGTATAAGCTCCAAGTAAAACACCTTCATATTGCTGGAGCTCACTTGCGTTCGTATCCATAACGTTTTTGAGAACAGGCTCGATCCCTGCCTCTTGAATGCCGGCTGCAATCGCCTCGGCGAGTTCTTCTGTATTTCCAGACATGCTTGCGTATACGATGATAACTTTGGACATGATGGACCTCCTATTGGTTATATAAAAAGCAACCCATTAACTTCCATCATATTATTTGATAATGATTATCATTGTCAATATAAAAAATTCTGTAGGACGTACTGTGAAACGATACGACTATGCTTTTGATCATGCTACAATAGGGATATGAGGGGGGCTGCGCCATGGAGAATGTTCTACAGCATTTGAAAAACCTTGGCTTCACGGATTTGGAAGCGAAGTGTCTGCACGTACTAGCAGTGAGTGGCACGCAAACTGGCTATGAAATCGCCAAGGGGCTTGGCGTATCGCGTTCGAACGTATATGCAGCTTTACAAAAGCTCGCAGAAAAGGGAGCAGTGCTCACGAGTCATGGTGAACCCACCGTATATCAAAGTGTGCCGATTGAGGAAATAGGCGAGCGAATGGAAGCGGAGCTGCAAGCCTCCATCCGTTATGTGAAAGAGCATCTGCCCAAGCAAGAGACGCAGATGTCGGAGTATTTCAGCTTGGAGGGTGAAACCAAGGTTATCGAACGTATTCGTTCGGAGCTTAGGAAAGCGCACGAGGAAGCGTTCTGTGATCTGTCTCCAGAGGAAGCGAAGCTGCTGAGGGATGATATCCGCGAGGTGTCTGCACAGGGCGTGCGTGTCATTGTCATGCCGACGCGCGATGCCGGAACTGGATTCTACCCATTTGCACGTAAACGTGGAGAGGGTCTGAAAGGGCAGCAGGGGCGCAAATTCGCGATACTTATTGATCGTAAACTGGCGATTATTGGCACGCGAGGTGTCGAAGATCCCACGGTAGCGATGATAACCGAGCATCCTGCGATGGTGGAGTTGCTGTATAATCATTTTTGCAGTAGTGTCGTGTTACAGGAGCTTCAGCAAGATATGGGTACGAAGCTTGAGGATAAATACGGCAAAAATTTCAAGAAAATCATACAAAAACAGATAGATGGAAAAGTGCCTGAACCCAAGAAATCAGATGAGGGCAAAGTGGTTGCGCTCAAGCTTCATGCGGGCAATGAGATTGCCGGAGAGCTCGGACATCTGGATGAAGGCGTATCTGGCGGAGAGCTTTTGAGTGATGAGAGCGCTAGAGAAGATAATCCTGAAAAGTTGGAACAAGGAAAGTCTGAACAAGAAAAGCCTGAACAAAGAAAGTCTGGACAAGGAAAGAGGAAGAAGAAGAAATGATGGAACAACAACGGATACTACTCGCGGCGGAGACGCTCGTGAAGGAGAAGCTAGAGCGCGATAGCAGCGGCCACGATTGGTGGCATATTTATCGCGTGGTGCAGACGACGAAGCGCATTGCCGCCCAAGAGGGCGCTGACAGCTTCGTCTGCGAGCTTGCGGCGTTACTTCACGACGTTGTCGACGAGAAGCTCAACGCCGATCCAGCTGCGGCGCAGCGCGAGCTGGAGGCTTGGCTCGCCGCCAGCGGCACGCCGGCGGCGCAGGTAGAGCACGTGCTGGAGATTATCAGCACGATGTCGTTCAAGGGCGGCGCGCGACCGAAGATGCGCACGCTAGAGGGCCAGGTCGTGCAGGATGCCGACCGGTTGGATGCTATTGGCGCGGTGGGTATCTCGCGCGTGTTTGCTTATTCGGGCTGGAAAGGCCGCCCGATTCATGATCCTTCCGTTATCGCGCGCGAGCAGATGACAGAGGCGGAATATCGCGGGGGCAATGACACTGCGATCAATCACTTTTATGAGAAGCTCCTCAAGCTGAAGGAGCTTATGAATACGGCCTACGCGAGGCAGCTCGCGGAGGAGCGGCATCGCTTCATGGAGCTGTATCTGCAGGAGTTTTATGCAGAGTGGGAAGGCGAGCGATAAGATTTATAGGGGGAGAGCCGACGGTGGCTCTCTTTTTTTTGGTCGTAAGAGCAGGTTCGTGTAGATGCGCTACTGAGCCAGCATTAATCGACGTCTCACGTGAGAGTTACATCATTTGAGTCTAATTAGTTTAGCGAGCGAGCCATGTTTGACGTCTCAGAGTGAGATTCGTGCAGATGCGCTACTGAGCCAGCATTAATCGACGTCTCACGTGAGAGTTACATCATTTGAGTCTAATTAGTTCAGCGAGCGAGCCATGTTTGACGTCTCAGAGTGAGATTCGTGCAGATGCGCTACTGAGACAGCAATAATCGACCTCTCACGTCAGAGTTACATCATTTGAGTCTAATTAGTTTAGCGAGCGAGCCATTTTGACGTCTCTGAGTGAGATTCGTGCAGATGTGCTACTGAGCCAGCAATAATCACGTTTCGCCGTACTCACTCTCCCTAATTTCCTCCCCCTCTAACCCCCGTACCACGTTTCTTTCCAATATGTGATAAAATAGAAAGAATGATTCATCAACCACACGAGGAAAGAGATGTTATGACGATGAAAAAAGAAGCAAAGTATATAGCAACGGTTTCACTTGGTGTTATGGGCGCGGGCTTTCTGGCTACGCTGCCAACAGCCGTGTCCTCTACCGTATGGGGCACATTCCTGCAAGGTGGGTTCGAGGCAGGCGTTGTCGGCGGCTTGGCTGACTGGTTCGCAGTTAGCGCCCTTTTCCGTCATCCGCTGGGCATTCCCATCCCACACACGGCGCTGCTGCCGAACAATCGGGAGAAGATTACGAAGGCGCTCGTCTCCACCGTACAGAATGAGCTGCTCTCCAAAGAAACCATTCGTGCACGTTTGCAGCAAATTCGATTCTTGGAGCGCGGCCTAGAGCTGGCAGACAAGCAGCTGGATAATGCGTCCTTACACAAAGGGCTCACGGCGCTAGCGAAACAAGCGCTTCAAGCGATTGACCTAGAGAAATTAACACCTCTTCTAGCAGAGGAAATACATAAAGCGCTCCAAGACGTTGATACTAGCCGACTCGTACGCACTATTGTGGAAAGCATCGAAGATGGCGGCTATGACGGCAAAACGTTCGATTTTGTCCTAGACAAAGTAGCGGCCTGGGCAATTAAAGCAGACACGCGTGATCAGCTGGGGGCTATGGCGATCAAAGCGTTTGAAGGCTTGCAGTCGAATGGGTTCATGGCTTTTGCCGTGAATGCGTTTATTGGTATGGTGAACGAGGAGAAAATTGGCGGGATTATTCAGAATTTCGTACTCAGCTACATCGAGCAAATGCGCACGAAAAACCACCCGCGCAGGGAATCTGTGCTCACGTTTATTCGGAGCGAACTGCACAAGTTAGAGCGTAATCCACAGCTGTTAGCAGAGCTGGAAAAACTGAAAGCGAAGCTTCCTGAACTGTTCGACCTTGATGAGAAGTTAGCGCATTTACTAACTAAACTAAAAGAAAAAGCGGAAGCCTTCATCGATGAGCCCGACTTTGTTCCTCAGCATGTGGTGCCCATTATACGCAAAATGCTTACATCCATTCGCGAAAACCCTGATATGCTGCACAAGGGTGAAGACTGGATTCAAGAGCAGATCGCGTCCTATGTGGAACAAAATCACAGTAAAATCGGCCAACTGGTGAAAGAGAACCTAGACAAACTCGACAACGAGAAGTTGACGGTGCTCATGGAAGAGAAGATCGGCAGCGATCTACAATGGATTCGGGTGAATGGTGCGATTTGCGGATTCATCATTGGGTTAGGCTTGGCAGGCTTGAAAATGTTATTCTAATGCGACAACGTGGGGGATGAGAGAGCTTGATCGAGATTAAGGGAGTCAGCAAGACGTTCGTTCAGCGCATTGGGGGCAGCTATAAGGCGTTGGATGACATCACATTGACGATTAATAAAGGGGAGTTCGTCTCGCTACTGGGCCCTTCAGGCTGTGGAAAATCGACGGTTCTGAACCTTGTAGCGGGGTTTGATACGCAATCTGAAGGCATCATTCAGGTCAATGGTAAAAAGGTAACAGGCGCTGGAGCGGATCGCGTCGTTGTTTTTCAAGAGCATGGGTTGTTCCCATGGCTGACGGTTCTAGACAATGTCGCCTTTGGCCTCAAGCAGAAGGGAATTGCGAAGAAAGAGCGCCACGAGATGGCGATGGAGCAGATTAAGTCTGTGCATCTAAGCCGGTTCGCGGATCGATATCCGCATGAGCTTTCCGGCGGGATGAAACAGCGGGCAGCGATTGCCAGAGCGCTCGCGATGGATCCGGAAATTTTGCTGATGGACGAGCCTTTCGCCGCATTAGACGAGCAAACACGCCTTATTTTGCATAAAGAATTGGAAGAAATATGGATGCGTACGCGCAAAACGATTCTCTTCATTACCCACAATATTCGCGAAGCAGTTATCCTGTCGGATCGGGTTCTGGTGATGTCCACACGACCTGGCACGATCAAGAAGGAGTTCTCTGTCAAAGCAGCGAGACCTCGGGACAGCGCAGATTCCGTGCTCCATCATATGGAGGCGTTGATTATGGACGCACTGGCGGATGAGCTGGAGAAAGTTGTGAGAGAGGAGACTGGCGATGAGTACAGCATTAAGAAGAACGATTTTTCTGGTACTGCTTCTGATAGCTTGGGAGGCGGGATATAGGATCTTCGGCTGGGGATGGAAATTCCCATCGGTTTCCCAGACACTGCAAGCTTTCTATGATGGCATCGTGCATGGGGAGCTGCTGCAGGCTGCTGGAGCGAGTATGCTGCGGCTACTCATTTCCTTTGCTTTATCACTCGCGATAGGGACAACATTAGGCTTTCTATTTGCTAGATATCGTTTGCTTGATGACACGCTAGGCTTCTTAGTCGTTTCTTTGCAGACAATTCCGAGTATTGCTTGGTTGCCTTTTGCTATTATTTGGTTCGGATTAAACGAAACCTCCGTTATTTTCATCACGACACTTGGAGCTACTTGGACGATGGCATTGGCAAGCCGTACAGGGATCAAGAATATCCCGCCGATTTATTTGCGCGCCGCTCAGACGATGGGAACGGGGAATGGCTTTAACTTGTTCCTTCAGGTCATGATTCCGGCTGCTTTCCCTCATTTGATCAACGGTGTACGTACAGCATGGGCATTTGCTTGGCGGGCTCTTGTAGCGGGTGAGTTAATTGCCAAAGGCGCGGGGTTAGGTCAGCTTTTGCAGGATGGGCGTAATCTCGGTGACACCTCGCTGATGCTCTGTATCGTCATTATTATCGCTGTACTAGGCACGGTTTCAGACCATTTCTGTTTCAAAAAACTAGAAGATAAAGTGCTAGAGCGCTACGGCCTCGCTGGCTCCAAGTCGTAGAGGAGTGGGCGTGATGACAAGTCGCATTAAAGTACTTCTGCTACTACTCTTCGCTATAACACTCCTGAGTGCCTGTGAGGAAAAGTTGACAGCTTCTGGTAAACCACAAGTCGTTCGAGTTGGTGTGTTCAAAAATGTGACCCATGCCGCCGCCTACATCGCGCTGGAAAAAGGTTACTTTGCCCGAGAATGGGGCGACGAAGTCAAGATCGAAGTGACACCTTTCGATAACGGTTCCGATCTGTCTATCGCGATGGCGACGGGGGATATCGATGTAGGATTCGTAGGTCCAGGACCTGCGACGACTTTTTTTCTGAAAAGCGGTAATTTCCGCGTGGTCTCCGGATCCAATAACGGCGGTGCCGTGTTGGTTGCGAGATCGGACGCAGGTATCCAGACGACCGCAGACTTGCGAGATAAAACCATCGCGATCCCTGCCAAAGGGAATACGAACGAAATTTCACTGCGTTTGCTGCTTCAGCAAGCAGGCATTTCGCTCGGCAGAGGCAAGGAGAACGCACATCTCATCGTCCGCTCACCAGCGGATACGCTGATCTCTTTCCGTCAGAAAGAAATCGATGCCGCCTTAGTCCCTGAACCATGGGGAACTCAGATTGAGAAGGCTGGGCTCGGTAAAGTCGTTGCCGATTGGCAGGCGATCCCGCCTAACAATGGCGACTATCCAACGGTTATTATGGTGGCCAGCGATACGTTTATTGCCAAGCATCGTGACATTGTGAAGGGCGCGATTAAGGCTAATCTGGATGGCATTACGTTCATTCAAAGCAGTCCTGACCAAGCATACGATCTGATTAATAACCAGCTGAAGAAATACAGCGGCAAAGGCATGGACAAAAGCTTGATTAAAGCTTCGCTTAGCCGCCTCAAGCTGACCACTGACGTTAATGTCAAAGTGATGGAAGAGATGGTGAAGGTGTCTATCGGCGCTAGATATATCAAAGGTATTAAGCCAGAGGAGCTGGATCTTAGCCGGTTTGTGGATCTCTCCATGCTGTCCGAAGTCAAGGCCGGGAAATAAGATCAGGGAAATGAGAAAGAGCTCGTAACACCCGCCGCCAGCGGATGAAGACGAGCTCTTTGTATATAATGCTGCTCTAATTTCCACCAGAAGCAGCTTGTTGCTCACTTTTTTGCTGCTTGTGCGCCTTGGCATCGATGACCTTGCCGCCTCCGCTTTTATCATTTTGCACCGCAGCTGCATTCATCGCACTAGTTCCCTGGAAGATGCCACCCTCCTCGATAATGAAGGACCGCACATCAATATTTCCAATCAAGACCCCAGAGCTTGTCACGATCAATTTGCCTTTGGTATAAATGTTGCCTTTCACTTTGCCAGCTACGATCACATCACGTGCGTGGATATTCGATTGGACGACAGCGTTTTCACCAATGGTGATGTCACCAGCACATTCAATGTCACCGTTCATTTGACCCTCAATGCGAAGGCTGGCTTCGGACATTATTTTGCCTTCACAGATCGTACTGGCGCCAATCAGCGTGTCTGTACTTTTCGTATCAATTCGTTTTAATTTCGAGCTTCCAATCATTTACGTTCATCCTTTCGATCTGAAATGAGATAAGGTTTAGGGTCAATCTGGATTCCGTTTTTATGAACTTCATAATGAAGATGGGAGCCCGTGCTGCGTCCAGTAGAACCAACGAGACCGATATGCTGACCTTTTGTTACAGATTCTCCGCGTTTTACCAATATTTTATTCAAATGCATATACTCCGTTTCAATACCTCTGCCGTGATCAACGATGATATAGTTGCCGAGCTCGCCATCAAAGCCCACAGCAATGACTTTTCCTGCGGCAGTTACATAGACTGGATCATTGTATTCACCATCGATATCATAGCCTGTATGCATGGAGGGCCTGAATGTAAAAGGATCTATACGGATGCCGAAGCCGGAAGTAATGCTGTGCGAAGCGATAGGCCATAGTGTAGGCGTAATACTGCGTAAGTGTTCAGCTTCTTTAATTTTGGCTTCGGATTCATTTAGATTGACGAGGAGTTCATTAATATCGCCAACTAAAGAAAAAAGCCCTTGCTTCGTGCTGCTAACGAGGGTAGATACATCATCCGTAGTGATAGGTACATCGGTACCGCCAATATCAACATTCGTTCCATTCACGGGCTTAGAGCTCGGGGTGCTTGCTACTTTTTTGCTTGTCCCGTTTACGGTTTCTGGTTGACTCATGAGTTCTATCACATGATCTATTTTCTTAATTTCCTCTAGCTTTACCTTAAATTCATCGGCCTGCTGAGCGAGATCAATCAAATCAATTTGCAGCTGCTCAATTTCACTTGTTTTGTGTGTAATTTGATCAACCAACTGACGTTCTTGTCCATCGAAAGCTTGCTGCATGCTGTTTTGAGTTTGATGAGATTGGGTATTCATGATATAAATCGTCAGGAAAAACCCGATCAGCACAAGTAGGATCACACTAGGCACAATATACAAAGAGCTGTGTGGAAGCTTGAACCTCACCGTACGGCGGTTGGCACCCGGAATGATCATGAAGGTGAGTTCTTTTTTGCCCCAAATGAATTTCAACAGATCCTCCTCCCTTTCCGTAACCTAACAATGTCCCCCTTCTTGTTTACGATTGTATTCCTCAGTCGGGTGAGTCATGCCTAATTTCTCTGAAATGGGGGATGATGGTAAGGAAGTGAGTTCAACTTTTCCCTCCTTGGTAACGTCTATGAAATATCAACTACACATGAAAGTGAAGGGAGTACGGATGATGTTAAAAAGAACACTGCTGCTGTTAGCCATATCAAGTCTTGCCTTAACTGGGTGTAAATCTTCCGGACAGACGAGTGGTCATGTGACCGTTTCAGAATCACCGATATCGAGTTCAGTGGCGGGGGCGGAGCCAACAACAACACCCGCGACACCTAGCGCAGAGCCGACAACCCTACCGACCAAAGGCAGTGAGGGAACAACGGCTCTTATGAAAGGGGTAACTGCGCTGAGACTAGCGGATGCTGGGAAGGGCTGGATTGGCGGCAAAGGGTGGATCGCTCATACCGATGACGGTGGTGGGAAGTGGAAGGTGCAATACACGGGTATTGGAGAAGTTGGGCAACTATTTGCCTTGAATGATCAGGATGCTTGGGCAACGGAGGAAGGTACAGGGAAGCTGTTCAATACGCAGGATGGCGGGGCTCATTGGTCGACAGTCGGTATCGTTCCCAATCAAGCGTTCCTTCACTTCGTGTCGAAGCAGGAAGCCTTTAGCGGCAATGCACAGACCATGGATGGTGGTGTCAAATGGGTGAAGCTGCCAGTTCCAACAGGTATGCAAGGGGATGCTTATTTTCATGATAACAAGAACGGTTGGGCCGTTAGACAAGTAGAAGACATGATCGAAGTCTTGAGGACGCAGGATGGCGGGCAAAATTGGAAACCCGTCATGTCACGCAAAACCGTGGCGACATTGACAGGCAATGTCATTCGCTCCGTTGGCGTGGATGACGCGTGGATTGAGCTGATTGGGGAATCGGGGATGACACAAACCTCCTATTCGCTGTTTCACACGAAAGACGGCGGGAAGACCTGGCAGACCGTGCTGGTGAACAGCACTGCTGGTGGAGGACCGGCCCCTGGATTCCCTATGGGGGATACGACGGGGCCGAAGAACACGGGCTCTAAGCCCGGCCCTCTCTACGTCGTGAACACCGACGTAGCGTTCATGGGCGGCACTTGCCCGGCATGCGACAAGCCGAACTCCGTCGGTTGGACGAAGGACGGCGGCAAGACCTGGGTGAACGGTACGGAGTCGTTCACGGGGTACGGCGAGCTGCTGCTTGGTATGGCAGATGCGAATAACGGCTGGCTCATCACGAATGATAATGAGCAGCCGAGTGTGATGTACACCACCCGCAGCGGTGGTGTGAACTGGAATAAGGTGCATACTTTCGATGCACCTTGATTGAAAGCCACCGCGGCTGTATTTGCGCGGTGGCTTTTTTATATGCAGCTAGCTACTCCTCACCCCCATCGCAATCTGCACCACATGTCTATTCGCACGACACATAACCAACTCACTTCGTAGGTGTATCACTCCCGTTTCCATTTCCATTCCCACTCGTTCCATTTGTATTCTTCCCATTGAAGAACGTGGAGGTTAGATCACGCAGCTTCTCCATGAACTTCCCGTAGCCATAACCGGTCAGAAAGGCTATGCTGATACGCGCTGACATCGAATCGCCAACTTCTAGCAGCATAATGCCGCTCGCGAATAGGATAATTGTGATAATCGCAGAACCGAAGCACAGGATAGGCCGCATGAGGTACCAGTAGATCCATTGTGTGGTGAGCTCTTGATAATGCTCATGAAACATGCGCAAACCATAAAGCGCACCACCAAGCGCTCCTGCAAAGCCGAAACAAGCATACTCATGATAGAGGACGAAATCCACGCCCAGTATTTTACGCTCAAAAGAACTGCTGCCAAGCACGGCCATCATCCATAGGCTGCCAACAAACCAGATCATTAAATAAGCAAAAATAGCTTGCTTGCCGAATCGGTGAATGGGATTCATAACAAAACACCGCCCTCACAATGGTTACTACCATTGTATGAGCGGTGTTTTTGATGATGCCTGAATATAGGAACGCTTATCCGATTGCTCCAAGTACGCAATGATCGCTGTTGCACAGCTTTGATCTTCCTCATTCTGCTCTTCACGGATGTCTGTTCTCCGCTTGGCAAGCTCGGGATATTGCTCGAGCAGCAGTTTAAACCAGTGGTCAATCATCGCGACGGATGTGATGCGCTGTCCGTAGCCATTTTCCTGAAAATAAGTGCAGTTTTTTTCTTCTTGCCCGGGAATCGGGCTGTAGAACAGCATGGGGATACCTTTGGCCATTGCCTCTGTACAGGTCATCCCGCCAGGCTTCGTAATCAGCAAATCGGAGATATCCATCAGCTTGCTAATCTCGGTGGTATAGCCAATGAGATGGA
Source organism: Paenibacillus allorhizoplanae (assembly GCF_927798215.1). Taxonomy (NCBI): domain Bacteria; kingdom Bacillati; phylum Bacillota; class Bacilli; order Caryophanales; family Paenibacillaceae; genus Paenibacillus; species Paenibacillus allorhizoplanae. Next base: position 100,909 of record NZ_CAKMMW010000024.1, read on the forward strand.
TGTTCGGCTGACGGAAGACATCCTCCTCCAGCAGCTGGAGGCGTGCTTTCACATTCGTGCCGAGACAGATTAGCAGTTGAATATCTTGGCTCCAACTTGCCAGATAGGTCAGCAGCTCTTCCTTTTCTTCCTTTTTAAAAACACCCCAACCGCCACCCATAACCATGACCGTAGGCATGGCTTTGAGACCGAATTCCTGCCGAATCTGCTCCTTGCTATGAGCTTTGCGGAAATTAGGATGAACCGGAATACCGGTAACCTCAATACGCTTGTCCTGAACGCCACAGTTCAGGAGACGCTCTTTAACAAGGGGCGTGGATACCAAATATTTGTCTACTGCTGCGTCTATCCACGTCCCATGAACATCGTAATCGGTGATCACGGTAAAGAGAGGTACATTCAGTCCTGCGCGTTTCAATCTAGAGACAATAATACTAGGAAATGGGTGCGTACAGACGATCAAATCCGGATTCAACTGCTTAATAACCGCTTTCGTTCGTGAATAGAATATACGATGCAGCACAAGACTGGCTACACGACTCGGCCTTTTATCATAATGATTTCGATAGAGCATACCGTACAGTCTGGGTTGTGATGTTACCGTGCGGCGGTATGCCGAGAAGACCCAAGGTGCTAAGGTAGGATGCAAAAAAGCGCCAAGCTCAATCACTCGGGTAATCATGTCTGACGAGGATTGCCGAAGCTCGCCAGCCAGCGCATGAGCAGCTTGTGTATGTCCTTTCCCGAAGCCCTCAGATAATAGCAAAATCCGTGTTTTACGCAAGGAACTCACCTTTCTTTGTAAATCATATCTATCCTAGGTGTGATCTGTTTTTTTCTTAGATGCATAGCATTTGCGACACACAGGAACGTAACTTTCATTCCCACCGATCTGGATCTGCTCACCATGGAAGATAGGAACGCCGTCTTTGCAACGCATGTTCATGATTGCCTTTTTATCACAATACCAACAAACGGTTTTAATTTCTTCGATCGTATCCGCCACAGCCAAAAGTGCATTACTGCCTTCAAATAATTGTCCCATGAAATCAGCGCGAAGTCCGTAAGCGATAACGGGAATATCCAGTTCATCGACGACTTCAATCAATTGAGAGACTTGGGCTTTGTTCAAGAACTGAGCCTCGTCGACCAAAATGCAATTTGGACGTTCAGTCTGCGCCAAAGCGACCATATCCAAATGTTCGTCTACGACGATGGCTCCTTTTTGCATACCGATGCGGGAAGCGACCTTACCAACACCGAAACGATCATCCATAACGGAAGTGAGGAGAAGTACTTTTTTGCCCTGTTCCTCATAATTATGAGCTACGCGTAAGACTTCAATCGATTTACCGCTATTCATCGTGCCATAACGAAAGTACAATTTTGCCAAGCTGGGACAGTCCCTTCTGCGGATGTTTATATGGTGAAAAAATAAGTTGCGGCCATGCTATCTAGTTCAGCCAGTTTCACAGCAGCTTGAAAGCTGACTTCAGTGGCGAGTTTTTCGCCAATTAGCGGTTGTTTTTTGTAAACCTTCCCGATCTTGACTTCGATGCTGCCTGGTACAGGTTCTTGGGCAATTTGAATGCGATGGGGCTCATACATGAGCACATGAATTATTTCGCGAGCCGTCTCATTATTGCTCTGCAGCAGCTCCTGAATCAACTCATGATCCATGAGTGCGGGGATTCGATCCTTCATGCCTGGATTTGCCTCGCAATGATGTGCCGTTGCTTTCGCCAGCAGTGCATCCATTGCTAGAAATTGCGGGTGCAGGATGAGTCGATGTTCTTCAACAATCGCATCAATAAGCGCTGTAGCTGAAGCCTCATTCGCTTCTATGTAGGGTCCGCGTAAGCGAAGTCCTTTCACTACTTCCGAAGGCGGCAGCGTCTGACGACCAGCATAGTAAGTATCGCGCAGGAAGCTATCCAAGTGATCGAGTCCAAGAACCGTTGATTTGTTCGTTAGCGGTGTTTCTTGTTTCAAAAGATCAATAATTGCCCGCGGCGAAATGCCGTGCTTGACTAGAATATCCGCGATGATGCCTTGCCCGATTAATTGTTCGGTTTGACGGTGATGATTATACCCAAGTGTCCGCTCAACCGCATGGGAGAAAGGCAGGTGCCCGATATCATGGAGCAGTGCCGCAATGCGCAGATGAGATTCTTCTGGGCAAAAGTGAGCCATGAGTGACCAAACGCCAACCGTATGTTCGAAGCGTGAATGTGTAAGTGGTGAAAATAGAGCCGATGCTCCGAAATGATGTAAAAACTTCAGGCGGCGTACCGGCTTTGAGCGGAAAAGCTCAATTTCAACCGGATGAGCTTCTAGCTGCCATTGATAAAGAGGCTCCCTAATCATGCCGTCCCCAAAAGTATGCTGTATACTCAAACAGAGCTCCTCCTAAGATGTGGAATCTGGATGTATGTTCTAGCGGTATTAGCTATCATAGCATGAAACATAGAAAGTTTGCTATCACATGCACAGCCAGTTGTATTTATATAGGAAATGAGAACATTTATCGTGCCTATACAATATGATGCAACTAGCGATTCTATTAAAATGAAAACCTTTTCAATTTAAATATTTTTAAATTGAACTATAGGAAACCAAGTGTTAATATAATAGAAAAAATATTGAGAATATTTCCTCTACTTATTGCGGATGTAGTCGAAATATGAAGCATTGAATTCTTACTTTTTAGCACTTTAAAGCATGCGTTTAACAAAGTCCAGCGAAAAACGAGGGAAGAAAGGTTGCACAACATGACTATTAAAGGATTACCGCCCAAACAGGGACTGTACGATCCGAGGAATGAGCATGATGCTTGCGGTATAGGCTTTGTTGCCAATATCAAGGGTGTCAAATCTCATGCCATCGTCAAGCAAGCGCTTCGTGTACTTTGCAATTTGGATCATCGAGGCGGGCAAGGCAGTGACCCGAATACGGGGGATGGCGCAGGCATTTTGATGCAAATTCCAGACACGTATTTTCAATCCGCCTGTGAACAAGAGAACATTAAACTTCCAACTGCTGGTAGCTATGGCGTAGGTATGGTCTATTTGCCTCAAGAATTAGAGGCACGTCAAGCTTGTGAAAGTACCATTGAGCGAATAGTCAAACAAGAAGGGCAACAATTTCTTGGATGGAGAACCGTTCCAACAAATAACAGTTCGTTGGGGGATTCTGCAATATCCGCTGAACCATATATTCGTCAGGTGTTTATCGGCCAAAGCGCAGATACTGCGACGAATCTTGATTTTGAGCGCAAATTATACATTATTCGTAAATTATCTGAAAACGCTATCAAACTATCCCATCGGGGATCGCAATTTTACTATTCTAGCTTGTCTAGCAGAACGATTGTCTATAAAGGGATGCTAACACCTGAGCAAGTGGACGCGTATTACGTGGAATTGCAAGATGAGAAGGTAGAGTCTGCCTTAGCGCTCGTTCACTCCCGTTTTAGTACCAATACGTTCCCGAGCTGGGAACGTGCGCATCCGTACCGTTATTTGATTCATAATGGTGAAATCAATACACTTCGTGGTAATGTCAACTGGATGCACGCGCGTCAAGCGATGTGTGACTCTGAATTATTTGGTGAAGATTTCAAACGTATTCTACCTGTAATTGATACGGATGGTTCCGATTCCCAAATGTTTGATAATACACTAGAGTTCCTAATGCTTTCAGGCCGTTCATTGCCGCATGCCGCCATGATGATGGTACCCGAGCCTTGGTCTAAGCATGAAGGTATGGATGATGATAAAAAGGCGTTCTACGAATATCACAGCACCTTGATGGAGCCGTGGGATGGTCCTGCAGCTATTGCTTTCACAGATGGCAGTCAGATCGGAGCGATACTCGATCGAAATGGCTTACGTCCTTCTCGTTACTATGTGACAACGGATGATTTGATTGTGCTTGCTTCTGAAGTAGGCGTGCTGGATATCGAGCCTGAGCGCATTTTGTACAAAGACCGTCTAAGACCGGGACGCATGCTGCTTGTGGATACGGTAGAAGGCCGCATCGTGACCGACGAAGAAATCAAGAGCGGCATCGCTAGCGAGCAGCCGTATCGGGATTGGTTGAATGAGCATCTCGTATCCCTAGAGGATCTGGAAGATGCGCCAATTGTACTTGGCTCTGACCAGGACACGATTCTTCAGCGTCAGCAAGCGTTTGGCTATACCTTCGAACAACTGCGTAAGACCCTTGAGCCTATGGGCAAAACAGGTGTGGATCCGATCGGTTCCATGGGTACGGATGCGCCGCTTGCGGTGCTTTCAGACCGTCCGCAGCTGCTTTATAACTATTTTAAACAATTGTTCGCACAAGTAACGAACCCGCCAATTGATGCGAACTTTGAAGAAATTATTACGGCGCAGGGCACCACGATTGGGCCAGAGCGCAACCTGATTAAGCCGGAGCCAGAGAGCTGCCGCCAAATTCGTTTGAAGTCGCCGTTCCTCTCCAATGAAGAACTAGCGAAGCTGCGTCATATTCAGCGTGATGGTTTCAAAACGGTCACGTTGTCGACGCTTTTCGAAGCATCGGCAGGTACTGCTGGGCTTGAGAGTGCGATGCAAGATTTGTACGTGGCTGCCGATCAAGCAATCATCGACGGCGCTACGTTGATTATTCTCTCTGACCGTGGTGTAGATAGTGCGAACGCGCCGATTCCGGCACTTCTCGCAACATCAGGCTTACATCACCACTTGATCCGTCAAGGCACGCGGACGAAAGTCAGCTTGCTTGTCGAGTCTGGTGAGCCGCGTGAAGTGCACCATTTTGCCCTATTGCTCGGCTATGGCGCAGGTGCAATCAACCCATATCTGGCGTTAGAAACGCTTGATGACATGATTCAGCGTAAGCAGTTAGTTGGCGTCGATCATGAGAAGGCAGTCTATAACTACATCAAAGCTGTCACGAAGGGTGTCGTCAAAGTGTTAGCGAAAATGGGAATTTCCACCATTCAGAGCTATCGCGGGGCGCAAATCTTTGAAGCGATTGGCTTGAGCCAAGAGCTGGTAGATAGCTACTTCACTTGGACGTATACCCCAGTGGGTGGTATCGGTATCGAAATGGTGGCGAAGGAAGCCCTAATGCGTCACAGCCGTGCGTTCTCTGAGCAAGAGGGACGCGATCGTGTGCTGGATACAGGCGGCGACTTGCAATGGCGCAGAGACGGGGAAGATCACATCTACACCCCAGAAACGGTGCATGCTCTGCAATCAGCTGTTCGTACGAACAATTACGGCATGTATAAAAACTTTAGTAAGCTCGTCAAACGAGAAGACGAGAAATATATGGCTTTGCGCGGGCTGCTGAGCTTCAAAGCGGGACGCACACCGATTCCGATCGAAGAGGTGGAACCGATCGAATCAATCTTCAAGCGCTTCAAGACGGGAGCCATGTCCTACGGCTCCATCTCCAAAGAAGCGCACGAAACCATCGCGATTGCGATGAACCGCATCGGCGGCAAGAGCAATACCGGCGAAGGCGGCGAGCATCCGGAGCGTTTCACGCCAGATGCGAACGGCGATCTTCGCCGCAGTGCCATCAAGCAGGTGGCGTCCGGCCGCTTCGGCGTCACGAGCCATTATCTCGTCAATGCTGACGAGATTCAGATCAAGATGGCGCAGGGCGCGAAGCCCGGCGAGGGCGGTCAGCTTCCGGGAACCAAGGTGTACCCGTGGGTAGCCGAGGTTCGCGGAGTGACGCCAGGCGTAGGCTTGATTTCGCCGCCGCCGCATCATGATATTTATTCGATCGAGGATCTCGCAGAGCTGATCCACGATCTCAAGAATGCCAACCCACGGGCACGGATCAGCGTTAAGCTGGTATCCGAAGTCGGAGTTGGCACGATCGCTGCCGGCGTAGCCAAAGGGAAAGCGGACGTTGTCCTCATCTCCGGCTACGACGGAGGCACAGGCGCGTCACCACAGACGAGTATTCGTCACGCGGGTCTGCCGTGGGAGCTCGGTCTGGCGGAGACGCATCAGACACTCGTACTGAACAACCTGCGCAGCCGTATCGTCGTTGAGACGGATGGCAAGCTTATGACCGGGCGCGACGTTATCGTTGCTGCGCTGCTCGGTGCCGAGGAGTTCGGCTTCGCAACGACTCCATTGATTACGATCGGCTGCGTGATGATGCGCGTCTGCCACTTGGACACTTGTCCGGTTGGGGTCGCTACGCAAAATCCGGAGCTTCGCAAGAAATTTGCTGGAGATCCTCAGCATGTTGTGAACTTCATGACCTTCATCGCCAACGATGTGCGTGAGATGATGGCAGAGCTTGGCTTCCGCACGATCGAGGAGATGGTTGGACGTACCGATATCTTGGAGTCCAAGCCAGCGGTCGAGCATTGGAAAGCCAAAGGCGTCGATCTTACGCCGCTGCTGCACCAACCGGACATGGGCGAAGAAGTCGGTCGCTTCTGCCAAATGGAGCAGGACCATGGCTTAGATCGCTCCTTGGATATGACGAAGCTGCTTGCTATTTGTGAGCCAGCGATTGAGCGCAAAGAGCATGTACACGCGATTCTGCCAATTACGAACGTGAACCGTGTTGTCGGAACGATCGTGGGAAGCGAAGTCACACGCCGTCACGGTGTAGATGGCTTGCCGCACGATACGATTCGTCTACATTTTGAAGGATCAGCAGGTCAAAGCTTTGGTGCTTTTGTACCCAAAGGGATCACACTTTCCCTCGAAGGAGATGCCAATGACTACGTAGGGAAAGGATTGTCTGGCGGTAAGCTGGCGATTTTCCCATCCAGTAAGTCGACTTTTGTACCGGAAGATAACGTGATTATCGGCAATACGGCCCTATATGGTGCTACAGATGGAGATGTTTACATCCGTGGTATCGCTGGCGAACGCTTCTGCGTAAGAAATAGTGGTGTGCGTGCCGTCGTTGAGGGTGTCGGCGATCATGGCTGTGAGTATATGACGGGTGGTCGAGTCGTTGTCCTTGGTCCAACAGGGCGTAACTTCGCAGCGGGTATGTCAGGCGGTATTGCCTACGTACTGGATGTGAATGGTGACTTCCAAAGCAAAGTGAATAAAGAGATGGTTTACCTCGAGCAGCTGGAAGAAACGTATGAGATGAATGAATTGAAAACGATGATCCAGCATCATGCCACATTTACGGATAGCAGCGTTGCCCACCAGGTTATTCAGCACTGGGATGAGTACGTTTGGAAGTTCGTGAAGGTTATACCGAAGGACTACAAACGGATGTTTGATGCTATCGAGAAAGTGAAACGCTCCGGTCTAAGCCAACAAGAAGCGGTCATGGTTGCTTTCGAGGCGAATATGAGAGATGTTTCCCGTGTCGGTGGAAATTAACGAAACTCAGGAGGGATTAAACGTAAATGGGTAAACCAACCGGTTTTATAGAACATGCTCGTGAAGTGGCATCCGAAGCTTCTCCATTGGTCCGAATCGGCCATTGGAAAGAGTTTGCGACACCACTAACGCAAGATAAATTACAGGTACAAGGCTCCCGCTGTATGGATTGTGGGATTCCTTTCTGCCACACAGGGTCATTGATCAGCGGCATGGCCGCTGGTTGCCCAGTGAACAATCTCATTCCAGAATGGAATGATCTCGTGTATCGCGGTCAATGGCGTGAAGCCTTGGACCGTCTGCACAAGACGAATAATTTCCCAGAGTTTACAGGCCGTGTATGTCCGGCGCCTTGTGAAGGCTCTTGTACAGTAGGCTTGAAGGACACGCCGGTTACGATCAAAAGCATTGAGAAAGCGATCATCGACAAAGGCTTCGATGAAGGCTGGATCAAGCCTGAACCGCCGGAAACGCGTACGGGGAAGAAGGTTGCCGTTGTGGGTTCAGGTCCTTCCGGACTTGCGGCAGCAGCGCAGTTGAACAAAGCTGGACATTGGGTTACCGTATTTGAACGGGCAGACCGCGTTGGCGGCTTGTTGATGTACGGTATCCCGAACATGAAGCTGGACAAAAAGTATGTCCAGCGTCGTGTAGATCTGCTTGAAGCCGAAGGCATTGCTTTCGTAACGGGCGCTCACGTTGGTGTGAACTACCCGATTGAGAAGCTGCAAGAGGAATTCGATGCGATCGTCCTGTGCGGCGGAGCTACGAAGGGCCGTGATCTACCGATCGAGGGTCGTGAGCTCGGCGGCGTGCATCTGGCGATGGAATTCCTGAGCAAGAACACGAAGAGCTTGCTTGATTCCGAGCATGCGGATCGTGAATTCATTTCCGCTGAGGGCAAAGACGTAATCGTTATCGGTGGTGGTGATACCGGAACCGACTGCGTGGGAACTTCCATTCGTCATAAATGTAAGAGCGTGACGCAGTTTGAGATCATGCCGAAGTCACCGGAGACACGTCCAGCGAACAACCCTTGGCCAGAGTGGCCGAAGGTGTTGAAAGTGGACTACGGTCAGCAAGAGGCAGCTGCGCTTCAGGGCGAAGACCCGCGGACGTACTTAATCAACACGAAGAAATTCGTGGGGGATGAGAACGGCAACTTGAAGGAGTTGCACACTGTTTTGATCGAGTGGCAGAAGAACGATAAAGGCGCGTTCGTGCCTGTTGAAGTGCCTGGCAGCGAGAAGGTTTATCCGGCGCAGCTGGTGTTGATTGCGATGGGCTTCACGGGACCAGAAAGCACGGTATTAGATCAGCTCGGCGTAGCCAAAGACGAGCGCTCCAACGCGAAAGCGGATTACGGGAAGTTCGCTACGAACGTAGATGGCGTTTTCGCTGCTGGCGACATGCGTCGCGGACAAAGTCTCGTGGTATGGGCGATCAACGAAGGTCGTGCTGTAGCACGCGAAGTGGATCGCTTCTTGATGGGATCGTCGAATTTGCCATAAGCTTTGTTAGACTGCTTGCGGGTAGAGAGTTACCTGTGAGCAGTTTTTTCTTGTCTAGTGGAGAAAGCGAGATTGTGCCCATCAGTTGGTTCGTTTTATTAGACTAATAAACGTGAACATTTCTGTAAACTCATGTACAATAGAAGAAAGAGCAGTCCAAGCATAGGCTGCAAGTTGTACGGAATGGAGGGAAGCGCATGAGGAAAGAAGATCTTCTTACAGCTGAGGAGTTACAAGCATTAATGGTCGGGAATGAGGAATATTCTGATGAGGTTGGCAGCGATGAGCCAGTCAGGGCGCAGGATCTGCATTCTTTGCAAAAGACCGTCATGCTACTTTCCAAGCAGGTAAAAGAGCTCCAAGCGCAACTTCATGAGCAGTTTGAACTCCAGAATAGACAGCAAGAGCAATTTCTACGACTATGCAGGCACCAGCTTGAGAACAAACTGCATGAGCAGCTGGTTAACACCATTGTTGTCCATCAGCATGCGGCGAATCAAGAAGATAAGATGGAGCTTCAATATACGCCAGTGATATCGGAAGAAGGCAGCCTTAGCGCTGGGCCAATCCATGATTCGTCAACGGAAGATACGCCCCTACCCTTTTCAAGAGTAAAGAGCTATAGTAAGATTCGCAAAAGAAAAAAGGGTTTTCTCGAGAAGCTCTTTGAATAGTCGTGTAATAGCAAAGACCGCTTCTTCTTAGATGAAGAGCGGTCTTTATTTATGAAATTCCCCTCGATTACAGAATTCCCTCATCATGTGCTTTTTTCGAAGCTTGAACACGGTCTCGGACGTCCATTTTCGAATAGATGTTGGAGATATAGTTTTTCACTGTACCCTCAGACAAGAATAGCTTCTCTGCGATCTCACGATTATTGAGGCCGTCGGCGATGCTGTGAAGTACCTGTAACTCACGTTCGCTGAGGCCGTAAGTCTCTGTTCGAATATTGCTCTCTTCCTTATCTTCTGTGGAAGCCCCGCTTCCACCGTCACGAGCTTGCTGGACAAGCATTTTGGCAATATCATGCGGAATTAAGGTGCCGCCCTGATGAACCCATTTAATCCCTGTAGCAAGATCTTTGGGATGAATGGCTTTGAGCAAGTAGCCTTCAGCTCCAGCACTAAGTGCATCTACGACGTATCCAATTTCTTGGAAGGTAGTCAAAATGATGACACGAATATGCGGCCAGGTAGCTTTAATCTGACGTGTAGCCTCAACGCCATCCATAATCGGCATATGAATATCCATTAGAACGACATCGGGTTGCACTTCTTCACTCAGTTTTACAGCGACATGCCCGTTTTCAGCTAAGCCAACAACCTCAATATCGGGGTCCATGCCCAGTACAATGTGTAAGCTTTCACGAATCAAATCCTGATCATCGACCAGGAGCAGTTTGAGCGGAGCTTGGGTTACAGTCATAGCAAATCCTCCTCACAGCGATTAAAAGGGTTTATAGGTTTAAAAGGTTGGAAAACGTTTGACAGGAATAAAACAATGGACAACGGTCCCTTCTTCAGGCAAAGAGCGTACTTGTAAAGTGCCTTGCAGCGCCGTTATCCGTTCTTGCATCGCTGCAATACCGAAGCCCATTTTCAATTGATCGGTGCCTATTCCGTCATCTTCAATGCGAAGGGAGATTTGGTCATCGGCATAGGTTAGTACAATTTCGATAGAAGTTGCTTTACCATGGCGTTTGGCATTCGTCAGTGATTCTTGTAGACAACGAATTAATGAAAGCTTGGTTTGTTTGGGAATTTCGAACTCGTCACTAACCGTTGTGAAGTGAATCTGTGTTCCTGTGTGCAAGGCAAATTCATTGGCAAGTCGTGCCAGTTGCTGAGATAGCAGCAGATCGCCCTCTTGGGGGACCATCTGATGAATACTGCGGCGCACTTCTTCTAGACCACCTCTAGTCACATTGCGCAGGACGTCGAGCTTCTCCTTGGCTTTCTCGGGCGAAACTTCGATCAAATACGAGACGGCGTCCATTCCCATGATGACGGATGTGAACGTATGTCCTACCGTATCGTGAAGCTCACGAGCCATCCGATTGCGCTCCTCAACTAAAGTAAGCTGCTCAATTTGATTCGCGTACTGCTCAAGGACGTTATTTTGCTCATGGATCAAATGGTATTGACGTTGGTTCTCGCCTAGAAGCTTCTCGGTCTTCTCGTTCGAAGTAACGGCGCGTTGTAAGCTTAATCCGATTGCGAAGAAGAGAACAGCATTCAGGATAAAACTAAATAGTTGTCCGACTCCCATGCCGCTATGTAAAAGGAAAAAGTAAGTCATCGGCATGCCTAACATGAAAATAGGGGCGGTCCACCACGCATTTTTTCGATCGGTGAGGAATCCAATAACCATAATTGGGCAATTAATGGTAAGTAAGGCGTCTTGCTCCATCCAAGCCAAGTAAATTTGCAGGGGGATACCGGTTAGTAGAACAGCAATCGGATAGCATGTCGGATTAATGTAGTGGGGTCGCCAGAATATAAAAGGAACCCCATAAGAGAGTAAAATGGCCAATATGGTTAACAGGATGTGGGAGAATGGTTGTTCATAGATGTGAAGGCAGCTATACAGTAAACCAAGTAGTGCAGCGCCGGTCAAGACGATAAACAGTGACCACTCTACACCGTGCCACGGTCTTCTTTGGATCATAGATGAGCTCCTTTTACTAACAGTTCGTATCTTACCATTGTACATAAAATTAGGAAAAAGCCATAGTGAGCGCAGTCATATGACTGAAATATCTCCACATAGGAAAGATCAGTTTTCGGGAACCGAAAACCACTTTCCTATTGGCGATAAAATCTACCTTTAAACGCGGTCGCACACCTATGATTGGCATCGATAGAGATTTTATCACTAGGCATGACAGCGGAAGTAAGCTAGGATTGGATTATATTGGTTAAAAAAGAGAGGAGATGTCGAATGTCAGCATCACAAGAGGTTGGTACACCCATTGTTAACGTGGATAATATTTCCAAACGCATTGGTTCCAAGACCATTATTGATAAGCTAAGTTTCGAGGTGCCGCGTGGCGATGTGTTCGGATTTCTCGGGCCCAATGGTGCGGGAAAAACGACTACCATCCGTATGATGGTAGGATTGATGTCGATTTCGGAGGGGGATATCCGTGTTGGTGGGTATTCGATTCGCACGCATTTTGAACAAGCGATTCGTCATATTGGTGCGATTGTAGAAAATCCGGAAATGTATAAATTTTTAAGCGGCTATAAGAATTTGGTTCATTATGCCAGGATGATTCCAGGTATTGGCGAGGAGCGAATTGGGGAGGTGATCGATCTTGTCGGGATGACGAATCGTATTCATGACAAGGTGAAAACCTACTCGCTGGGCATGCGGCAACGACTAGGGATTGCGCAAGCTCTTCTGCATAAACCGTCAGTTCTTATTTTGGACGAGCCGACTAACGGGTTGGACCCAGCTGGCATACGGGAGCTTCGAGATCATTTGCGTAAGCTTACCCGTGATGAAGGAATTTCAGTTATTGTTTCTTCGCATCTTTTAGCAGAAATGGAACTGATGTGTGACCGCGTGGCCATTATTCAAAATGGGAAATTAGTTGATGTTAGACTTATCAAGGAATATGTTCAGGAGGACGGCAAACAGCGGGTCGTCTATGAGGTGGACGCAATTGAACAAGCAGTGAAGTTAGTTTCTGCTCAAGGGTATCCAGTGGAAGTTATCGATGCCGAACTTGTTATGGATCTCGACAAACAAGAGATAGCTTTGTTGAATAAGCGGTTCGTAGAGGCGGGAATTTCTGTTTATGGCATCCGCAAAACCATGAAGTCGCTGGAAGATCAATTTTTAGAAATGACGGGAAGTGATCCTATTGCTTAATCTCATCAAGAATGAGCATATGAAGATTTATAATCGGCTTCGAACATGGATTCTAGTGGTCTTGTTAATTGTCATTGTCGTGCTCACTGGTGTGTTATCGCATTCCGATACGAACAACAATGATGATAGCTGGAAAATAAGGGCTGCAGAAACGATTGAACACAATAAGACAGAGCTTGCAAATGCGGATATCCCAGAGAATTTTAAGAAGCAGATGCGGGAACAAAGTGCGCTTCAGCAATACATGCTGGATCACAATTACCCACCGATTGATAACACATTATGGGAAGGTATGCTCACTGCTTCTGGGTTAATCATTGTGGTTACGCTCTTCACGGTCATTATTGCTGGAGATATGGTAGCAGGGGAGTTTACTTGGGGAACCATTAAGCTGTTGCTCATTCGTCCTGCTAGCCGGTCGAAGATCTTATTGTCGAAGTATCTGACAACACTTATTTTTGCAGCTACGTTACTGGTCATTTTGTTCATTACTGCTCTGATTGTGAACGGCTTCTCCTATGGCTTTGAGCGACTGAGTCTCCCTCATTTAATTGTGAATGCCGCAGGGCAGGTGCAAGAGAAGAACATGCTGTTCTATGTGTTGGCGACTTATGGACTTAAATTGATTGAGCTCGTGATGATCGTTACACTAGCTTTTATGATTTCCACCGTGTTTCGCAGTGCTTCTCTTGCGATCGGCCTTAGCATTTTCATCATGTTCGCTGGCCAAGTGATTACCTTATTGTTCTTGCGGTATACGTGGGGCAAATACTTCCTATTCGCGAATACGGATCTCACTCAGTATTTAGAGGGACAGCCGCTAGCGGAGGGAATGACGTTGGGATTCTCCATTACTATGCTTGTGTGCTACTTCTTGTTATTTAATGTCCTTTCCTGGGGAATATTTCGCAGACGTGACGTCGCGGCATAATGAAAAAGAACGATCCTTCCGGTACAGTTTTCACCGGGGGATTGTTCTTTTTTATTTGTTAATATACGATTGGATGGCCTCTGGCACTTCCAGCAGGGAAGGCAGTTGGTAAAACGCGCCCTTCGGCGTGACGTCAATCGTCCCATTGTTAAATACCCAATCATCTGCAACGGGGATATGAATCGCATGGATGCCTGCATGGAGCGCTGGCAGCACGTCTGTTGTGATGGAGTTGCCGATCATCCACGTATGCTGTCGGTCAAATTGCTTCTCCTGCATCAATGTATTCATAAACTCACGTGTCTTATGGACGGTAACGAAGATACGATCCTGAAAAAATTGATCTAGACCGACATCCTTGATTTTCTTCATTTGAATAGAAACATCTCCGCCTGTATACAGAAACAAGTTGTGACCAGCTTGTTGAAGATTGTGAAGGGTTTCATTCATCAGTGGGTATGGCTCGACGGTGTAACTGTAAACCGTGTGACCTAGCTGCATGAGCCAGTCAACTTCTTTGCTACTTACTGGACGGTTGTAGTGCTGCGCGAACCATTGGTATGTCTCAACGAACGATTGCGGAAACCGCTCCGGCATAAAGCCATGAATTTGGATACCAGCAAGGTCGATTTGCAACTGTTTTTGCCTGATATCCTGCTTAGTTAGACCATGGCCTGAATACCAAGTAAGCATCAAATCTACGAACTGGTCAATGACGAAGTCAAAGTATTTATTGCAATGCACCAACGTGTCATCTAGGTCAAATAGGATGTCTTGTTCTCTCATAGTTCCGTGTCTCCTACATCAGTTAGAAATGAATTTCCAACTAGTATATCATGTGGAAAGCTTCTATCCTAGCAGGAAGGAATTACATGGCAACGGTGTTGCCTTTATACATTTGTTCTGGAGCAGCAACAGGTCGGTTCCCAGTTTCAGGCTCGTTGTTTGGCACGGATACTGGCACGGTCGATTTCGTTTCCATTTTACTGCTGCCTTGGAAGACGCCGCCTTCCTCAATAATGAAAGAAGCAGCGCTAATATTGCCATGAAGGGAGCCTGTAGAGGTAATGGTCAGCTTGCCCTTGGTTGTAATATTCCCTTGAACGCTTCCAGCCAGAACCACATCTCGTGCAGAGATATTAGATTTCACGACGCCGTGCTCGCCAATAATGACATCGCCAGCACAGTCGATATCCCCCGTAATTCCGCCTTCAATACGAATGCTCGCCTCTGATTTAATACGGCCTTCAAAGCTTGTTCCCTCACCTATCAGTGTATCGGTTGTATTTGGATTCATGAGGTTTTTTGTTTTTTTGAACATGTTAGTTATCATCCTTTCGAATCGATTTAAGATAAGGCTTGGGATCGACGCTTTCGCCGTTTTTGAGTACTTCATAGTGGAGATGTGCCCCTGTGCTACGGCCTGTAGATCCGACTAAACCGATCTTACCGCCTTTTTCTACAGAATCACCTTTGTTAACTAGAATTTTATTTAAATGCATGTACCAGGTGCGTAAGCCCTTGGAATGCTCAATCACAATGTTGTTGCCGTGGTAAATGTCTTTACCAGTACTGACGACTTTACCAGCAGCTGTTGCATAGACCGGATCATTCTCGTGAGCACCGAAATCAATGCCGGAATGATAGCTCGGTATCTTGGTAAATGGATCGGATCGATAGCCAAAAGGGGAAGTAACAACCTTCGTGCTCGTTGGCCACAACGTTGGCGTGATGCGAAGCTGCTCCTGCTTGTCGGCCACTTTCTGCTTCGTTTGTACTAAATTCGTTTGCAACTCTTGTACCTCACCATTCAGCGCAGAGAAGGAGGCAAGCGTGTCTTGACCTAGCTTAAGAATGATCTCTTGTGAGACGGGATTGGGGCTGCCACCTACACCAGTTGAAGGGGGAGACTCGCCGACTGTCGGCTGATTGGCATCTTTCTTAGCTTTACCTTCGGAGTTTGTGCTTGCAATGGCGACGTTACTTGGTTCGTGATCAATCCCTGCAATGGACTTGAGATCACTCTCGAGCTTCTTTACTTCCTCGACCTTCGTTTTCATCTGTTCAGCTTGCTGGGACAGTTGAATCACTTCGTTTTGCAATTGTTCGATGGCTTCATTCTTAGAAGTTAGGGTTGCGCTCCATTGCTGGTTGACACCGCTTAGCTTCGTTTGCAAATCACTTGCTTGTTTCACAGTATGTGCATGCAAAAAGTAAATCGTTATGGAAATCAGCATTAGCAAAGAAAAGCATGCTGCTGCGATATAGGCAGATAAATGGGAAATGCGAAATCTGACAACTGATTGCGTAGTATCTGGAATGATAACCAGTGTCAGTTTTTTGGGTTTCCACTTAAGCTTCATAAGGACTAAGTTATCTCCTGTCATGGTTGAATTTGGTAAAGTGAAGTTCTGTACATGATTCGTCATATTTTGCTAAAAACCTGCCTTCCTACCTACTAGTCCTAGGAAAATGAGTCTAAAGTAGGAAGGAATCCTGTCGTATATGATCGAATTTACTAATACAATTACAGAAAGCTGTAGATTTGGAGTGGAGGCACACATGATTAAGCTTGCAGGTATTGACATAGGGAACGATAGTATTAAGCTGGTGCTAGATGGGTCTAGAGAACCACTAGTAATTCCAAATATCATAGCGCCGGGCTACGAAAGACACATTTTGCAAGAAGAAGATTCACCTTGGAAAGCATTGGATGTCGTTATTTATAGTCCAAGCCTTTCACAGCGGAATCAACGTTATTTCGTAGGGCAGCTGGCCTTAGAGCACGAGGATAACCTAGAGCTAGAAGACACGGATAATAAAGCGCTATCGGATCAATCCCTCATTGTAGCACTGACTGCACTTGCTTATCAGGGTCTCACGAATCAAGCAGCGGGTCCTGGTTACGGCAATGTTGACGAAGTTGAATACACATTGGGTACGGGGTTGCCTGTTCGTTCTTTCCCGAAGTATAGTCAGACATTTGAACATCGGCTTCTAGGTGAGCACGAAGTGACATTCCTATCCACACCACAGTTCCATAATCGTAAAATTAAAGTTTCGATCCGCAAAGTAGCTGTCTCTATAGAAGGTGCTGCGGCCATGTTCCATATGGCAACACACGACAGCTTGCAGGTCAAAGACGAAGAAATATACAATGGCTGCATAGGCGTTTGTGAAATCGGAGCTTTGACGACAGATTTCCCTGTCATCAAACGCATGGCGATTGATAACCATTTTAGCCATGGCGAGCAGATCGGTATTGCAACGTATTTGGATGCGATTATTCGTGACGTGGAAGATGCCTACGGTCACTTGTTCCCAAGCCGAGCGAAGCTTGCGCAACGCGTGAAGAATCGTCAATTCACGATTCAACTTCCTGGAGAAGGCCAAGTGGATATTCGGCCCATCGTGGATTTGCATTTCCGCAGAGCTGCCGTACGCATGGTCGAAATGATCAAGAAGCGCTGGCGCAAATGCCCAGATATTCAATGCTTCTACGTGATTGGCGGTGGTGCGACTGCACTGAAGCCGTACATCCAAGACGCGGCAGGAGCAATGAAATTGCGTTTCACCAATGATAGTGAATACTTAAATGTACATGGCTATTTAAAGGTAGCTAAGAGTCGTTTAAATCAATCTGTTCCTGTTTAACTTACAAGGCACCCGCTTAGGCGGGGGCTTTTTTTTTGAACAATAAGCATTCCTCCAAATATAAATTCACGGCAGAATTCGTCTTAGTTACTGCTTTCGGCCTGCTTCAGCTTGGTAAGTTCCATATAGGTGGTCAATGTCGTCAACAATAGAGAACTGCCGAAGCCTATTGCGCAAATCGAACCAATCAGCGTAGACTTCTCACCGAACGTAAGGCCAATGAGAACAAATGCTATGCAAATGACCAAAACTAGATTTCCTCCCCACAACCATTTTGTATAGGACATACGTTGGCTAAGTTTGCCTGAATTTTGTTCGGGATCTTCCTTTACATGTGTTCCTCCAGGGGGAGCTGGAAAAGCTTCCGGATGCTTCCGCTTTTTCCTATTTCCCGCGATAAGGAGGATGACCATAATGATAGGCTGGTAAGCCAGGACAATTACGGGTGAGCTGAAATTGGAGAAACTGAGCAGCTCGGTGGTGCTCTTGAAGGAAAGACAAGTACACAGACCGATAAGCAGGATGATAGGTTTGTTAATCATCGGATAATTTCGACCATTGAAAATGGAGCTAATGCCAAGCAGAAGCGCTAAATAAATGGTGATTATTTTACACGCAACGGTTGGATACCAAATCATGAGCATGACCAGATCAAGTCGATCTAGAAAATCAGTGACATGAATCGTTTGAACCAGATTATAGCTAGGATAGGAGAAGTTTGCAGGCATTTTAGGGCCGAGTACGGCAATAATGGCCAACAGAACGAGTGTGAGTAGAAAAAAGCCTAGCAGGGAACCGTGTCGAATAGCCGAACGAACATGATTAGAGTTGGCAATCATATGGAGAAATGCGCCCAGAATGAAAACATCACCCGCGCTCCCGAGTGTTAGAATGGAACTAGCTGTCCAGTGTTGAAGCGGCATTGTCAGTAAAGGCGTCGTTAGCCTCAAATAAAATTCGTTCGATAAGAGCAGCGGCATAATCATAATCGTAACGACGAAGAGTGGATAGAACAGGTCATTGACGCGTGCAATAACTTCTACACTCGTTTTACCAAAATACATAAGCAACAAACAGTTTAATAAGATTAAAATTTCAAGTGGCGTTGTATGCAGTAAAAGGGTAGAACTAAATCTGGATACAGAGGAAATATCACGAACGACAATTTGCCAGAAATGAAACAAAATGAGTAGATTCATAACTGTGCCCAGCCAAGGACCTAATATTTCTTTGGAAATTTCAAAAATGTTCTTAAAGGGATAGAGCTTCACCAAATAACTAAAGAAGGCAGCAATCAGAAAGACATAGATAATAGAAAGTAGATAGCTGAACCAAGCATCCATTTGATTGATGCGAATCAATTCATTTTGCAACGTGAGGATGCCTCCGCTGGTAACAATGGAAGAAGCTAGCCAAGAGAGCTGCCGTTGGTTAATGACTTGCTTACTATCGATGAGGAACACCACCTTTCTATTTAAATGCCAAGAACTTGAATGAACCAAGGAGAAACCACTTGCACGAAAAAATAGGAGGGCATTGGAATACTCACATGGAAATATTTCGTGATGAGAAAAAGAAGGATTAAACCAATGGTAATACCATAGGTTATTTTGTTTCCGGTCTCCGTCTTCCGCAGCATCTTGCGATCGATAATGAAAGACCCGAACAAAATGATAAGAAAGCTGATAATAAAGATCCCATCCATCGTCTAGATCCCTCCTTTGGTCACGTTGCGGTTAATCACACCGGTATCAGGAATGGAAGCTTTCACGACAATATTAAACTCAGCTTCTTTAAAATATCGCTCCCAATCCTTCTTGAATTGTTCGTTCCACTTCTGAGGATGTGTTCGCCAAACAATGAGGCCAAGTTGAGCGGAATCCGTGCCTTCCTTTTGCATTTGTTTAATCGTTGCGAGCACAGATAATTTGATTTGCTCTGCGAACTTTGTTTCTACGTTATGAAGGATATTGGAATTGTACAAATCCTCATCAGTGAGGTCTTCTCTCACAGCACCACGAGCATCTATGATGATGTCGAACATGACTTTGTCTTCCAGGAGTTTAGGTGTAATCTCTGTCTTGCCGCCAGCAATGGAGATGGAAATATTTTTGCCTTCCTCCAAGGGGAATGTGAGCTGTTGCTCTTTTACTTGATTTCGAAGCCACAAGAGCCCAGATGCTTCTTTCTTCTTATAAATGCCTACCATCTTATCCCCTTTGAACTGCCCATAACCAACGAATTGGATTTCATGGGAAGGCTCTTTAGAGACTTGTCCTTCTCGAGGTTCCATATAACTCATAATGGGATCACTGTTAAAGCTTAAGGACATGCCAACATCCTTCATTGTTGTTGGCATGGAATTGCGAGACTTTGCTAATTCACGAATGACTTCAGCAGGAAAGCGCTCGAACTTCGGTTCCGTATTGAGGAGGTCATACCCTTTACCTTTGGTTACGATGAGGTAGCTTGTCATCCGATTCTCCGATGAACGCGGAAGAACATCAAACAAGGAATTGATGCCAGCTTCCGCCAGCTTCTCACCAATGACGATTGTTCTGCGGTGTGAGAGAAAGATGCGTCTGGCCATACGCGTTTGAAGCTTACTGACTGCATCGCGGAAAGTGATCCCGACTTCGGAATCAATGTAATAGCTTTTCCCACCAGCCGTGCCGCCACCCCCACCGCTAGCTCCACCCATGGAACCGGGAAGAGGGAACATATAAGTGACACGATATCTGCCATCATCCTCTAAATCAGCCGATGAAGTAAGGACGAATGCGACGTCATTGGTCTCCGTACGATCCCAACAACCAGTAAGAAGAGTCGTGGATAGTAGTATAGTTGCCACTAGGCTAACACGCTGTTTAGGATGAATCATTGGACTGTTCCTCCTTATTGGCTTTGTGTATGTGGTCGATACTGCTGCCGTCTAAACCTCCTGCTTTCTTGATTTGCTTCGCAAGGGCATCGTCTTGACTGGTGTTATCTTGAATAGCCATAAACTCCGGACGCTTCCTCAATTGCCACCATGGTGCACGGACTAGGACATCCTTCATATCCGTAGCAGATAAGGGGCCAACAGGAGACAGATAAGGAACTCCGAAGGAACGAAGATTCGCCATGTGCCCTATTAGAATCATCAAAGAGAAAAAAATACCAAAAAATCCAAATACGGATGCGGCAATGAGAATGGGAAAACGAAGCATCCGAATGGCAATTGCCCCATTAAATCGCGGAATGGTGAAGGAAGCAATACCTGTAATCGAGACGACAATAACCATAGGTGCGGATACGATTCCTGCTTGGACAGCAGCTTGTCCAACGACGAGTGCCCCCAAGATGGATACGGCAGAGCCGACCGCCTTAGGAAGTCGGATGCCAGCTTCGCGCAAGGCTTCAAAGGTGATTTCCATGATGAAGGCTTCAACGACCGCGGGGAACGGGATCGCCTCACGGGAGGCAGCTACGCTGAGCATCAATGTTGTTGGTAGTAGTGCTTGATGGTACGTTGTTATTGCAACGTAGAGAGCGGGTGTCGTCAACGACAGAAACATAAAGATATAACGAAGCATACGCAAGAGCGTGCTGATCTGGAAGCGTTCATAATAGTCTTCGCTCGTTTGCATAATTTGAATGAATACAAAGGGAACGATGAGAGCGAAGGGGGTGCCGTCTGTGAGAATCGCAACTCTCCCCTGAAGCAAAGCGGATGCGACCACGTCAGGGCGCTCTGTATATTGCATTTGCGGGAACGGCGAATAGGCGTCGTCTTGGATGAGTTCTTCAATCATACCTGATTCCATAATGGCATCAATTTTGATTAGCTCTAGTCGTTTGACGACCTCCTCAATTAAAGAAGGCATAGCTAAGTTATCCAAATAGCAGACAACAAGATTGGTATTGCTCTCTTTGCCTACACACATGGATTTCATTTTAAGTCGAGGTGTCTTGAGCTTGCGGCGAATCATTGAAGTGTTCGTACGTATACTCTCTACGAAGCCCTCTTTCGGTCCACGCACGACCGTTTCTGTCTCTGGTTCGCCAACAGATCGTTTCTCTGTCCCACGGATCCCGAGTAGAATGGCTTTCGCGTTCCCCTCAACGAGCAGCGCAGCATCACCGCCAAGAACAGAGGTCAGCAAGTCTCCATAGTTATCGGAAATCTGCGTTTGTGACACCGGCAGAATGACATTAGCAATTCGCTCAATGGAGGTTTCACCGCCTCCGATCAGCATGAGTGATTTCATCGTATCGTTCAGAAGCTGTGTATTGGTTAGGCCATCAACGAAAAGAAGCAGGGCTGGGATATGAGGATCAATCTCAAATTCTCTGACAACGACATCGGAGCATTCCTGAAACATGTCTTTAATAAATTTATGATTCTCATCGAGTAGTAGCGAGAGTTTAGTCTGTTTAAGATCCTCAATAAACGGAATATCGAGAGCTTGATCCAAATCAGAAGGAGGGTTACCTTCACTGGAAGGTGTCGTTTTACGACTTTGCAGGATGCTTTTCATCAAATATTTAGGTGTTTTGGCCAAGCGAGAGGCACCTCCTGCCACGATCAAGTTGAAGAAATTAGAATGCGTAGATTATGTTCTGCGAAACAGCAGGATTTTATTACGAAAGTTGGAAAATTTTATTTGTAGAAGTTTTGTTGGAAAGTAAAGGTATAGCACCGAAGGCCTTGGCAAAAGCTATCTTAGCATGCAGATGTAGGGATAGGAGCTGGTGTTGTTGGTATGGATCACTTTATTACTGTTGTTATTTATTTTTCAGGCAGCTACGATTTTAATTTGTGAGTATAAAAGGCCTGCCAAGTCAATAGCATGGCTGAGCATTTTGTTTATTTTTCCAATTATTGGATTTTTTATGTATTATTTCATTGCAAGGGATTACGCACGGCGGAAGAAAGTTCATGCGAATAACAGTGATAATGCGAATAATTCAACACTCCAGAGCGTTCTGTACAATGACAGCATAGACGCGAAGAAAGGCGAAGACAGCAGCTTCTTGCTAGGTGAAGAGCGACTGCGAGATTGGCTGCGTCAGGTGCCTCATTCACCGATTACAGGAATGAACCGGGTTGACGTACTGACGAATGCCGACGTGACATACGAAGCGATGCTTGAGGCGATAGGGAAGGCCCAAGATCATATTCACTTCGAATTTTATACGATACGCGATGATGCAATTGGCAGGAGATTTCAAGATGCATTGATAGCGAAAGCTAAGGCTGGGGTAGCAGTAAGGGTTATTTACGATGGTGTTGGGAGTCACGCGCTTTCTAAGGCTTACATTACTTCATTGAAGCGGGCGGGTATTGCTGTTGAACCTTTCCTAAAGCCATTGATTGCTTTCTTTGAAAAACGGTTGAATTATCGGAACCATCGCAAAATTGTGGTTGTCGATGGCTTGGTTGGTTTCGTTGGAGGCATTAATATCGGGAATGAGTATGTTGGTGGGAATCCTAAGCTGGGTTTCTGGCGAGATACGCACGTCATGCTGCATGGGGACGCGGTATATGATTTACAACGCACCTTTCTGAAGGACTGGTTTTTCGTTAGTGGAGAAAGCTTGGGGGAAAAGCGTTATTATCCAGCTCATTCTGAACAGGAGCCTTCGTTCGTTCAAGTCATTTCTAGTGGTCCTGATGCCAGATGGGACGCCATTCAGGAAATGTATTTTGCAGGATTGATAGCAGCGAAGAAGCGGATTTGGATTACAACGCCTTATTTCATTCCCGATCCCAGCATCACGATGGCTCTCAAATCTGCTGCAATCAGTGGTGTGGATGTACGTATCATTCTTCCATTCAAAGCCGATTCTGCTATTGTTCAATATGCATCAAAGTCCTACCTAAAGGAATTATTGCAGGTAGGTGTTCGATTCTATTTGTATCGAAAGGGGTTTATTCATGCCAAAGTGATAATCGTGGATGAGATCATGTCGACGGTGGGTACGGCCAACGTCGATATGCGCAGCTTTTTCAGTAACTTCGAATTGAATGCGGTGATGTTTGATAGGCATGTAATTTCCCGTTTGGAGAGTGATTTCTTGATGGATTTGGAGGATTGTACGGAAGTTACACTAACTGAATTTGAGCTGAGGTCGCCTGGCGAAAAAAGAAAAGAAAGAATTGCGAGATTGTTATCCCCTTTATTTTGAAAAAAAGAGTAGTTCTAATTAGAACTACTCTTTTAATTTAGCTAAAATAGCATTCAAATTTTGAGGTGGAACACGATCGATGAGATCCCCGTACGTTCGTAATCGATTCATGATGGTTAGTTGATTGAACTCGCTAATGCTTGGACGAAGCTCTACTTCTTTCCAAAGCAAAGGAGTTGAGATCGTTGCGTCCTTTCTGGCACGCGGCGTATAGGGAGCAGATAGTGTTTTTCCATACCAATGCTGGAGGTAGTCGATATAAATCTTATCACCGCGATTTTTCTTGAAGCGCTCGATGGTAAACAGCTTCGGGTACATGTTAACGGTGTAGGTTGCGATGAAATGTCCAACTCTTCGGAGCTCTTCGAACGTATAGCCAGGTTGAATTGGAATGTAAATTTGTACGCCAGTTGCGCCAGATGTTTTGGGAACCGACTGAATACGCAGTGAATCGAGCACTTCACCAATGATAAGAGCAGCCTCCATGATACGAGGTTCTTCCTCCAAAGTTGGATCGATATCAATCAGCCATTCTGCAGGATTCGTCTTCCCGATGTAATGGAAGGAAGGATGGAATTCCAAACAAGTCAGATTCCCGAGCCAAATGAGCGTAGACAAGGAGTCCAAATTGACATAGTTAATGCCATCTAGCGGGGCTAGCTTAACGAAGCTAGGCACAGGATCGGGGGCATTTTTCTGATAAAAAGACTTATCATCATACCCATGTGGAAATCGAATCGTCGTTAGATGGCGATTACGGCAGTAACGTAGGAGGTAGGGTGAAAGTTCACTTAATGTCGTCAAATAATCCGCTTTGGTGATGCCCAAATCAGGCCATAGCGGCTTATTCGGATTTGTGATCGTCAACTCATTGCCCTCCACGAGAAGCTTAGCTTTCTCTGCTTTGAACGCCATAGGCTTGGAATCGCTCCTTCTAAGCTTTTATTCACAATTATTTCCTAGGCGAGTGGTTCTCAAACGGAGTCATACAAAAGCAGGGCTACAAATTAGGCGATAACCTGCAACCAGAGGTACAAACCGATTAGTGTGATGAGTAAGGTAGGGATCGTCAGAATTACGCCAGCTTTCATATAACCGCCCCACGTAATTTTAACTCCTTTTTTGGCAAGCACATGAAGCCAAATCAGGGTGGCTAGTGAGCCGATAGGCGTCATTTTGGGCCCCAGATCGGTCCCGATGACATTGGCATAAATCAAGGCTTCTCGGAGCATACCCTCGGTTTGAGTGCCTTGAATGGCTAAAGCATCAATCAGCACAGTCGGCAAATTGTTCATGATCGAGGAAAGGAACGCGGCAAGGAAGCCCATACCTATCGTGGCAACAAAGAGCCCTTCACCAGAAATGATATCGATAAGTTCTCCAAGCGCATCCGTAAGTCCGACATTCTTAAGCCCATAGACGACCACATACATTCCGATGGAGAAGATGACGACTGCCCATGGAGCTTCTCTCAAAATCTTTCTCGTATTCACCGCGTCGCTCGTTCTTGCAATGAGGAGGAAGGCAATAGCGGCAGTTCCGACGAGTATAGAAACAGGCACTTGGATAAATCCACTGCAGATATAGGTAACTAATAAGATGCCGAGAATCCACCAAGACAAACGGAACAAATTCATATCCTTTATCGCTTCCGAAGGGCGTTTCAGCTCCGTGATATCATAGCTTTTAGGGATTTGTTTGCGGTAAAAAAGGTAGAGAACCAGCAAGCTTGCGCCTAACGAGAACAGACTGGTTACAAACATACGACTTGCATAGGTGACAAAATCGATTCCGAAAAAATCAGCAGAAAGAATATTTACCAAATTGCTGATGATGAATGGAAGTGACGTGGTGTCCGCGATAAAGCCGCTTGCCATAATAAAAGGGAGAATGGCGGCATCCGGCAATTTCATAGCTCTGACCATAGCCAATACGATAGGCGTAAGGATCAAGGCCGCACCATCGTTCGCAAAAAAGGCGGAAACCGCTGCCCCGAGCAGGATCACGTAGACGAACATGTGCATGCCATTTCCTTTGGCCAAACGGGCCATGTGGAGCGCGGACCATTCGAAGAAACCAATCCCATCCAAAATAATGGAGATCACAATAATGCCGACAAATGCGAGCGTCGCGTTCCACACGATGCCTGTAACTGTGGCAACATCTTGCAGTGAAACGACTTGGAAGGCGAGGGCAAGCAAAGCTCCTGCTGATGCTGACCAACCAATGCTTAAGCCTTTCGGCTGCCAAATGACGAAGGTGATTGTAAGTAAAAAGATGATAATAGCTAAATAAATCATGAGAGCCTCCAGATCGACTGTTAAATAAACGACGATGTAAATATCTCAAATTTCTCGACTCCTGTATAGATAAATATTAGTTACATGAAATATCTGACATACATATAAATGTTGGCTAACCCAACGGAGACTAGCATAATTGGAAAACCATATTTCATAAAAGCAATAAATTTGATGGGGTGTCCTTCTTTTGCAGCCATGCCGGCGACGATCAAGTTAGCACTTGCTCCTATAAGTGTTCCATTACCTCCAAGACAAGCGCCTAATGCCAGACTCCACCAAAGCGGTTCTAAATTCTCCACGCCCATCGAACCCATTTCCTGAATCATAGGAATCATAGTTGCCACAAAAGGGATATTGTCTAGAAATGCTGAGGCGATTGCACTGAGCCATAAGATTAACATCGACGTTGCAATAGGATTACCTCCCGTCAATTCTACGGCTCCAGCAGCTAATTTAGAAATTACGCCTGTTTCTACCAAGCCGGACACCAAGATGAAAAGTCCAACAAAGAAAAAAATCGTCGACCATTCAACTTTGTTGAAAGCTTTTTCCATCGAATGTTCCTCAGTCAGTAGCAGTAACAGAAATGCCCCTGCTAAGGCTACTGTCGCGGATTCAAGGTGTAGCAGCTGGTGAAGAAAGAACCCGATAATGGTAAGTGCTAGAATGGAAAGACTTTTGGTTAGCAGTTTACGGTCTGTAATTACTTTTTTTTCGTCAATTTGCATCATACTCATCTTTAGCTCTGGTGTAGTTTGTATGTGCTTGCGGAAAATGATAACGAAGATCGGAATTGTGACCGCCATGATGATGACGACAACAGGTGCAAGATTAGTTATAAAGGCCATGAAAGTTAACTCTTTAACAGCACTTCCAATCATAATGTTGGGTGGGTCCCCGATCAGCGTTGCAGTACCGCCGATATTAGATGCCAAAATTTGTGTAATGAGGTAGGGTACGGGATTAACGCGCAATTGGCGCGTGATGCTGAAGGTAACAGGTACCATGAGCAATACGGTTGTCACATTATCAAGAAAAGCAGAACCAATAGCTGTAAGAAGTACGAGTGATATCAGAATTCTGACAGGATCACCCTTTGCTTTCTTTGCAGCTAATAATGCGATATACGTAAATAATCCTGTTTCTGCCGTAATACTTACAATAATCATCATGCCAATTAAGAGTCCCAGGGTATTGAAATCAATATGATGCAAAGCGGAACCTTGATCAACAACGCCAAGAACGACCATTAGGACACCGCCGATCATTGCTACGATAGTGCGATGTATTTTTTCGGTGATGATCATGCCATACGTAAGTGAAAAAATGCCGATTGCCAAGATTGCTTGCTGTTCCATAGTTCTAGATCCTCCTGAATGTCGATATTTGTTTGTTTTTTTGCATAAAAAAAGAGCCCTACCAAGGACTCCTTATGTCGAAAAGAACATAAGGAGCCCTTGGTGACAGGCTCCTCCATAACGCAACCAATATAAGATTAGTATCAAGTATAACCGATTTGCATCAACAAAACTAATTTTGATTGAAGTTACACAAGCTTACATCCATTTTCATGAAAGATTGTATGCTCGGGTGTCTCAATGTTTTGTTGTTTGTCCATTCCATGAAGCTAACTTTCACAACGAGTTGTGGGGTTATCCATACCGCTTCTTTCGATCTTTCAGGTTGGTTGATGAAGGGACGCTCTTGCGTTGTCATGCTTTGAACCAGATCGGTGACATGTTGCCAGTCTTTCACAGTAAGTTTGCCAGTACCCGCGTGGCCAATATACCATAACTGTCCCTGATCATCATATAAGCCTAATAAAAGGGAATTCACAATGTTACCTCTATAGGTAACACCGCTTACGACGGCATAGAGATCCTTGAAAATTTTTTTCTTCAGCCATCGCTTATCCTTACCATTAATGACATAACTGCTTGTCAGGTCCTTAATCACAATACCTTCTAATTCATGCTGCTCCACAATGGCAAATAGTGCTTTCATATCATCATGATTGGTGACGGGTTGGACTAGGTGGTTCGGCTTTATGATGGATGCTAACCTATTTTGTCTTTCTTTCAGGCTCAAATGCAGTAACCAATCTCCGTTTAAATAGAGGATATCGAAGACCATGTATGTGATGGAGACTTGCTGCATGGCTCGAGTCACCGTGCTGGATTTCCTAGCGCTGTCACGTTTCATGATTTCGTAAAATGAAGGTTTGCCATCGGATAGTGCGATAATCTCTCCATCCAAAATGACCGATTTTGCTGAACAGAACGCCTGGGGATTCGTTAATTCCGGGTATTGCAGGGTTCGATCATTGGCTCTGCGATTGATTAATTTGGTCGTACTTCCATCGAAGTACAGCAGCATTCTTACCCCATCCCACTTGATTTGACTCGTAAAATGAGTACCTGCTGGCCATTCGTTTGTGCTAACTGGCTCAAATGGGAGGATTGGTTTAAAATCCAACGGTCATAACCCCTTTACATTGTCGTTATCCTATCATTCTTGACCAATAAAGGTTCTTTCAAGCAAGATACGATGGCTGGTTTGTTAAAATACCCCTGCTTTGGTAACAACTGAATAGCCGTGTGATTTTGAGAGCATAACAATACCTAAATGAATGTGAGTAGTAGAGGGGGAGCTTTGAATGTATCAACCGTTTCCTGAGGATCCCAGTATAGATAAGGAAGTATTCCATACCCTGGTGTCGACTGACCTTTCCTCGAATATCCTTCATTTACAAACTATATTTACAGCTTGTGATGATGTTGTTTTCTCATCAATACATCTAGCGAGTGACCTACAAGCATCCGTCCTATATTTACGGGGAATGGTGAATGTAGAGCTTCTTGATGGTTATGTCCTTGAACCGCTTAAGAAAGCTAGCGCGGGAACAGTGGAATCCATGGACAAGATGATGAGTTGCATTTCAGTGTCAGATTTTAAAGAATTGCGCATAATTGGTGAAGTTATCAATGAAGTGCTTGGAGGTAAGGCTGTACTACTGTTAGACACGATCGAAGGGGCGTTATCCATTGAGTTATCTCAATCTGAAGGTAGGGCAGTAGAAGAGCCGTTAGCCGAGTCTGTCGTCCGTGGTCCACGTGAGGGCTTTGTAGAATCTTTAATAGTGAATACATCTTTAATTCGAAAAAGGTTAAAGACCCCCGCGTTGAAATTCGTTTCCTTCACACTTGGCAATTATTCGAAAACAAATATCACAATGGCCTACATCCAGGGGATTGCCAAACCAGAAATCATTATTAAAGTTTCAGAGCGAATCTCCCAAATTAAGCTGGATGGGGTACTGGAGAGCGGTTACATCGAAGAAATGATC
Organism: Paenibacillus allorhizoplanae; assembly: GCF_927798215.1. Lineage (NCBI taxonomy): Bacteria > Bacillati > Bacillota > Bacilli > Caryophanales > Paenibacillaceae > Paenibacillus > Paenibacillus allorhizoplanae. The sequence continues at coordinate 130,065 of NZ_CAKMMW010000024.1, forward strand.
GAGAACAATATCTATTCACCTTTTCCCCAATTACAAACAACGGAACGCCCGGATGTGGCCGTATCAAGTCTGTTAGAAGGTCGCGTTGTCATCATTACGGATAATACGCCAATTGCTCTCATTGCTCCAGCTACTTTTTGGTCCCTCATGCAGTCTCCTGAAGACTATTATCAGCGTTTCCTAATTGGTAGCCTCATTCGGTGGCTTCGGTATACTTTTTTCCTAATTGCCATGCTGGCTCCGGCGATCTATGTGGCTGTGTTAACGTTCCATCATGAAATGGTGCCTACAACACTGTTGCTTCGTGTTGCTAAATCTCGGGAGGAAATCCCTTTCCCTGCCTTGGTCGAAGCGTTGATTATGGAAGTTACCTTCGAAGCTCTGCGTGAAGCGGGTGTTCGTCTCCCAAGGCAAGTTGGTTCTGCTGTCAGTATCGTTGGCGCACTCGTCATTGGACAAGCGGCTATCCAAGCAGGCTTAGTATCTGCTCCTATGGTTATGGTCGTAGCCATTACGGGTATTTCCTCGTTTATGATGCCGCAATACTCGGCGGGTATTTCCCTGCGAATGCTTCGTTTTCCAATTATGATTCTATCCGGCATTTTAGGCTTGTTTGGTCTCGTTCTTGGGTTGCTGTTAATCATAAGTCATCTCTGTATTCTTCGTTCTTTTGGTGTACCTTACTTGGCTCCCTTTGCCCCGATTTATCCCAAAGGAATCAAAGATGTTTTGTTTCGTGCTCCCATTAGCAAAATGAATACACGTCCTGCTTTTTATGCTGATAAAGATAATTTGAAAAGACAGCCTGAGCATTCGAATAAACGGAATAAGAATTAAGTGGTTAGGAGGGGCTTGCTATGAGGTTATACGTATCCGTTCCTGTCATAATACTGTGCGTCCTGCTCTTAACGGGTTGTTGGGATCGTGTAGAGGTGAACGATATGGCTTTTATCATAGCCGCTGGAGTCGACAAGCTCACGGAAGATGAAATTGAAGTGACCGTTCAAGTCTTCATACCCAATCCGGCTGCTTCTTCGGGAGAAGGAGGTACAGGTCAAGGTAATGTGTACACGGTATCGAGCAAAGGGAACTCCATGCCAGATGCGCTATCGGAATTGCAAAAGAAGTTTCCTCGCTATTTCTCATGGGGACATGCCAAAGCGTATTTTTTTGGAGAAGAACTGGCCCGAACCGGGATGTTTGACAACTTCGATTTCTTATTCAGGGATATTCAACCGCGGGAACAGGCTAATTTCTTCGTGTGCAGAGGAACAGCCAAGGAACTGTTAGAAGCGCAAAATGATCCTAATACCTATGAAACCTTAATTAAACTTTCGCAAAAGCCATTGATTCAATCGGCTACCATGCATGATATTGAGGAAGTGTTAAGTGGAGAATCGGGGGCATTCTTACTGCCAGTTGCGAATAAAAGCAAATTGACATCGAATCAATCTAAGAAGACTATTCTGACCGTAGAAGGACTGTCGGTGATTAAAGAAGGGAAACTAGCCTGTTTTCTGACGCAAGAAGAACAAATGGGGATTCGTTTGTTTATTCATGAAAATCTTGGTCGGAATATTACGCTCACCGAAGAGGAAGCGGGTGGGAAAGTGGTGATCAAAATCATTACCACGCATCTCCATCTCCATCCTTCGATTGAGAACGGTATTTGGAAGATGACCGTGGAATTGGAACTAGAGGCGGATGTCGTTCAAAATTCTACCCATATCATCCTCGCCGACGGTACGGACACGATGAAAAAGTTAGAAGAACCCTTTGATAAGAAGATTAAGAAAATTTTGAGAGACACGTTGCAGCAATTACAAACAGATCAGAAAGCGGACGTTCTGGGATTTGCCCGCGCATTTCACAAAAAATATCCTCAGGAATGGAAGCAAGCCAAGGGGAATTGGAACGTCATCTTTCCAACAATGGATGTTCAACTGGAAGTGAAAAGTATTATTAAAAGACCGGGGATATCAAATTTTCCTTTTACCAACATGCAATCGAGGTAGAGAATAGGGGTAGTCAATGAGCGACATGGCGTTATCGAACCGGCAAATATTCTGGTTAATGGTTAGTACGCAAATTATTATGACCATACTTCTCACGATTGCTCCTGCTGCTCAAATCGCCAAGCAAGATGCGTGGATCTCGATCTTATTGGCGACAGGAATCGGGATACTCGTTGCCTATATATGTGGGAAGTTAAGTGTGATGTTTCCTGGTCTGACCGTAGTTGAATATAATCGCATTCTGTTAGGTAAATGGGTTGGCGGCTTAATTTCAGCCCTCTACATTCTTGTTTGGTTTGTTATCCTAACCGTGATTTTGAGACAATTTAGCTTATTTATTACGGGGACGATTATGCCTAAGACTCCCCTCTATGTGATTCAGGTGCCGATGCTTCTCGTCGTAGTGTATCCTACGGTACATGGCGTGGGCGTCTTGGCACGTATTTGTGAAATTACAGGGCCAATCATCTTACTCTGCGTGCTAGGCCCAATGTTTCTAGGCATCAATCAAATGAATTGGGATCGACTGCTTCCGATTTTTGGAGATAATGACATGATGACAGTAATGAATGGTGCGCTTCCAACAGCGGCTTTCTTAGGCGATTGCATCATGATCATGATGTTAATCGCTTTTGTGAGCAAGCGGAAGAACACTACTCGATATGCTATATGCGGTGTTATGCTCTCAGGCATACTTACTGTGCTATCGATGATCGTTAGCATCCTGATGTTCGGTCCGCATGTCTCTGCTGGTTATCCCTATCCCATGCTCATGATCGTACGCTCCATTTCCATTGGTGGCATTATTGAGAATCTAGACGCCATTGTTGTTACGATCTGGATGATGAGTATTTTCACCAAATTAGGGCTGTACTTATTTGTTGCTAGTTATGGAACGACACAGCTCTTGGGCTTGCGTAATTGGAAATTAGTCACATGGATTACCGCCATTGTTGTACTGCTCCTATCTTTCATCCCTGTGAACTATGAGGAGATTTCGGTTATCTTCCCACGGAAAATAGCTGTTTCGTACATTCTTCCAATTTTTATGGTTGCATTGCCTGTGATTCTGCTTATGCTGGCGCTTTTGAGGCGTAGGAAGTTGAAATTGGCTTCTCGGGGATGAGTTGTTTGGTGAGTGGAGAAAGTAGAAATTGATTGAAGTAACGATTGAAGATACTAGTTACGAATTAACTGGATTTTCTGATGTTAATTTCATCGAAAATACTAAATTTATGAACATGGCTGGATTTTATACAGCTAATTACGGGGATATGCAAGGGATTGATCCAAACAGCCAGAATTAACATCAGGAAATCCATCTAATTGAAAAATAGGGTGAATTTGAACGGAATTAACTGGAGTTTTTCCAGGTAACGCAACCCAACCCAACCCA
>NZ_CAKMMW010000025.1:0-129898 GCF_927798215.1 Paenibacillus allorhizoplanae
CACCAACCCACCAACCCACCAACCACCAACCACCAACGCATCAACACACCAACCACCAACCCACCAACCCAGCTCCCCACCAACAACAAACTGTCCCCCAACCGCTCCTCATTGGATAAATCCAATAGAACGCACTGAAAAGTAGCCAGAATTTGTGTTTGATTGGAGGAATCCATTCAAATCCCTCAAAATACTACTTTTTCTGCCCAAATTGAGCTCATCTACTGGATAAATCCAATGTATAGGGCATGGTAAGCACTCTATTTGTGGGTTTTCACTGTATTTATCCAGTGGTGTAATTACAATGACGGACGTGCTGCCCCCCCACCCGAATACGCCTCCGCAAATCAGGGAACACTAGCACGTACATATCCTACGTGTGAGAGGTGGTTTCCTATGCTTTTATACCAATTAACGCAATGGTTCGAAGAACGCAGTACGCTACAACAAGCGCTGCAACGTGAACCGGTGGAATCGGCCGGCGAAATCAGTCAGAGAATCCAAGAAGTCGAGCAGCAGCTTTACTCCCACGCCGAACGCTGGAAAAACGCCATCGAAGAAGCCTCTTACCTGCAATTCCCCTATGAAGTCCCCCATCTGGACGACGACATGGTTCTTTAATGTTTTTTGTTTTACTGTCCCGTATGGGAGGGCTTACCTTTGTATTTCCGCGGTTTTCGTGTAGAATTAGAAGGCACGATAACCCAGAATAGAACGAGGTTTTTTTCATATGAAAGTACTTGTATCCACACTGAACGCCAAATTCATTCATACATCCTTGGCTTTGCGCTATCTGAAAGCGTTCTGCGAGAAGGATTTTGATGTTGAGATATCTGAATATACGATTAAAGATCCCGTCATGAATGTCGTCTCCGACATTTATCAGAAGGCACCGGATGTACTGGGCTTCTCCTGTTATATATGGAACATCGAAGAGACAATTCACATTATCAAAATGATCAAAAAAATCAGACCCGAAATCCTCATCGTCCTTGGCGGACCCGAGGTTTCTTACGACACAGACTACTGGATGGAGCGCATTCCCGAGGTTGATTTCATCGTCATGGGCGAAGGGGAAGAGACATTCCACCAACTGCTGACCGAGATCTCAACAACCCGCAAATACCACTTCGTCTATGGCGTTGCCTACCGCAAGGAGCAAGAAGTGATCCTTATGCCGGGCAGACCAAAGCTGAAGCTGGATGATATCCCGTCCCCGCATCGTTTCAAGGAGGATCTTCCGAGCCTAGCGAACCGTGTTGTCTACTTCGAGACGAGCCGCGGTTGCCCGTTCTCCTGCCAGTTCTGCCTATCGAGTATCGAGGTGGGGGTGCGGTATTTTGACATGGAGCGAACCAAGGCGGATCTGCTGTACCTCATCGACTCTGGCGCAAAGCTGATCAAATTCGTGGATCGTACGTTTAATATTAAACGGGACTACGCAATGGAAATCTTTGAATTCCTTATCCAAAATCACCGTGGAACCGTGTTCCAATTCGAGATTACGGCGGACATTATGCGACCGGAAGTGCTTGATTATCTGGCTGAAAATGCCCCTCCAGGTACGTTCCGTTTCGAGATCGGTGTGCAATCGACGAATGACACGACGAATGACCTCGTGCAGCGAAGACAGAACTTCTTCAAGCTGAGTCGCACCGTGTCTAAGGTGAAAAACAGCCTCAAAATCGATCAGCATCTCGATCTAATTGCGGGGCTTCCGGAAGAGGATTATAACTCGTTCCGTAAGACGTTTAACGATGTTTTCGAGCTAGGTCCGGAAGAATTGCAACTTGGCTTTCTCAAAATGCTGCGCGGCACAGGCATGCGTAACGATGCTCATAAATATGGCTATATTTATATGGATCACGCGCCTTATGAGATTCTCGGCAACGACATCCTTCCATTCACCGACTTGATTCGCATCAAGCGCGTGGAAGATGTGCTTGAGAAATATTGGAACGCTCACCGCATGGATCACACGGTGAAGCACTTAATCGCCAACGAATTCGCATCGGCGTTCGATTTCTTTCAAGAGTTCGGCGACTTCTGGGAAGGCCGCGGCTGGCAGAAGATCGGGCATCAGCTTGAGGATCTGTTCACTCGCTTACGCGAGTTCCTGCTGCATCGCGGCACGTCAAAGATGCATATCATCGAAGGCTTGATGAAGCTCGATTACTTCCTCGGCCACAAATATAAGCCGCGTAAAATCTGGTGGGACTTCACCTTGGAGAAGTCCGAACAGAATGCGTACCTCAAGCTGATTGCGGAGCAGCCTGAGCTCGTCAGCGGAGACTTCCAGAGCCTCCGCATCAATGAGAAAGATCTCCACAAGCATGCTATGCTTGAGGTGTTACCGTTCGCTTTGCAGACGTATCTGCAAAGTGGCCATATCGACGAAAGCAGCAAGGAGCTGCTTGTCGTGCACTTCCCGCCGGACGCGCAGAAGCCGGCGTCCTACTACACGATGCCGCTGCAGCAGCTGGCAACGATTTAACCCCCAAATCCCCTTCACGCCTAGCGTGAGGGGGATTTTTTTCGCATAAAACGATTGAACACGCGCCCATATGGGTAATCTAGGGTAGTTAAAGCAGTTTGAGACTGAGAGGAGAGCTAACTATGATCGAAACGAAAAAAACACAACTCGAAGAGCAAATCATTCAAGTGCTGGACGCTAATCAGGTGTGCTCCTTTGCGACGATTGACGGTAACAAGCCGAAGGTGCGTTATATGGCTTTGTTTCATGATGGGCTGGAGATTTATTTAACGACAAGTAAGAAGACAGATAAAGTTGAGGAACTCCAAGAAAATCCCCACGTGCATATTCTAGTAGGATATGACGGCAAGTCTACGCCGAACATTTTGCAAATCCAAGCTACGGCAAAGATCTCTTCGGACAATGCAATTCGGGAGAAGCTATGGACCGATGAAATGAAAGAATGGTTTGACGGGCCGCACGATCCTAACTATGTGGTGATGGACATTTCACCGTCGTATATTGAATATTCGAGTAAGGGCTCTGAACCCCAAATTTGGAAGAAATAACGACACCTCGTAGCCTACTGAACATTTCCCTAAAAAATCCATTGACCACAGGCAAGGTTCAGTGATAAGATTATAAAAATTTACCTATGGATCAATCAAAGGCGAGACTTTGAGCTGCGCTCAAAGATCCCTATTTTAGGAGGAAATTGTAAAGTGGCTACGTATTATATGGAACCATCGCGTACGTTTAGTGAGTTTCTGTTGATTCCTAATCTAACGACGAAGGCTTGCACACCTGCAAATGTAAAGTTGAAGACACCTTTAGTCAAATTTAATAAGGGTGAGGAACCAGCAATCTCACTGAATATCCCGTTTTCCTCCGCTGTCATGCAAGCCGTATCCGATGATGGAATGGCTATTGCACTGGCGCGTAGTGGCGGGATTTCGTTTATTTTCGGCTCTCAGTCGATTGAAGAGCAAGCACAGATGGTGCGTAAGGTAAAAGGGTACAAGGCTGGTTTCGTTGTAAGCCGCTCTAACCTGAAACCTGAGCAGTCACTTAGTGATGTGCTAGCTTTGAAAGAAGAGACAGGACACTCAACCGTTGCGATCACTGATGATGGCACAGCGAACGGAAAATTGCTGGGGATCGTAACAGGCCGTGACTACCGCAAGAGCCGCGATCCGTTAGATCGTGCAATTTCGGAGTTCATGACACCTTTTGAGAAATTAATTTATGGTAAATCCGGTATTTCGCTCTCGGAAGCTAACAACCTAATCTGGGATCATAAGCTGAACTGCTTGCCGATTGTGGATGACAACGGGAATCTAGATACGCTTGTTTTCCGCAAAGATTATGATGAGCACAAAGAGAACCCGATGGAACTACTTGATAAGAATAAGAGTTACATTGTCGGCGCTGGGATCAACACGAAGGATTATACGGAGAGAGTTCCTGCGCTTGTTGAAGCGGGCGTAGACATTCTCGTAATCGATTCCTCTGACGGTTACAGCGAATGGCAGCATGAGACTGTGCAGTATGTGAAACAGAATTTTGATGTGAAAATTGGTGCGGGTAACGTTGTTGATCGCGAAGGTTTCCGCTACCTGGTTGAGTCAGGTGCTGACTTTATTAAAGTAGGGATCGGCGGCGGTTCCATCTGTATTACGCGAGAACAAAAGGGTATTGGCCGCGGCCAAGCTTCCTCTGTGATGGAGGTTGTTGAAGCGAGAGATGAGTACTTTAGAGAAACGGGTACGTATATTCCGATTTGCTCCGATGGTGGTATCGTACACGACTACCACGTAACCCTTGCTTTGGCGATGGGTGCTGACTTCGTTATGTTGGGCAGATATTTTGCACGTTTCGATGAGAGCCCAACTAGAAAACTTAAAGTGGGTAACAACTTCGTGAAAGAGTACTGGGGCGAAGGCTCCAATCGTGCCCGTAACTGGCAGCGTTATGACACTGGTGGCAAGAGTAAGCTCTTGTTCGAAGAAGGTGTGGATTCCTACGTTCCTTATGCGGGAAGTCTGCAAGAAAACTTGGACAAGACGCTAGGTAAAATTAAATCTACCATGTGCAACTGTGGTTCCTTGACGCTGGACGAGCTCAAAGCAAATGCGAGAATTGCTCTCGTATCCGCAACAAGCCTAGTTGAGGGCGGAGCACATGACGTAATCCTTAAAGAAAGCAGCCTTTCGGAAGAAGGTTAGCATAAATATAAAAGCTCTCTGACAGTGCCCGTCAATCGCGGCTATCAGAGAGCTTTTTTTTATTTTTAGATAACGAATATCTACTAAGGCAAATAACTGCGAATCACTGTCATGTTGCCCTCAAGTGAGTAGCTGCCCAGATCAGCTGGAAGCAAGAAACAGTCACCTGGCTTGGTCGCGATTTGACCGTCTGCCCATTGCAGCGTCCCATTGCCGTCTGCAATCACAAGGATCACGAAGCTATCTGGTGTTGTCGTGAGTTCCCATTGCGGTCCTACAAGGCCTTTTTCCACGGTGAAAAAAGGAGAGGACGCGAGTGTCAGCCAAGTACCAGCTTCCGCTAAATCTGTCTTCATACGCGTGGAGCCTGATCCTTCATACGCGATGACATTGAGGGAATCCTCGATGTGAAGCTCACGCATTTTACCATCTAAGCCTGGACGGTTGTAATCATACAACCGGTACGTTGTATCCGAATTTTGTTGAATTTCGGCTACTAGTACACCCGCGCCAAGCGCGTGAACCGTTCCAGCTGGTATGTAGAAGGAATCTCCAGCTTCAACAGGTACTTCTTGCAAACAATCCATAATGCGGTTCTCCGCAATCGCTTCTGCAAGGCTTTCCCGTGTTACGCCGTCTTTCATGCCATATATAATTTTAGCGCCTGGCTTAGCATCGAGAATATACCACATTTCTGTTTTGCCAAGTTCACCAGCCGCGAGGTTCTCGTAGTGATCATTGGGATGAACCTGAACAGATAGATCGTCTTCACAATCTAGCAATTTAATTAATAGTGGAAAACGGCCATTTTTTTCGGAAAAACCTTTGGTCCCGAATAATGTTTTACCGTACTTTTCACGAATTTCGTCTAGACCTAAGCCAGCTAATTCGCCGTTGATGACTTTCGTTGTTCCGTTCGGGTGATCGCCGATCATCCAGCCTTCGCCAATGGCGCCTTCCGGCAGCTTAAAGCCGAATCGTTCGAGCGCTCTGCCTCCCCAAACACGTTCTTTCATTTCAGGTTGAAATTGTAGCGGGTATGATTTCAAAACAATCCCTACTTTCCCCTAGTCTATTCTATCATTCTGTCATTTATACCACTCTAGCATTATATCATGTGACTATCTTTTTTCTAGAGCCAAGAGATACGGCGCGGAGGCGCTGCGATTGGCAAATTGATACCGCAGCACCTGAAACGCTGCGAGCGGCAAGCACTCCGCCCAGCGCTCAACCGCTGCGGCTTCTTCAGACCCGCCATCGTGGCCGCTGTACAGCACGATGGTCACGATTCCGCCTTTGCGCAGCAGGCGGAGGGCAGCTTCAAGAGCAGGAATCGTCGATGCCTGCTCCGTGATGATGGCTGTATCGGCTCCTGGCAGATAGCCGAGATTGAAAGTGACCGCGGCGACCTTGCCGTGGCGGTCTTGCGGCACTGCCGCTTCCATGAGCGCATGGCTGCATAGGCTCATGTGCACTTGGGCGTCTGGCAGCTCTTTCGCCAGACGCTGCTGCGTTTGATCCAGCGCAGCCTGCTGGATATCGAAGCCGTAGACGCTTCCCCGAGCGCCGACGAGCTTAGCCATAAACAAGGCGTCTACGCCAGTGCCAAGCGTGGCATCAATAACAGTATCACCAGGCCCGACGCGCTGCCCGATTAGCTGGTGTACATAACTTAGAACTGAAACAAATCCCATGTGTTGAGAGCCTCCAATGATTGCTTGCTAACGCATTTCTCGACAATTTCCCAGGAAATAAGGAACGAGAGACGCTAATTGTACAAAATTCACTTAAGCGCCAAGTTGCGAAACATGGTTCTTCTATTCGGTTTCACAATCAATAAGATTCTCAAGCTGGTTTCACGCATGGCTAGCGGGCAGTAACGCCTTCAGCACTTTCTTTTCCCGCCCAATACTTTCCTTGCCATGTATTCCGCTCCGTGAGCAATTTATCAAAAGCGTTCAACACTTCCCACTTCTTAAGACTCCACATCGGTCCAATTAGTAGATCCCGCGGGGCATCTCCCGTGAGTCGATGAACGATCATCTCTGGCGGCAATATCTCCAATGTATCCACGATCAGCTTCACATACTCATCTTTCTCCAAGAATTGTAACAAACCAGCTTCGTATTGTTTCACCATTGGTGTTTTGCGCATGAGATGAAGCAAATGAATCTTGATGCCCTGCACATCCATCTGAGCGACAGCTTTCCCTGTATCCAGCATCATCTCATGGGTTTCTCCAGGTAAGCCATAAATAATGTGCGCACACACGCGAATATTATGTTTGCGCAATTTAGCTACAGCATCCAGATAACATTGCGTATCATGGGCACGATTGATGAGCACCGAAGTGGATTCATGGACGGTTTGTAGACCCATTTCTACCCATAAATAAGTGCGCTGATTCAATTCAGCTAGATATTCAATGACATCATCTGGCAAGCAATCTGGCCGCGTGGCGATAGACAAGCCGACAACACCAGGCTGCTTCAAAATCTCTTCATAATACTCCCGCAACTCCTCAACCGGCGCGTAAGTATTCGTATAGGCTTGGAAATAGCCGATATAGTTGGCCTCGGGCCATTTTTGATGCTGAAGATCGCGGATCTTATTAAATTGTGTGACAAGATCGTCGCGGCGACTTCCAGCGAAATCTCCTGATCCACGTGCACTGCAGAAGGTGCATCCGCCTGTTGCAATTTTGCCATCGCGGTTCGGGCAGGTGAAGCCAGCATCAAGCATGACTTTGAAAACTTTCCCTCCAAACGCATCGCGCATTTCATAATTCCATGTATGGAAACGTTTATCGCCCCAAAGCTGAGGTGATTCCTGGATCATTGTAGACATAGGACATGTATCCTTTCTTTCTGTTGCTTCGCTTTCTTCCAACCTATATTGTAGCGAAATTTACGCATGAAAGCGACCCCTGCCTTTCCAACAAGTTCCCCGATAAAACCCCTCAACTACGAGCATGATAACTTTGCACCACAATTACGAGCTGAGAGGGGAAATGGACTACATGAAAAAGTTTCGTACGATAACTTTGGCAGTAGCATTGACAACAGCTTTAACTATGGGGGCAGCAGGTGTTCAGGCAACTCATATGGATACTGGAAATGCGGTCGGAACGGGATCACCAATTGGGACATTGGGAACTGGAGCAACGGGGACTACGACATCAACGGGCTATACAGGAAGTAACTACGATGCCACTTCACCCGGAATGGGGCTTGGGACAGGCGTCAGTAATTTTAGCGGAAATGGAACGAACGGCGTCTACAATGGGAATCTAACGACCCCAAACACGTATTCTGGCTATGGAACAGCTGGGAGAGGCACTGGTGTTATGGACCATATGAATGGATATGGAACGAATCCAGTTGAAAAAGGGGCTAACGCGGTTGAGAGAGGTGTCGAACGCGGTGCCAATGCGGTTGAGCGGGGTGTCGATCGCAGCGCAAACATGGTTAATAGAATGAGTACGAAAAGCATTGCAACAACACCACCAAGCACTTATGGTACTTCTTATCGTGCTTATTCCACGACAAATACGGATAGAGGCATGAATTGGGGTTGGTTAGGTCTAGTAGGTTTATTGGGCCTAGCTGGTCTACGAAGCAATAATAGAAGAAAAGACGAAAGCTATAAATAAACATCTTCTAAGAGCGAAGCACCTTCCATTCCGGAAGGTGTTTTCTTTCATTCTTCCATTTATCTACTAGAGGAAAGTTTTGATTTTTTTTATAGAATCGTCTATGATTTGTATTCGAAAGCATGTACGTGTAGGAGGCAAATGAAGAATGCGTTTACGGGGTAGAAAAGGTATCAGAGAAGATATAGAACGTCAAAAAGAACTCGTTGTATTAAATGCCAAGGATTATAAGGGCAAATGGTCCGAGTTGTTCGGAAACACTAACCCGATTCATGCCGAGCTAGGAATGGGCAAAGGGCGCTTTATTAGTGAAATGAGTAAGAAATATCCGAATATCAATTTCATCGGTGTGGATATGTATGATGAATTGATCCGCAAGGCAAGTGAGAAAGCTAAGGTTGCCCATGAAATTACCGTTGAGAATGAAGAAGATGCGGTGCTTAGCATTCCAAACTTAAGGCTGATGTTGTTCAATATCGAGCATATTGAAGAAGCATTTGCTGAAGGTGAGCTAGAGCGCGTTTACTTGAACTTTAGCGATCCGTGGCCTAAGAAGAAGCATGCGCGCAGACGTCTAACTCATCCAGGTTTTGTTGCCAAATATCAACAAATTCTGAACGACAAGGGCGAAATTCATTTGAAAACCGATTCACAATCCTTATTTGAATTTTCATTGAATTCTTTTGCGGATATGGGTCTAAGAATGCGCAATATTTCGCTGAATCTTCACGTGGATGGCATTCATCCGGATCATGTGATGACGGAGTACGAAACGAAATTCGCTGGACAAGGCATGAATATTCACCGCCTTGAAGTTGTGATTGGACAAGAAGCATTGTCAACACATCAAGAGCAGTTGAAGCAAGCCGCTGCATCCGCACTTGCTTCTGAATCGAAAGAATCAGCTGAATAGGCTTCTAACAAAAACAGACTAATCCATGTTGCGAATGAGCAGCAAGGATAGTCTGTTTTCTCATCCTAACAGTTGGAGAATGACTTCTGAACCATCACCCGCTGGCAGGTGACTCTTTCTATGTTGATTAGAAACGCGCTTGGCCTGAACATCCGCATAGCGGCTAGCCAGCATGGACAACCAATGAGAGATCGTATCCGCTGACTGGATCGATTCTCCGAAGCCATGTCTAGTAAAATAATGTACGTTTTCTTCCTCTTGGCCTGGAATGGGATCATAGAATAACATGGGAATCGATTTGGCCAGTCCTTCTGAACACGTCATTCCCCCTGGCTTCGTAACGAGCAGGTCTGAAACTTCCATTAACTTGCCAATCTCTTGTGTAAATCCGAGCAGGTGAATATGGGGATGCTGATATCGCGGGTCTGCCGCTAGCTTCGAAATCGCCTTATGGTTATGTCCTAAGCAGAAAATAAACTGAATTCGGTCTCTCCACGTTAGTAAATGCTCGCTCAATGAATCGCCGCCGATAAGCCCCCAACCTCCGCCCATAACCATTACAGTAGGTCTCGATGAGAGATGGAATTGCTGTCGAATCAATGTCCGATCATGGACTTCTCGGAAGCTGGGATGCACCGGGATTCCCGTGATTTCGACATGCGCGGCAGCGATGCCATGTACGATAAGTTTATGTTTCACATCTTCGGAAGACACCATGTATTTATTCACCTCACGGCTGACCCATGTTCCATGAACATCGTAGTCAGTGATAACGGTGCATAGGGGGATATGCAGTCCTGCTCTTTTGAGTCGAGAAACAACCACGCTGGGAAAAGGATGCGTACATACGATGGCTTGCGGCGCCCAATGTCTGATCATAGCTGCCGTTTGTGCATAGAAAATGCGGTGAAGGGCGAGCTGTGTCAATGGATTAAGTGACTTTTGATATTGAGCCCGGTACAAGCGACCATACAATTTGGGTTGCACAGCAATTGTTTTCTTATAAGCACCGAGAATCCAAGGTGCCAACGTGGGATGGAGAAAGGAGCCGAGCTCCACAACACGGGTTTCAATCGTTGAGCAGCGCTGTTCTAAGCTGCTGGCTAGTGCGTAAGCAGCTTGCGTATGGCCGGCACCAAAGCCTTCTGATAAGATAAGCACTCTTCTTTTTCGCGATACTTGTTCCATGTTCTACCCCCAGAATGCGATTGTCACTACGGATATCGTCGTTCCAATCAAGCAACCTACGATACAATCGGATGGATAATGAAGTCCCAAGTAAATCCGCGACATACCGACAACGAAGGCAAGAGGGATTAGTAGCAGTCCTAGCATGGGTAAAGCATATACGATAGGGACGATAACCGAGAAAATAGCCGTGGTATGTCCAGAGGGGAAGGAGTGATCCGTTAGAGGGTTTTTATGTGTAATCGTTTGAGGATGAACAAGATAAGGTCGAAGTCTAGGGTATCTCTTTTTCATAATGGCAACAGGAATATGGCTGATGGCTAAAGCCAGCAGTGCTTGAAATCCAGCTATACGCAGTGAGCCTTGCCCAAAACAGGCCAAGCATAAAGAGATCATAATGGATGCTGTGGCACCGCCCAAATGGGTGAACTTCGTAAAGAATTGATCGAGGAAATGATGCTGGATCCGTTGATTGACGAAGTGGAATAGACGTGTTTCATGATCTTGAAGCCAATGGACAACTTTGCTGCTCATGAGTAACCGCCTCCTTCTAACTTGGAATTGCTCCCTATCCTTATTGTACGAAGGGTTTATTAGTGGAGGATTAACTGGATGATAAATATTCATAAATTCAATTTAATGTTGCACTAATCTGGCGTTAACATTTGTATGGTAGGATGGCAATTAACTTCGACCTGGCTCAGGCAAGTTCGTAGTTCGTAGCATCTCTTGCTAGTGTTTCCGAAATTTGGAGTGGATATCCCGCCACAGCTTAGGTTGATATATCCTAATTGTGAACGACGGACTCTTAAGGACTTTGTTATGCGAATATTGTTATGGTGGTTAGAGCTATCCATTAACAGGGTATTTAAGCAAAAGTTGTCAGCGAATAGCTGAGTAATTTATAATAAGGACGTCACCACATAGAAAAGCTAGTGTTCGTCTAAATGGTGAACTTTTGGTACACAATATATGAAAAACGATGAAAACAAGACATTTTCGACCCGATTTCAAGCGCATGCTGTATTCGGCGTGTGCGAACCTCCCAAATATCAAAGAACTGACGCTTTTTCGAAGTTTGCAGACTTTGACAAACAGGGGGAAAGAGAGGAAAATCAGAAACGATTGTTTCACCGTTAGTCTGTTAACATGAATGACCTGTACATAAAAGCACTAGGCATACAAAAAGAGATAGCTGACGTGCACAAAAAAAGGGGGACTTTGCTTCATGCTAGACAAGATTATGCTTGCCGTTCAAGTATTCTTGGCTTTGATCGGCGCGTATCAGTTGTTTTTAACGTTTTTTGGTTGGTATCGTCCCAAAAACAAAAAGATGTATGCTCCACAGAAATCGTTTGCTGTATTGGTTGCCGCTCATAATGAGGAACAAGTTGTCGGTGCTTTGATTGAGAACCTGAAGACCTTAGATTATCCGAAAGAGCTCTATGACATCTTCGTGATTTGTGACAACTGTACGGATAACACGGCTGACATTGCCCGTCACCACGGGGTGTACGCGATGGAACGCCATAACCCGAACCTTAGAGGGAAAGGGTATGCGATTGAATGGATGCTCAAAGAGTTATGGAAACGTGAGCGTCAGTACGACGGTATCGTAATGTTCGATGCGGATAACCTGGTTAGTCCAGATTATTTGATTCACATGAATAACGATCTGTGTTCAGGCTCCCGCGTGATTCAAGCTTATCTAGATACGAAAAATCCGAATGATTCATGGATTACGGGGTCTTTCGCTATCTCTTATTTCTACGCGAACCGTTTTGTTCAAACCCCAAGATCCAACCTGGGACTAGCCAATTACCTTGGCGGTACGGGCATGTGCTTCGACTCCAATCTGTTAAAGCAAATTGGCTGGCGCGCAACGAGCTTGGTTGAGGATCTTGAGTTCTCGATGAGATGTATTCAAATGGGGATCAAACCTACGTTCAACTACGATACAAGGGTTTACGATGAGAAACCGCTATCCTTCAACGCTTCTGCTAAGCAGCGGCTACGTTGGATGCAAGGTCACTTTGAAGTAGCCAAACGTTTCTTCTTCCCATTGCTATGGCAAGGGATTAAGACGGGAAGCTGGATGAAAATTGACGCGGCGATCTATTCCGCGAATGTATACAATTTCTTCTTTGGTGCCATTCTAACAGTTATGCTATGGATCCAATCCATGACATCACACGGGACAGCTGATTCGGCTTTGGTTCATGTCAATCCGGCTGTTATCAATTCACTCAGCTTGGCCATCTACGTATTGCTTCCGATGTCTATGCTGATTGAGAAGGCTCATAAGAAGACCTACAAATATTTGTTGCTTTACCCGATTTTCATGCTGTCTTGGTGGCCAATTACGTTCTATGCGTTCTTCACGCAAAACAACAAACAATGGAGTCACACAGAGCATACGCGTGTAATCCGGTTGGATGAAATGAAAAGTAAACAAGTGAGTTGACTTTTCCAGAATGAGATGATAATATGTTTCAAGTAAAGCAGAAGCGCCCGCTTCTCACCTGACTAACGCAACGTTGGCTGGTTTGAATGAATCATCATGTACATTCAATAGGTTTGTCTTAAACCTGTTATTGATGAAGATGTGGGCCCACTGTGCCCGCATCTTTTTTATATTTGGAAGAGAGTTACATACTTTATGGAGGTGGAACACGATTAGCAAAGACCATATGATTAATGACGAGATTCGTGTGAAGGAAGTACGCCTTATTGGGGCGGACGGAGAACAACTTGGCATAACACCAATTCGCGAAGCTCTTCAAATTGCACTTGACGCGAACCTTGATTTAGTAAACGTTGCACCGACGGCGAAGCCGCCTGTCTGCCGCATTATGGATTACGGCAAGTTCCGTTATGAAACGCAGAAGAAAGAAAAAGAAGCACGTAAGAATCAGAAGATTGTGGATATCAAAGAAATTCGCCTGAGTGCGACGATCGATGAACATGACTTCCAAACGAAGCTTCGCAACGCAGTTAAGTTTCTTGGTGAAGGCGATAAAGTCAAAGCTAGCGTTCGTTTCCGTGGTCGTGAAATTGCGCACTCGGAGATTGGTCGCAAAGTGCTTGAGCGCCTTGCTACAGAAACTGCTGAAATCTCCTCACAGGAGCGTGCTCCTAAGCTTGAGGGAAGAAGCATGATCATGATCTTAACGCCAAAAGCGACAACTTAGGCGAGTATACTAAATTAGGAGGAACAACAACATGCCGAAAATGAAAACACACAGCAGCCTGAAAGGCCGTTTCAAAATCACTGGCACAGGCAAAGTGATGAGATACAAACAAGGTAAGAACCACTTGCTTTCTGGTAAATCATCCAAGCAAAAACGCGTATTGTCCACGAACCCAACAATGGCTCCTGGCGATGTACGTCGTTTGCAACAACAACTGTCCCTTATCAAAGGTTAATTGTAACGTAGCATAAAATTCGAACATCATTTATATATCCCAGGAGGTAGTTCACAATGGCAAGAGTCAAGGGCGGATTTATTCGCGCTCACCGTCGTAAGAAAATTTTGAAATTAGCAAAAGGTTATTTCGGTTCCAAACACCGTTTATTTAAAACAGCTAAAGAGCAAGTAATGAAGTCATTGGTATATGCATACCGTGACCGTCGTCAAACAAAACGTAACTTCCGTAGACTTTGGATTACTCGTATCAATGCAGGCGCTCGTCAAAACGGCTTGAGCTACAGCAAATTGATGCACGGCCTTAAATTGGCTGGTATCGAAGTTAACCGTAAAATCTTGGCTGACCTAGCTGTGAATGATTCCAAAGCGTTCAACGATTTGGCAACAGCTGCAAAAGCGAAAGTAAACGCGTAAGCGATGCGATGCGCCTAAGAGCTTGTCCCCATCAGGGGGCAGGCTCTTTTTTCATCTTATGGAGAGTTTCGGCAGGACTCAGATGTCTGAGGTGGCCTTTGGAGCTGGAATCTTCCGAAAGCGGATCACGATAAACATGAGTAGGGGAATGATCACCTGAAATAGCGGGTAAAGCTTCACACTAAACTTAAGCCCTAGCCAAACGTGTACGGAATAGTTGGGTTCAAGGAATGAAGTGATGAAGATCAGGCTGCCCACAATAACAAGCCAGGTAGCTTTCCGTAAGGAAGGGAAAATGTGTGCCAAAGCATAAACAGCTCCCCAGAAGAAGGTTGTCATTTTGACAAACAGACCAAGAAAGAGCAGTAACGTGACGAGAACATCGAGGCGTTCAAAAATATCGCCAACCTCAATGAGCTGCACAGTTTGCAGGAAGGGTAAAGTGCTGTTGGCAGCTAATGTGGTGCCGAGTACGGTAATGTTGATGATATTCATCAAGATCAAGAAGAGGGAGACGATGGTATAAGCCGTAAGACTTAGCTTTTTCACCTTCTTTTGTTCAGGCAGCATATGCCAAACCATGAAGAAGATAATGGTTTGCCCGAAAGGAAAGGAGACCATGTCCGGGAAAGCTGCTCGAAGGACGGGTTTAAAGCCATCTTCTAAGGTGGGCAATAAATTATCGAAATGAATTAAATGAGCGATGCTAATGAGGAAAATAAGCAAGCCGTAACTGATTGCGACGATAGGAAGCAGAGTTTCTGTCACTCGAAATAGGGTATCTACCCCCATCATAATGGCGTATGAGGCTAACAATAGGATAATGAACATGGTGATATATTTAGGTGTAGTGTTCAGTAACGTTAAATTCGAGATTTCCCCGAAATCACGGACATTTCTCATGGACTCATAAGCAAAATAGATCGCAAAGGAAACTCCGAGGACACTGCCGGCGACTTTGCCGAAACAGATTCGAAGGAGTCTGACAATATCCTGCTCAGGAGCTCGACGTTGAATGGATACAAACATTAACAATAAGAAGAATCCAGCTGCTGCTGCAGCCAACATGGCAAGCCAAGAGTCCTGCTTCGCACTGCTCCCTAGCGCGAATAGCGGAGTGCTCCCGATTTCGAATAGGATAATCATAACAACGAGTTGATAGTTCGTAATGCGTTCTTCCAAGACCCTCTACCTCATTCCACTGTGAACTAGAACAGATCACTCACCTGTTTCTTTGGACATTTCCTTAAAAGCTTTACCGCTCATACCGATTCTTGTAATCTTCACTTTCACGTTAGTTGCTAATTCAAGTTTGGCGAAATGCTCCTCCCAATCGGGTTTAACCTGTTTCCAAACCTTGGGGTTATGCTTATGTATCACATCCGCGAAATGAAAGATATCTAGATTGTTCTTAACAGCGACTTGAAAGGCATCGGTCATGAGTCGTGTGATTTCGGCACTTGCGATTCGTTCCATGGTATGCAAGTCCTTAGGCTGCGTAGGGTCATTTGGACAGCCATTCTCATTCAGGGTACCACTTGTATCCACATCAACATGCATAACCAAATGGCCATCTTCAGAGAAGATAGGCTTCAATTTGCTTTTGCTCTGATCGATTCGCAGTGCTGCTTTAATATCTTTGCTTCCTTCTGTACAACCAAAGAACAAGGTCGTGTGATGAATGGTATTCCGAATCCAACTAATGCCATATTCTTGTTCTGCTGTAAACCAGCCAATTAGTTTATCTTTTTTGAACACAGCCATTCTGCCAAGCTTAAGCTTATTGGTGAAGGAAGTTTTCTTCAGAGTGGCAATTGTCGTATTCTCACCTTCACCAGAGATCACAATTTCGGGGACAAGTGTGAAAGGAGCGTCGCTTGCGATCCCCATCATCATTTGATACATGGAAACTTGTTGGAAATTAGATCCATTCTTAGCCTCGTTGTGAATCATGTTTTTAATGGCAGCTCCAGGCACTTTCTCTAGTGGAACAATTTGCTCCAGAATCTTGCGCCCTTCTCCAGTTGTCACTAAAATGCCTACCGTTTCGCGTGAATCTGAATTGCGCAGGTAGACGTCCAGTAACTGGGAAATGCCCTCTTTAGCCGCTTTTTCACCGATGACAATCACACGATTATGTGCAAAAAAAAGAGATCTTGGCATCTCTAAACTCGATTGCTGTACAGCCCCTCGGATTGAACCGCCGCTTGTAGAGAAAACCATGACAGGTGCTTGCTGCCCAGGGCTTCCCCCTGTATTCGGGTTGGCGATAGATTGTGGGATAACCACCTGATAAGATACGGTCCACACTTTCCCGTCCCAATCGATGGCGGTCGCTGAGGTGATAGCAAGTTGGTTCAGTTCTTTGCGATCCCAACAGCCTGTTAGCAGTAAACAGCATAAACTGAGGATCATCAAACACACGTAACGGTTGAGCTTCTGATTCATGTCGATATCCTCCCAGAGCATGTCTTAGAAGCGATTTTTTCTAGGTGGAGAAGGCTTATCATAGGGCTTATTTCTAGTTGTGTTAGACCGGGTAAAGGGACGTAAACCTAATAACCAACGTGGCACTCGTAACAATGTGTCCTTGAATGAACTCACAGTGAGTGGTGCGACAGGCGTTAAATAGGGAACACCGAAAGAACGCAGCGAAGCCAGATGAATCAAGATGGCCATACAACCTGTCAGAATGCCGAATAAACCAAATGAGCCTGCCAACAACATCAGCCCGAAGCGAATTAATCTGGCGGCAACAGCCATATTCAGTGCGGGTGTCACGAAGTTCGAAATCGCTGTAAAGGAAACGATGATAACCATGGCAGCAGAAACTAATCCTGCTTGAACAGACGCCTGTCCAAGGACAAGCGCTCCTACGATCGAAATAGCGGATCCGATGACGCGTGGCATACGTACACCAGCTTCGCGAAGTACCTCGAAGGTGACTTCCATGAGAAGCGCTTCGAGTAAGGCTGGGAAGGGAACGCCTTCGCGTTGTGCAGCCAAGGAGATGAGCAAGGTCGTTGGCAGCATTTCCTGATGAAACGTCGTAATAGCGATATAGAGGGACGGAAGCAGCATCGAGACGAAAAAGGAAATATAGCGAATAGCTCGTATAAACGTTGCAATGTCGAAACGCTGATAGTAATCCTCACTCGATTTCAAGAAGCTGAAAAAGGTGACGGGTGCTTGTAAAACGAAAGGAGTGCCATCCACAAGGATCGCAATCTGACCTTCGAGAATACCTGCGGCTATCGCATCAGGTCGTTCAGAATTCATGATTGTAGGAAACGGGGAGTAGGTGACATCCTCGATATATTCCTCAATAAATCCGCTCTCTAGAATGCTGTCCGTATCAATTCTCTCTAATCGTGATGTGGCTTCAGTGACTACCCGTTCATCGGCAATACCCTCCAAGTAGCAAATGATGACCTCGGTTTGGGTATACCGGCCAATCCGCAAGGAGATAAATCGAAGATCAGGAGATCTAATTTTTCTCCGTATTAAAGAGGTGTTCGTGCGAATATCCTCTGTAAAGCTTTCCTTTGGGCCACGGACTACAGTTTGCGTTTGCGGTTCTTCAATAGCTCTCTTGTCCCACCCTGAGGTACCAGCGATGATAACCTCGTCATAGCCATCCGCAATAAGGATGGTATTTCCACCTAGCAGGGCAGCGAGGACAGCGGTTCCTTCCTTACTCAAGGTTAGCTCGCTGATCGTGATCGCCTGGCACAACAAATCGTGGAAGCAAATATCCTGCTGCCAATAGGATACATTCTCATGAGCGGTGAGGAGAGGCTTTGACACGTGTTCATTCAAAATATCATTTTGGACAAGTCCATCGATGTAAAATAAAGCAACACTATTCGTTTCTGGATATACGCCAATTTCTAATTGTCGATAGTACACGTCGGAACTTTTGCCTAATTGATCTTGAAGCCATTTGACGTTGTCTTGCAGCGATGTGGTCATGGGGAAAGGGACTTGCAGAGACGTTTTCATTGTAAGCCTCCTCAGAACTTTCCATAGAATTGGTATTATCTTCTCTCACTTTCCAATGTTTTATTCGATCTACCTATTGACTATTGGCTTTCAGATGCATATAATAATCTTTAATCATATTTGATATGGTGAAGCATACGAATGAATCGCTATGAAGAGGAAGAAGTAATAAGGGCACTTATGCGCAGAGAGCGTTGGACTTGCTGAAACCATCGCCTTAATCCCTTAAGTACGAAGTCACCTCGGAGCTGTTTTCCTGAAACATGTGGATTACCCGCACGTAGTAGGGAGAACCGGAAGAGCACACGTTATCGTGCTGAGGGTAATGTTCGTTCATGAACATTCCTGCTAAGGTTATGTGCTGTGAGGCATATAGCAAATTTGGGTGGTACCACGGAAGCTTAAACCCCTTTCGTCCCGTTGAACACGTTTTGTGCGTGTCCGGGATGATAGGGGTTTTTCTTATTTTCATGGCATGGTAGACGATAACACGAATTGACTTTTCGAGAGGAGGATCACAATGAATGTTCAAACTGAACCAAAACGCTCTAAAGAAGAACTAATTGAGAAGCTGACGCAGCCAGACCTGATTACAGGCTCCGAGATTTTGCTAAGAAGCTTATTGCTGGAGGGTGTGGACTGCGTCTTTGGATATCCAGGCGGCGCTGTATTGTACATCTATGATGCGATGCATGGTTTTGATGATTTCAATCACTTGTTGACTAGACATGAGCAAGGCGCGATTCACGCAGCTGACGGCTACGCTCGTTCAACTGGCAAAGTTGGCGTATGTATCGCAACTTCCGGACCGGGGGCTACGAATCTAGTCACAGGTATTGCTACAGCATATATGGATTCTGTTCCTCTAGTTGTTATCACAGGTAACGTGGCAACGAACTTCATCGGTACGGATGCTTTCCAAGAGGCTGACATTACAGGTATTACAATGCCGATTACGAAGCACAGCTACTTGGTAAGAGACGTTAATGACCTGCCGCGTATCATTCACGAAGCATTCCATATTGCGAACTCAGGACGTAAGGGCCCGGTTCTCATTGACATACCAAAGGATGTCTCCGCTCATAAAACGATATTTAAACCTGCAAAGGATGTAAGCATTCGTGGTTACAACCCTACGGTTCAACCGAATAAGCTGCAAGTTGATAAGCTGATCAAAGCCATCGAAGAGGCGGAACGTCCAGTCATCATTGCAGGGGGCGGCGTTGTTTATGCGGATGCTTCCAATGAATTGATCGAATTTGTAAATAAAACACAGATCCCAGTAGCCACGACTTTGCTTGGATTAAGCGGCTTCCCAAGTGCGCACGAGCTATGGCTCGGTATGCCAGGGATGCACGGAACGTATACAGCGAATACAGCGATCCAGAATGCAGATCTATTGATTTCTATCGGTTCCCGTTTCGATGATCGGGTGACGATGAATTTGAATGGTTTCGCACCAAAGGTAAAAGTGATTGCTCATATCGACGTAGATCCAGCTGAAATTGGCAAGAACGTGAAAACGGATATCCCATGCGTTGGTGATGTGAAGGCCGTTCTGGAGTATGCGAATACGAAAGCGAAGCCTGCGAATAACGCAGCATGGATCGCTGAGCTGCAAGAAAGCAAAGAGAAGTTCCCGTTGAAATACGGTGAAACTGAAACTGAGCTTAAACCGCAGTACGTTATTGAAATGATCAGCGAAACAACGAAAGGTGAAGCGATCATTACAACGGACGTTGGTCAGCATCAAATGTGGGCTGCGCAGTTCTATAAATTCAAAAACCCTCGCTCCCTAGTAACATCAGGTGGACTTGGAACGATGGGCTTCGGATTCCCTTCGGCGATCGGCGCTCAAATGGGGAACCCGGATAAACTAGTTGTTTCCATCAATGGAGACGGCGGCGTTCAGATGTGTGCGCAAGAGCTTGCGATCTGTGCGATCAACAACATTCCTGTTAAAGTTGTTATTATCAACAACCAAGTGCTTGGGATGGTTCGCCAATGGCAAGAGATCATTTATGAAAATCGTTATAGTCACATCGACTTGGCAGGAAGCCCTGATTTCGTGAAGCTTGCAGAAGCTTACGGCGTAAAAGGCTTGCGCGCAACGACGAAAGAAGAAGCAAGAAGAGCATGGCAGGAAGCCCTCGATACACCGGGGCCTGTCGTTATTGATTTCGTCGTACCGAAGGGTGAGAACGTGTTCCCAATGGTCAAAGCCGGCGATACAATTAGTGACATGTTAATGGGGGATTCGGAATGACAACTAAACATACAGTTTCCGTACTCGTAAACAATCAGCCTGGTGTCCTGCAACGTGTTTCTGGTTTGTTCGGACGCCGCGGCTTTAACATCGAAAGCATCACCGTAGGAGAGTCCGAGGAAAACGGACTTTCCCGGATGGTTATCGTAACCACAGGTGACGACAACACGTTAGAGCAAATTTCCAAACAATTGTACAAGTTGATTGACGTTATCAAAGTTATTGATTTGAGCTCCAATCCAATGGTAGCTAGAGAACTCGCACTTATTAAAGTAAATGCTGAACCGATTATGCGTCCTGAAATTCTAGGAATTGTTGAAACGTTCCGCGCGGCAGTTGTCGATATTGGCCCTGCTTCATTGATTGTGCAAGTTGTTGGAGATTCAGATAAAATAGATGCTATGGTCGAATTGCTTCGTCCTTATGGCATTCGTGAGCTTTCCCGTACGGGCGTTACTGCGATGATTCGCGGTTCGGTTAAATAAATTTTTACCAAGAAAAGCCAAGTGTTCTACCAGCAATAACTTCTCCTTGAGTGGGGGTTTCAGCGAAGTACCACGGTAAATCGTTGAAACACCCACTCAAGGGGTAGACAAAACGGATTCATTATATCAAAGGAGGATTTATTCGAATGGCAGTTACTACTTACTATGAAAAAGATGCAGACTTAGCGGTACTTAAAGGTAAAACGATTGCGGTTGTTGGTTATGGTTCCCAAGGGCACGCACAAGCACAAAACTTGCGTGACAGTGGGTTGAACGTTATTATCGGACTTCGTGAAGGCCGTTCATGGAACGCAGCTAAAAACGATGGTTTTGAAGTTGTATCTGTAGAGGAAGCAGCACGTCGCGCTGATGTTATCCAAATTCTTATGCCGGATGAAACACAAGCTCGCGTTTACCGTGAGTCCATTCAACCGAACATGAAAAAAGGCGCAGCTATCATGTTCTCCCACGGATTTAACATCCATTTCGGACAAATCGTTGCTCCTGAAGGTACAGATGTATTCTTGGTAGCTCCTAAATCCCCTGGTCACATGGTACGTCGTACGTACGTTGAAGGCTTTGGTGTACCTGGCTTGATCGCAATCGAGAAAGATGCGACTGGCAATGCAAAAGCAATCGGTCTTGCTTATGCAAAAGGTATCGGCTGTACGCGTGCAGGCGTTATCGAAACTTCTTTCCGTGAAGAAACAGAAACTGATTTGTTCGGTGAGCAAGCTGTTCTTTGTGGCGGTGCTTCTGAGCTAGTTAAAGCTGGTTTCGAAACATTGGTTGAAGCTGGTTATGCACCAGAAATGGCTTACTTCGAGTGCTTACACGAATTGAAATTGATCGTTGATATGATGTACGAAGGTGGACTTGCTTCCATGCGTAGTTCCATCTCCAACACAGCTGAGTACGGTGACTATGTAACAGGTCCTCGCATCATCACAGCTGAAACGAAAAAAGCGATGAAAGAAGTTCTTTCCGACATCCAACAAGGTAAATTCGCTCGCGATTTCATCTTGGAAAACCAATCCAACTTTGCATTCATGAACGCAACGCGTCGTAACGAAGCTCAACACCCAATCGAGGTTGTTGGTTCCCAATTGCGTGAAATGATGCACTGGATCAAAAAATAATCTTTGGTATTATTGAATTTTATAGGCTGTACATTCCACAGGGAGTGATTGAGGAGAATTTCCCAATTGCTCCCTGTGAATACTATAACGACTTGGAAAAAATATCTTAGAAAAAGCTTACGAAGTAAGTTTTCTATTGAAAACTTTTGGGAGGTGACATGGTGCGTAAAATTTACATTTTTGATACAACCCTTCGTGATGGTGAGCAGTCACCAGGTGTGAACTTGAACACTCAGGAGAAGGTTGAGATCGCCTTGCAGTTAGAGAAGCTTGGTGTGGATCGTATGGAGGCTGGTTTTCCTGCGGCATCCCCAGGGGACTTGGCTGGTGTGAATGCGGTCGCTAGAGCGATTAAGAACGCTTCTGTTATCGGCTTGTCCCGTGCAAGAGAGAATGATATCGAGGCTGTGCGTGAAGCCCTTCAAGGTGCACAAGATCCATGTATTCATCTTTTCCTTGCTACATCTCCAATTCACCGTCAACATAAGCTGCGGATGGAGAAGCACCAAGTGCTGGAAACGGCTGAAGCAGCGATTAAATATGCGAAGAAGTATTTCAGCAAAATCGAGTTCTCACTCGAAGATGCTGGACGTACGGAGCTGGATTTTATCGCTGAAGTAACAAGCATGGCAATTCGCGCTGGCGCTTCTGTCGTGAATATTCCAGATACAGTTGGTTATATGACACCGTATGACTACGGGAATATTTTCAAAATGCTGAAAGAGACAGTCTCAGGCATTGAGAAAATTCAATTGAGCGCGCATTGCCATGACGACTTAGGCATGGCAACTGCGAACGCGCTCGCAGCTGTTCTGAATGGTGCCGATCAAATCGAAGGCACCATCAATGGCATTGGCGAGCGCGCAGGGAACACCTCGATCGAAGAGGTCGTCATGGCGCTGGAAACACGCCAAGACTTCTACCAAGCGAAGACTTCGCTTGTGCTGAACGAGATCTACCGCACCAGCCGTCTAGTTAGCAAGCTGACTGGCATGGTGGTTCCTGGCAATAAGGCGATCGTTGGCGCTAACGCCTTCGCGCATGAGTCAGGCATCCATCAAGATGGCATGCTCAAAGAGAAAACAACGTACGAGATTATGTCTCCGGAAACGATCGGCGTGAAGGAAAGTAAGCTCGTGATGGGCAAACACTCCGGACGTCACGCATTCCGTGAGAAGCTCATTGATCTTGGCTACGAGCTCAACGACGAGCAAGTGAATGTGGCTTTTGCCAAGTTTAAGGATTTGGCAGATCGCAAGAAGCAGGTAGAAGATGAAGATATTCGTGCTTTGATCGAAGAAAAATTGATCGAGACACCGGAAATTTTCGCACTGGGCACGCTTCAAGTTGCCTACGGCAACCAAATGACGCCAACTGCTACGGTTCATGTTCGCTTCCAAGATGGCAGCGAAGTGGCTGAAAGCGCGGTAGGAAACGGTTCGGTTGACGCGATTTATAACGCAATTGATAAAGCAACGAAGGAAAACGTTGAGCTTGACGACTATTCCATCAAATCCGTTTCCCACGGGAAAGATGCGCTTGGTGAAGTTCATGTTGTTCTGAAACAGGACACGATTTCCGTTCAAGGGCGCGGTATTTCTACGGACATTCTGGAAGCAAGCGCGAAGGCATACCTAGACGCTGTGAACAGACTGATTGAGAAACGCAAAAACCCAACAAGTAACAGAAGCAACGTTACGTTAATATAATAATCTCTTAGCTTTCATGGCAACCCGGATAAGCACCTCACCTCCAAGATTCGAGGAGGGGTGCTTTCTACAAATGCGAAAGGATGCGTCCCTGTATGAAATATCGATTTTCTAAATCGTTGGAAGGCTTCTCATCGTCAGCAGTAAGAGAAATTCTTAAGCTAACTCAAGGGAGCTCGATTATTTCCTTTGCTGGCGGATTGCCTGCTGAAGAGTTTTTCCCATTAGACGCGGTTAGCGAAGCGTTCACAAGAGTTGTTGGCGGCGGGAAGTCTGCGTTGCAGTACGGGTTAACAGAGGGCTACAAGCCTTTGCGTGAATCCTTATGTAAGCGGATGGCAGCGAAGAACATGCTGGTTACACCAGACGAGATGCTGTTGACGACAGGTTCGCAGCAAGCGATTGACCTTTTAACACGCGTATATATTGATGAAGGCGATGTCATTCTCGTTGAAAGTCCAACGTATTTGGCCGCGATCCAAGTGTTCCAAGCCAAAGGCGCAAAGATCTACTCCGTTGACAGCGATAGCGACGGGATGATTCTTGATGATTTGGCAGCAAAAATTGCGAAGCATAACCCGAAAATGGTTTATGTGATTCCAACCTTCTCGAACCCTGCGGGGCGTGCATGGAGCTTGGAACGTCGTCAAGGCTTGCTGGATATTTGCCGCGGCGCGGATGTGCTTATTCTGGAAGATGACCCATACGGGGAAATCCAGTTTGACGAGAGCGAGAGTTATCCGACTGTCTACTCGTTAGGTGGAAAAGCGGAGGGTGGAAACGTTGTTTACACAAGCACCTTCTCCAAAACCGTAGCTCCTGCTTTCCGTACAGGTTGGGTGATGGGCGACGAGTCGCTAATTCGTCAAGTTGCACGCTTCAAGCAATCCGCGGATCTGCACTCCAGTACAATTGATCAACAAACGCTGTATCACTTGCTTGAGCATTTTGATCTGGACGCGCACATTTCCTTAATCCGTGAACAGTATCTAGATCGGATGAAGTTCATGTCAGGACTTCTCAAGGAGCTGAACTGGCCTGGTCTGAAATGGGAAGAGCCAAAAGGCGGCATGTTCATTTGGGTGGAGCTTCCTGAGCAAATTAACGCAGCGGATTTGTTGAAAATCGCCGTCAAAGAAGGCGTTGCCTTTGTTCCCGGCGCTACGTTCTACGCGGAGAATCCACAGTACAACACGATGCGCCTGAACTACACGCATACAGATAAAGAAACTACCGTTCTGGGCATGAAAAAGCTCGCAAAAGCGATGGAATCGTATTTGCAAAACGCATAAAAGAGATGCAGCACCCAAGGCCATTGGCGCTTTGGGTGTTTTTTGTGGCGTGCCGGCCGCGCCAGGCGAGAACGTGAGCAATAGCGCCTATTTTGGGCGCTATTGTAGTGAGAGCGGCGCTCGTGGGCGCAGATAAGGCCCCAAAAGGGCTTTAAAGTGCAGCGCGTGGCTGCGCCGGGAGTGAAAGGAGGAAATAGCTGCCCCTTTGGGCGCTATTGCAGTGGGTGTGGCGCCGAGGGCGCGGATAAGGCCCGAAAAGGGCCTTAAAGAGCAGCGTGGAGGCTGCGCCAGGTCCGACGTATGAGTCCATCTGAGAGTTGCGTGCGACTGATCTGGCTGGCGTGTGTGCTGTACCCATCAATTTCGATAGCAAGCTTCAGCCCTTGTCTAATGTAGGCAAAATCGATATAACGAGTGCCATCACGGAAGTCCTTAATCTCAAATTCTGGATGCAAATATAGAAACTCACCTAATGCTAGGGATAGTGGCGTGATTAAGTTTGATATCGGTTTTGGGTCCGTTGACTTGGGATTATATTGAAATTAAGATGGGGAGAGGATATGAGAAAGGGGATTTTTATCGTATGAGTAAACCCTTAAAACCGATCCACCGAAGTCGTGCAAGGATTTATCTAGGGATCAAAGCATATCGTTTGAAACGATATTTGGCCTGGTTATTCGATGACAAAAAGTACGCCACTCATAAACAGAGTGACATCCTCCCACAACTAGCGTTCACGCACAGTACCCCTCTTCTAAGACAGTTGAAGGATGTAGATATGTGGCTTCAGCACAACAAAGTAATCAATTTGAAAATTGCTGCGAAGCAGTTGAATGGTGTGATCATTCAGCCTGGTGAAACTTTTTCATATTGGCGCTTAATTGGCAGCACACCCCGTAGGAAGGGGTATGTCGATGGTATGGTGCTTTTTCACGGAAAGGTGAAGACAGGTGTTGGCGGCGGTTTATGCCAGCTTTCGAATTTGATCTATTGGATGACGCTGCATACGCCGCTTACGGTAACGGAAAGGTATCGTCACAGCTATGATGTATTTCCAGATGCGGGGAGATCTCAGCCTTTTGGGAGCGGGGCAACGTGTTATTATAACTACTTGGATTTGCAAATTCGGAACGAGACACAAGAACCGTATCAGCTGACGATCCATGTTTCGGATACCCATTTAGTTGGTGAATGGCGCGCACTTAGTCCCAATCTTCATAGCTACGAAATTTATGAGAAGAGCCACAGAATTACAAGAGAATACTGGGGGGGCTATGTCCGGCATAATGACATTCACCGGAGGGTGAAGAATCGAGAAGGGCAGCTCGTAAGGGATGAATGGGTGACGGATAACCATGCGATTATGATGTACGAACCTTTGCTGACAGCTGGAGATAGCGATAATAATTGATGAAATTTTAATCGAGTATATGGTAAAAATATACACTAATGGTGTCTGCACTCATAGAAAATTCTCTCTCTAGATTGTATGTTATAAACTGTGTTGTTTATATATTACAAAGCGAGAGGTGAATTTAGCATGAAGTTTCTTGTACTTATTCATGTATTGTCTGCCATTATCGGTGTTGGTCCAACGTTTTTTGCCCATGTGCTGCTAAGAAAAAAACAAACGCTAGAGGAATTGCGGATGTCCTTGAGCGTCGGAAGTCGGTTAGAGATCTTTCCGAAAATCGGCGGTAGCCTCGCGGTACTAACTGGTTTGTTATTGTTTTGGTTAGGCGATTATGGTTCTTTCATGCAAATTTGGCTGTTTGGTTCGCTTGTGGCCTATGTGATCATTCAAATCATTGCTATCGGCTTTGCTACGCCAAATCAAAAAAAACTCGGAGGCTGGGTTCTGGATCCTTCGAACCAGAAGGCGACTACACTCCCTGGTGAGCAGGTGCTGCTATGGACCAAGGCGCGTAACTATTTCTATGCGGCATCTACTGTAGGTGTCATTTTGTTCATTTTCATGATCATCAAACCAAGTTAAGTTCAAGCGCGGGGTATTATGTTTGAAGCGATCTGGCGAAGGCGATGGAGTCGCATTTGCAAAACATATTAAAGATTGGTAACCAACACTCAGATGCATGGCTCTGGGTGTTTTTTCATGATCAAATTTGGAATGAATCGACAACCAGAGAATAATTTTACCTAAAAGTGGGAAAATATGCTGTACATGTGATAGAGGAATGGTGGTGCAAGGATGGTATCGATTCGGAGATGGTTAAAAGGTATGAATTCAGTTCCAAGTAAGCAATCATCCGTTCATCTACTTCAAACGATTACAGGAGTAATTGAAAATGACCTTGCTACCTTGCAAACATTTTTTACATTTGCTCCAGATCTTGTTACACGTCGGTTTCAATTAAGGACAGGGGACAATGCCGTTCTTGTCTATTTGGAAGGGCTCATTGATAAATCAGCGATCAATAATAACATCTTATATCCGCTTATGTATGAACTCGAGTCGATCAACGATATTTGGAACTCTTCCATTACAATTGCAAAAACAGAAATGATCACTTTATGGACAGATGTTGAAAATGCGATTTTTCAAGGTAAAAGCGTCCTAATTATTGAGGGGCAGAAGTGTTCACTTATTTTACATACACAAGGCTGGCCTCAAAGAGCGATTAAAGAACCGCAAATCGAATCGACGCTAAAGGGGTCGCATCAAGGGTTTGTCGAGACTTCAGGGCAGAATATTGCTATGATCAGGCGCTATCTTCCTAATCGCGAACTTAAAATAAAAGAATATAGCATTGGTTCTCGTGGGAATACGAGAGTGTCAATCATGTATCTCGAAGATGTATCACAACCTAATATTGTGAAAGAAATGGAGGATCGACTATCGCAAATTAATGTGGATGCCATTTTGAATACGGGAGAATTAGCGGAGTATATTGAAGATCATCCAATAAGTTTGTTTCCGCAGTTAATTATGACGGAACGTCCCGATGCGGCTGCAGCCCATATTTTGCAAGGAAGAATAGTTCTCGTTGTCGACCACTCCCCCAGCGTAATCGTGGCTCCTGTAACTTTTTCGGCGTTCTTTCAAAGTGTTGATGATTACAGCAATCGTTGGCTCATAGCCACTTTCCTGCGTTTATTGCGCTTTCTAGCCTTAATTACAACAATCTCTTTATCGGCGATATATATAGCCATTGTTTCGTTTCATTATGAAGTACTTCCTTTAGCCCTGTTGATATCGATTGGGGAATCCAGAGCAAAGGTACCTTTTCCTCCAATTGTTGAAGCGTTTCTTATGGAACTGGCCCTAGAGATGTTAAGGGAAGCTGGTTTGCGTCTACCGGGCCCAATCGGACAAACAATAGGTGTTGTAGGGGGTATTGTCATCGGTCAGGCGGCTGTGCAAGCGGGAATTGTAAGTAATATTATGGTTATCATCGTTGCTATCACGGCAATTTCCTCCTTTATTATTCCTGATTATGATATGTCCTCCTCGCTGCGGTTGCTTCGTTTTCCAATGATGCTTCTGGCCGCTGTGTTCGGTATGGTGGGAATAGTAATTGGATTGATGATTATAGGTGCACTACTTATTTCAATGGAATCGTTTGGTATCTCCTATGGAAGTCCAATTGCTCCGATCCGACTGTCTGATTGGAAAGACGTATGGATTCGACTCCCGATGTGGAAAATGAAAAAACGCCCAGTTTCGACCAATCCAACTCAACTTATCAGACAGGGTGCAAACAGAGAAGGTGAAGATCAAATATGAAATATGCGTTTAATCAAATTTCTTTGATCCAATACATTTTAATCATATTTGAAACGCAAGTCGGGATAGGCGTCTTATCCCTTCCTCGTGATTTAGCTAAAACTGTGGGTACGGATGGTTGGATATCTATTATATTGGGTTGGATTTTGTCTACGCTAGTAAGTTTAGTCATTATTCAAATTATGAATAAGAACCATGGATTTACGGTGTTCGAACTTTTATCTCAATACTTTGGAAAGTGGGTGGGGAAAGGTGTATCCGTTCTTTGGATTCTATATGCGGCATATGCAGCAAGTGTGGTTATGTTTTCAACAGTCTATCTCGTAAAGCTTTGGATCGTACCTGGAATGCGGGAATTTATCTTAATGCTCCTGCTCATTATACCCATCTATATCATCACGAAGCATGGAATTAGGGTGATCGGACTCTTTGCTGAGCTCGTTCTCCTTGTCTCCATGTGGATGCCTTTCTTGTTATTGTATGCATTAAAAGATACCCATTGGCAGTTTCTTCTTCCAATTGGTAAAGAAGGTCTGTTTCCCATTGTGTCCACTGTGAAATCAACAATTCTTTCTTTCCTCGGGTTTGAAATGGCTTTCATTCTATATCCGTTTCTAAAGGACAAGAAGTCAGCGTCCAAAGGGATTATAATTGCAAACTCTATATCCATGATTATATTCGTTATGGTAACGGTAGTCAGTTTTGTTAGATTTTCTCCAGATGAGATCAATGATTACATCTATCCTACGCTCAACTTATTGAAGCTCATTCAATTGCCTTTTTTGGAGAGATTGGAAATCATCTTTCTTTCCGTGTATTTGTTTACGCTGTTTATGACGATCATTCCCTATCTATATGCAGCTGTTCTTGGTGCAAGTCAATTAGTCGGTATGGAGGATCATCGAACTATGTTACGAGTCGTCATGTGCCTCTGGTTCATCTTACCCTTCTTTTTTCTCCCTTCTGCTTCTCAAATAAATGATATGGGCAAATCGTGGGGGATGGCAGGTACTTATGTCGCGTATATGCTTCCCATTTTTCTATGGATCTACGGATTGCTGTTCCATCCTGCTAGAAAGGAACACAAGCAATGATGAAATGGAGGAGTATTCTTTTAACTGGGGCAGGCTTATTATGTTTAACGGGGTGCGGTAAGGAAGTATATATCGAAAATCAACGTTTTATGGTTGCTGAGGGTATCGATTTTGATGAAGATAAGAAATTGGTCATCTACACTGCTAGTCCTGTCTTCAGTAGAGAAGCAAAGGATAAATATAAAATCACTTCGACAACTGCGGAAACGATGCGTATTGGTAAGAAACAACTCGAGTCGCAAATAAACGGCAGTTTTGGGCCAGGCAAGTTGCAAAGTATTCTTATAGGAAAAAAACTGTTGCAGCAAACCAATGTATTACCCTACTTAGATGTCTTCTTTCGCGATCCTAAAAATGAAATTAATGCCAATATGATAGTGGTTGATGGGCCTGTAAAAGAGGTTATGTATGCAAATATGCGTGATAAAGGCCAATTGGGTATCGTGATCAAACAATTGATTGAAAGTACATATAAAGGCAGAATTTCGGTGCTGACAACCCTCCAGAAATTCCATCAAGAAATGATGGATAGTGCAATAACGCCAAGTATAACGGAAATGAGAGTAGAGAAGGATGATCTTATTATTTCAGGGACCACCCTTTTACATAAAGATGGTACCTATGCGACTTCTTTGAATAATCAAGAAAGTTCGTTATTGCTATTGTTGCAGCGAAATACGAATAATCCCATACCGCTAACGTTTCACATTTCTCCTGAATTATTTCATTCGGAAGAAGAATTGTCTTATGTGAGCTTCAATATTAACAAAGTAAATGTTAACTTTAAATCAAAATTTGAAGAAAATCATCTTACCATCGATATCCAGATGAAGATTCAGATTGATTTAATGGAACGCATGTTTACTTTAGACATGGAGAAACAGAGCAAACAGCTGATACAAGCGGTTGAAGATGAACTAAAAAGAGAGTGCCAAGATGTCATCAAAAAAGCCCAAAAGCATGAAGTGGCCCCCTTTGGGTTTGGTATTTATGTGAGAGCACATAATTATAAAAACTGGAAAAAGGTAGAGGGTAACTGGCCAAAAGTACTATCTGAAGCAACTGTAAATGTTTCACCGCATGTTACGATTAAAAGTACCGGAGTTTCCGAATAAAGCAAAGCAAACGAAAAGGGGAAGATTAACCATGAACAAATATTCGTTCAATCAAATCTCCTTAATCCAATATATCTTGATTATTTTTGAAACCCAAGTGGGGATTGGTGTCCTATCTCTGCCAAGCGATTTGGCTAAAAGGGCAGGTACCGATGGATGGATATCAATCATAATAGGCTGGATGGTGTCCACGCTGCTAAGCTTAGTCATCATTCGAATTATGAAGAAGAATCCCGAGCATACCATATTCGAACTTTTAACTACATACTTTGGTAAATGGGTGGGTAAAGGCTTAACGGTAGTATGGATTCTGGTTGTCGTAAGTGGAGCAAGTAGCGTTATGTATTCAACCATTCATATCATGAAAATATGGATCGTTCAGGATACACGAAACGTCATCTTAATGATCCTTTTTACCATCCCCATCTATATAATTACGAAGCACGGGATAAGGATGATTGGACTCTTCGCTGAGCTTGTTTTATTTATTACTTTGTGGTTACCTTTCTTATTGCTATTTGCACTCAAAGATATCCAATGGATGTACCTTTTTCCAATAGGAAAAGTTGGCGTGTATCCCATTCTGTCTGCCGTAAAATCAACCATTTATTCTTTCCTTGGATTTGAACTTACTTTCATTCTTTATCCTTTTCTTAAGGACAAGAAATCAGCTTCCAAAGGAATTGTGATTGCCAATTCATTAACAATGATTGTGTATCTAGTAGCGACAATCGTCTGTTTTATTAGATTCTCTCCGACTGAGGTCGCAGATTACGTTTATCCCATGCTTAATTTATTGAAGGTGATCCAATTGCCGTTTATAGAACGGCTGGAGATCATCTGCCTGAGCTTTTATTTGTTTATGATATTTATGACGATAATTCCGTATCTCTACGCGGCCACACTCGGAATTAGTCAATTATTAGGCAAGCAAGATCATCGTAGTGCTTTACGCATACTCCTATTCCTATGGGTCTTATCGTCATTCTTCTTTATCCCTACTTCTTCCCAAATCACTCAAATGGGCCAAGCCTGGGGGATAATAGGGATATATAGTGCTTACGTATTACCAATTTTTCTTTGGGTGTATGGATGGATTTTTCATTATTTCATGAGAAAGGAAGCGAAATCATGAAGAAATTCAAACCTATTTCGTTGACATTGGTCGTTTTAATGATCGTATCAGGGTGCGGTAAAGCCGTCTATATAGAGAATCAACAGTTTGTTCTTACAGAGGCAATTGATTTTGATGAGAATAATAAGCTTGTCGTGTACACGTCAACTCCTGTTTTCACGAAAGAAGCCAAGGATCGATATAAAATCACATTCGCAAGGTCTAATACGATGCGCAAATCAAAAGGGGAAATTGATAGTAAGTCAAGCGGCAACCTTGCATACGGGAAATCACAAAATGTGCTCATAGGAAAAAAACTACTGCAGCAAAGAAACTCATTCCCCTATTTAGATGTTCTCTTTCGTGATTCCCGAAATGAGATTAATGCGAATGTGATTGTGATTGATGGGACAGTTAAAGATGTGATGAATACGAACATGAGTGATAAAGGTCGAATTGCCACCGTGATTAAAGATCTTGTAGAAAGCACATATAAGAGCAGGGTCACCGTGCAAACCTCATTACAACAATTTCATCAACAAATAAAGGATAAAGGAATGACGCCTGCATTAACTGAAATGAAACCTATGAAAAATGAACTCGTCATTTCAGGTACTGTTCTTTTACATAAAGACGGTACTTACGCGACCTCTTTGAATCATCAAGAGAGTTCTCTGCTTAACTTATTGCAGGGCAATGCAAAAAATAGCATTCCGTTAACGTTTCAACTTCCTCCTGAAATATTCCATACGAACAAAGAAATGTCGTATGTGAGCTTTAATATCAAAAAAGGAAAGCCTAAAATCAAGGCGAAATTCGAAGGTAATCATTTGACGATTGATATCGAGATGAAGGCTCAGATCGATTTGACAGAACGGTTGTTTCCTTTAGACGTAGATGAGAAAAAAAAGCAATTGGAACAAGCCATTGAAATCGAGTTACAAAAAGAATGCGCGGCACTAATCAAGAAAGCTCAAAAATACCAATTAGATCCTTTTCAGTTTGGCGTTCATGTACGTGCATTCCACTATAAAGACTGGAAGAAGATAGAGGATAATTGGGGAAAAGCGTTATCTGATGCACAAGTCAATATTTCACCTAAAGTGATCATCAAAAGTATTGGCGTTCTAGAATAGTCATTGAAAAATGTTAATAGGTGAAACCTATAAACGCAATAGATTTTATATCTAAAGAAGAGAGTCTCCTTATGGTACAATGAGGTCAGGATATAACGATAGGAAACTAACGAACTAGGTTTGCTAAAATAAGGAGTGAATGATTGTCATGGCTGATGTTAAAAAAATTGCGGTAATCGCTGGGGACGGTATTGGTCCAGAAGTCGTTGCAGAAGCAGAAAAAGTATTGAAACGTACGGAAGAATTATTCGGATATCAATTTGAAACAGAGCACGCGCTTTTCGGCGGTATTGCAATCGATGAGAAAGGTACACCACTGCCGGAAGAAACATTGAAAGTTTGTCAATCCGCAGATGCTGTACTTCTTGGAGCAGTTGGTGGTCCGAAATGGGACAACAATTCTAAAGAGCTTCGTCCTGAAACAGGTCTTCTAGGTATTCGTAAAGCGCTTGGTTTGTTCTCTAACATCCGTCCTGCGTTCATCTTCGACTGCTTGAAAGAAGCTTCTACATTGAAACCAGAAGTTCTTGAAGGTACAGATTTGATCGTTGTTCGTGAGTTGACTGGTGGTATTTACTTCGGTGAGAAATTCCGTCGTGAAACAGCTAACGGGCAAGAAGCGGTTGATACTTGTGCATATAACGTAACTGAAATCGAGCGTATCGCGCGTCAAGCGTTTGAAATTGCGCAAACGCGTCGTAAGAAGCTTGCTTCCGTTGACAAAGCGAACGTTCTTGAAACATCACGCCTATGGCGTGAAACGGTTAACCGTATCGCGGTTGACTACCCAGATGTTGAGCTTGAGCACGTATTGGTTGATAACTGTGCGATGCAATTGCTTCGCCGTCCGTCCAGCTTCGATGTTATCGTAACAGAGAATATGTTCGGCGACATCTTGAGCGACGAAGCAGCGATGCTTACAGGCTCCATCGGGATGCTAGCATCCGCTTCCCTAGGTGAAGGTGCATTCGGCTTGTACGAGCCGGTACACGGTTCTGCACCTGATATCGCAGGTCAAGGTATCTCCAACCCAATCGCAACAATTCTTTCCGTTGCCTTGATGTTCCGATTGACTTTCGGTTACCACGAAGCTGCGGATTCCATCGAGCGCGCTGTGAAAGAAGTCTTAGACGCTGGTCACCGCACAGGCGACATCGCAGTGGATAAGAGCACAGCGATCGGTACGCTGGCAATGGGTCAATTGATTGTTGACGCAATGCGCAAATAATTATACAAAATAAGCTCGCACTTTCGAAGCAAATCTGCTTCGGGAATGCGGGCTTTTTTATATCAGGCTGAGGTGCCGGATCAACTAACCATTCTTGAGAAGCGTATCCGTTAGGGATGGGGAGATCCGCTGGATCAAGTGCAGCAGCTTTATTTTGCTAATCAGAATCTCATAACGATCTCGCTCAAAGCCCCGTACGAATTCGTTAACGAGCTACAGCCTGATAAGCAGAAATATAAATAAGAAAGTGAATCGCCAGCTCGAAGCAAATGTTCACCTTTGGTCAACGTTGTGGTCGTAATTAAGCTCGAGAAACGCTTCTTTTGGTTCTCTGTGAGAGGGAGCAAACTATCCAAAAACGTATGTAAAGGAATGAATGCGTTCACAACGGTTAAGCCTTCATGGATTAAAATAATTATTATTTAGTATACGATCTAATTATTGACTTTCAAGTAGGGGGATGATACCATTTTATACGGATAATATAGAATTTAGATAGATTTTGAGGAGGAATTATACCCATGGCAGAACGTTTAGTTGGTAAACAAGCTCCTGATTTTACAATGGAGACAGCTACAGGTGACGGTACAGCATTTGGTAAAGCATCTTTGTCCGATTACAAAGGAAAATGGTTAGTTCTTTTCTTCTACCCATTGGACTTCACATTCGTATGTCCGACTGAAATCACAGCACTTAGCTATGCTGCTGATCAATTCAAAGCTTTGGACACTGAAATTCTTGGTGTTTCCATCGACAGCATTCACACACACAAAGCGTGGATCAACACACCGGTTAACGATAATGGTCTTGGCAAATTGGCATTCCCACTTGCTGCTGACATTACGAAATCCGTAGCACGTGACTACGGCGTTCTAATCGAAGAAGAAGGTATCGCACTTCGCGGTCTATTCATCATCGATCCAGAAGGCGAATTGAAATACGAAGTTGTTAACCACAACGACGTAGGCCGCAGCGTAGAAGAAACACTTCGTGTGCTTCAAGCGCTTCAATCCGGCGGATTGTGCCCAATGAACTGGAAACCAGGCGACAAAAACTTGGTTGTTAAATAAGTTTTAACTACATAGGAAGGCCCCTCGGTTAGCATGCGAATGCGGGCGGAGGGGTCTTTCTTTCTAAGGAGATCGATCGTGTCATGGATGTTATAACAGAAGAGTTGTTTTGGATACGCCAAGAAGGCAGTGAGGCGGTAATCGGGCTTACCGAGTATGCATTAGAAAAATGGGGCATTATTCTGTACATCGAACTGCCAGAAAAAGGTGTGCAATTAACGAAAGGTGCGTTCATGAGTTCCCTCGAAACAGCGGTAGATGAGCACGATTTATTTTCTCCTGTAACGGGTGAAGTGACCGCTGTGAACATACTAATCGAGCGGGCAACGGGAATGCTTTATGAGTCGCCGTATGAGAAAGGCTGGTTATTCCGAGTCGTATTGGGTGACTGATTAATCGCCGCCCCCACCTCCATCACCACCGCCAGAATCTCCCCCACCGCTATCCCCGCTGCCATCGTGGGAATTACCGTGACTACCATGGTCACTATGCCCACCGTGATGGTGATGATTATGGTGATGACTCTTGTTAGAAGAGAAATCCATGGAGTCATAGGTGGCAAAGCCACTAGAGTCGTTAGTACCACGTCGGCCTTGTGGGCGATTTTTGTTGCGAGAATTAGGAAGTATACCAATAACAAGGAACAGAATAATAGGAGCAAATACGATAAGCGTGATGATACTACCCATGAATATACCTCCTACAGAAGACCATTGTAACTATACCACTATCTACAAGCTATCGTACCACACAATATTCCAATAAGAATAGACAGCGCGCAATGAAAAACCGTCCTCCAAGGAGAACGGCTTGACTTGCCCTATTTCGCGAGTTGCTTATATTTGTTGAGATATTTAACCACAGTCAGCACATAGGTCGCATGCGACCAAGTAAGTGGAGCAACAGACACCGGCTCGCCGGAGAAAGGATCCAATTGCTCAGACAACACACCGCTTTCCATGGCATGTTTGACGACCCACTCGAGCGTTTTGCGCGGTGCCTCGAGGTCAGCAACCGTTTTGGCATACTCGATTTCCCATTCTGCGATCCAGAGGGTACAAATGATCCAAGGATTGCCCGGCACTTTCTCGATATCGGTGGAGCGTTGGAAGTAATAATCATGATGGTAACGGGCGGAGCCACCGACTTCGGTTTTGATCATGAGACCTTCTTTGTTAGCTAACATCGTGCTTACGACACGTGGATCATCAGCAGGCAGAACGCCAAATTCAAAGATACCGTACACGGAGCTTTCCAACGTCATATCCTTCACCCACTGGCCGTCTTCCATATACAAACCGCGAACGAATCGTTGTTCACCTTCGTCCCACAAATGCTTCAGGATACCGGATTTAATTTTCTCCGCGGTGTGCTTGTAGCGATTGCTGCGCTCCTCATCTCCAAACAAATTGCTGAAGTTCGAAGCAGCGATCAATCCCCCGTACACAGCAGATGCCGTGAAGGTATAGATCCCGTAGCGTTCTTCCCATAGATCGTAGCTTGGCTTCGGTAGGTTCAGTTCTTGATCAATGTAAGTGGACATGAATCTAGCCGCTCTACGAATGAGGTTCCGATACAGAGATTGCGCAAATTCCAAACTTCCATTTTTCTGGAAATCCTGCCACAAAGCAAATAAAACAAGTGCTGTCTCATCTTCCTGAATCGGAAGCTGTACACGACCGGAATGAATATAAGGATGCCAGCTGGATCCTACGGTACCGTCTGGATTGTATTTGTGATGCAAGTAACCTTCTGGTGACAGTACATTCGCACAGAAGTTAAAGAACGGAATAATCATGCCTTGGTAGCCAGCCATGGACATCGAATAAGCGATTAACGCACCATCGCGCGGCCACATGTAGCTGTAATGATCTCGGTTGCTCTGCATGATGTCAGAATCATTCGCGGCAATAATAGCTCCGTTCACATCGGTTTGCGTGCGGACGAGCAACAGGCTTTGTTTGAAGAGGCGTTGCACTTCCGGTGTGAGATCAAAGTAGTCGCGATCGATTTTGTTCGCCCAACGCTGCCAATACACCGTCACACGGTCAAGCAGTTTGCCTGGGTGGCTGTCTTTGACGTAGGAGTCGAGCTTCTTCACTTCTTCCAGATTCTTGCCAGCGCCCATCCAATAGTAGAGCGTTTGGTTGCCGTTAGGTGGGACGAACAGTCGGAAAGAGATCGTACTATCGACCGACCCCTGTGCAATGGCATTGCCCATCAGATGGCCATCTTCCGCATCTCGCCATGTGCCTTCGGCGTTATAGAACCTTTTGACACCGGTAGAATATTGGAATATTCCTTCCGTGCCAGTACTTCCGTTAAACATGAAGTAACGATCCTTTTT
The DNA here is from genome assembly GCF_927798215.1 of Paenibacillus allorhizoplanae. Lineage (NCBI taxonomy): Bacteria > Bacillati > Bacillota > Bacilli > Caryophanales > Paenibacillaceae > Paenibacillus > Paenibacillus allorhizoplanae. The sequence continues at coordinate 38,036 of NZ_CAKMMW010000025.1, forward strand.
ATAATGAAAGACGGTATTCGTAGAAGGGTAGTAAGCGGCTGTATCGCCAACCTCTGTCTCATTAATGAGCAGATCCTGGTTGAAGAACATACGTACTTCACGAACCGTATTCGTGTGATTGGTAATATGAATTCGTTTCAAATAAATATCTTCGCGCTGGTGAACACCGTCATTCATAAGCAGAGTAACACCGAGGCCGGGATGTGTAGCTGTCACTTCTGTGACGAGGGAATCCTCCACATACGCGAGCTTGAATTGCCACTCAGGGGCATTCAGCCATGCGAAGTCACCATCTACCCATACACCAACACGGCACTGATAACCGCCAATATGGTTAAGCTGGCCTACGAAAGGATAGTACAGATCCCGCATGTAGGAATGCTGATCGAGGTTAATAAGGAATTTTCCATTTCCGATGACCAGATGTCTTGGCAATACAATCACTTCCCCACTCATTTGTTTGATCGCGCATTCAGATCAGGCCAAGAGGACTGAACGATGGAGCACAAGTCTTGCAATTAGGTTACCTAATTCTGACAAAGGAATCAATGATTCTTTGAAAAAAAACTGAAAATTCTTACTGGTCACGCTTTCATTTGGTACGGTTATCCAAATTACTTGATTATTTCCTTTTGATGCGGGGAATGACTGGTTGAAGCAGCCAGATTCGAAATCACTGCCTCGTAAACGTGAGTTGTCAAAGATCCAATTTTCTTCCAGTTATATTCACTGTGAACAGTACGTAAGGCAGTAGCAGCAAGCTTATTTGCATATTGCGGTTGGTCCAAAAGCTGAATGATTTGTGCAGCTAAAGCATCCTTGTCGCCTGGAGGACATGTACATCCGTTAACCCCGTGGCTGACGATCTCCGCCAGGCCTCCTGTATCTGAAACGATGAGTGGCGTTCCGCTGGCCATCGCTTCCAATGCGACTAAACCGAAGGGTTCGTAGAGGCTTGGGAAAATGCAAATTTCTGCCCTTTGTAAAAGCAAGCTTTTGTCAGCCTCATCGAGAAAACCAGTGAAGCTTACTCGGTCTCCAAAGCTAAGAGCGAGTTCCTCTAATGCGTTACGCTCAGGTCCGATTCCAGCGATGACGAGTTTGGCGTCAGGGCATTGAGCGAGTACTTGCGGCATCGCGGCCAAAAGGGTGTGTACGCCTTTTTCATGCACAAGACGGCCTAGAAAAGCAAGGACACGCTGCGGTATCTCGCTGGAGGAAATGGCGTTAGCAAGCAGTGGATTCATCGTAAATAACGTTGGATCTGGTTCAAGCAAGGGAGAAACACTGTTTGGAATTACCGTTATTTGGTGAATAGGAATATGAAAGAGCGCCTTAATTTCCTGCTGCATGGATAGACTGCAAACGATGAGATGATCGGCCGCTTCTGTTAATTTTCCTTCTATGGTATGAATCCGCTTTTGAAGCGGTGACTCGAGTTTTCCAAGATTACGTCCTGTTTCCGTAGCGTGAATCGTTGCTAGAAGCGGGAGGCCCACTTGATGCTTGGCGACATGTGCTGTGTAGTAAACTAGCCATTCATGCGCATGCACCAGATCGAATACGAGGCCCTGTCGTAAGAGGCACAACATGAGATCCGTGAACGCCATATTCATTTGGAATACGCGATCTAGGAAGTGTAAGGAGTCTGTTGTAGGGAGTACTTCCGCTCTATGAATATGGACCCCCTCAGAAACTTCATAAGGCAGACACTCTGGAGACTGACAGGTGATGACATGAACGGAATGTCCATCGGCAGCAAGCCCTCTGGATAAATCGCAAACCGCTCTTGCCAGTCCGCCGATGACATGCGGCGGGTATTCCCAAGCGAGCATGAGAATTCGCAGTTTGGACGGATAGCTCTGTTGGGTCGCCTCTTTGTTCGAGGCAATGGCAACTTCGTTTAAAAGTATTACGGTATCTACACGGGAGGGGGCGCGTAGAAGAGTAGGTTCAAAGGAAGATGGCTGAAAAAGTCGATAATGAAGCTCAGGTAAGAAAGGTGTCTTTCGTTCTAAAGCATGCACCAGCGTGGCTAGCTCTTTGTCAGATCCGACATTGTCTAATGTATTCATAAGGTTATGGAATTGGGATAAATGCGATTCGATGCGCTTCGTCGCATAGGAGGTTACCGTATCTGCATCCAGAATAAACGTCCAGTCGCTGCTCTGCGCGAGCATCAGCTCCCGCGCCGCTTGGTTCAGCGTACGCAGCTGCAGGCTGCTAAGCGCTGCCGGGTCCTGGTGCTTCTGCGCAGCCAGCACCATCCGATCCTCTGCCGCGTGCAGCCGCGGCGTAACCCACTGGCTGCGCGGCTGCAGCCAGACCTCGGCATAGCCGCCGCGGCCCCAGCTCGATACCGGAAGCGTAGCTTCGATGGTCGGCGCATGGGCGGCGGCGTAGCCGCCAAGCGTAGTCGTCTGCACGACTACGCTTTCATCAACGCGCGCGGCAAGGCCGCGCAGCAAGGCTTCGAGCCACTGGTGGCCTTCGTACCACCAGTGCCCAAGCAGTTCGGCATCGTAGGGGCATACGATGACATAGGGCTCTTGAGGCGCAGACGCAGCCTCTGCGCCTAACATCAGGCGCCGCTCCGCGAGGCGGCGTACTTGCGCCACCCGGCTAGCGATGAAATGCTCAGCATGCTGCTGAGCTTTCTGAACGGCACGCGCCGGGTTGTAGGGCACTTTGGCGTCACCATCGCCGGTGACGCTGTAGTACTTGAAGCCCGTGTTGATGCGTGCGCCGTCCGGCAGCACATAGGGCTTCAAGTACGCCCACTCGGCGCCGCCTTCGCGGCCGAGGTCGTGCCCGATATCGCGATAATATTCGCGATAATCGGGGTCGCCGGGGTATCCGACCTCGGCGCTCCAGACATGGGCGCCGGCCTCGGGATCCCGGGCGAACGCACAGGCGCCGCCAGGCGTGCGCAGCGGCAGACCTGCGATGTCCTTGTCAGGGTCGCCGTCGCGGCGGGCTAAGGTGTGCGCATGCGTATCTACGATAAAGTAACGTAGATCCAACGCTTGCAGGTGTGGCTCAAGCGCAGGCGAATAGCCGCACTCTGGCAGCCAGATGCCTGCAGGCGCGACTCCGAAGTGCCGGCGGAATTCCTGTACCGCCGACTCGAGCTGCGCACGTAGCGTACTATCATTTTTTACCAAGGGTAAAAACGCATGTGTCGCGGCGCAGGTAATTAATTCTAAGCAGCCTGTGCTGCTGAGGCTGCGGAACTTGGCAATGAGATCGCCGTGGAGCCGATCGTACAGGAGGCTGATCCGGTGATACTGATCCGCGTACAGCTTAGCTAGCGGGCCGAAGGCCTCATCCCCCCATAGGCGGATGACTTCACGCTGCCCCAACTCGCAAAGCGAGGAGAGGTGCTTGCGAAGCCGCAGATGCATGCGGGAATCTTCTAGCATGGCAAGCAGAGGTGGAGACAATGACAAGGTAAGTCGGAATGGCACTTCATCTTCTATAAGCTTTTCCATCATGTCTATGAGAGGCAAGTACGTATCGACAACGGCTTCAAAAAACCAGCGTTCTTCTAACGTAATGTCAGATGAATTATGGCGAACATAAGGGATATGGGCATGCAAGAGCAAAGCAATATAGCCTTGTACGTTAGTGCTCAATCAGTATCGCCTCCAGATTCCATATCTACAAGGTAAGTGTTCTTCGGGACATACACCGAATAGGCCGAGAAATACGCATGTTCATCAGGCGTTACTTGCGGTACTAGAAGAGACGTTGGCTGGTAAATGAAAGGATGATCCGTTTCGACTGGATGATGATCGCTAGGCAGGCTTGTCGCTGGGATTTGAATGATATTGGAATGCAGGAGCGGAAGGAAATATCCTTGCTCATTCCGGATACCTAGTCTTGCACAATACGATTGACCGGAGGCTAACCCGCTTAGAAAGCAGGAGTCTCCAGGGGGAAGCATAAGCTCTGAGACCCGATCTACGGGTTGCTGCAGTTTGCTGAAGGATGTGGGAGATGGATCAACGACTTCGTGAAACCGTAGTGTAGGAGATAAAGAGCGCCAGTCCTTCTGGAAATGTTCTTGCAGTAACATCTGCTTACTGGAAGAAAGCTGCCAATAAATAAACTGGACAGATGGGGATTGTACCAGTAAATAAAGGGTATCGCCATCAAGGGCAAAGGGGCGTGCTTGAATAGAGATCAGACTCACCTTTTCTGCTTGCTTATGTTGTAAGAAGGAACAATTGTGTTAATCCTATGTTTTATTGTAGCATATGCGCCATATAAACCAAAAATCTCCACCCCATAATAAAGGGGGGAGATTGCTTGTGTACCACTTGCGGTTACTCATCATGATTGGCCGAGGGTAAAGGGGATCCTGTGACTTACTTGGTAGAAATGTTTTCTTCCATGTACCTACTCTCCGTAAGTCTCATTAGAGAATCATATCGATTCGCCGATGTGAAAAGCAAGAGATACTCATCTTGTTTTACATTGGTGTAGGAGGCTCTGAATCCGGTATGATACTGGACTGTCATGCTGGAGGATTGATCGTCATACTGCACAAAGGCTATCTGTCTGGAAACACTCGGAATCATGTTCACGCCGCTCTCCCCTTCATCTTAAGAATTCGGAAAACACGTAATGGATCGGTCATTACTAACATTATGCTTATTCAAACACATTTAGAATGATTTGACATAAGCTAACGCACTTATGAAAAAGGAATTTCACACATTTGTAACGAATATATTAAATTAATCCGGGTTCGACGATTAGGAGGGAATTCCATGAGTTTTTGCTGTGGAGCCAGTATGATTGGAACAAAAGGTACTTTGAAGCACATACGTACACAAATTCACAATGTGCCCATCCTCTTCTGCCCGGTATGTCACCATATTGAGGTTCACTATCTGGTGGAGAACGAATATGAAATCCTCGCTGAATATGCCCATGGGGATGGTGCTGTTGAAGTCGATTTTATTGAATACGTAGATGGCAAAGATCATCTGTTGCACGACAACTGTGTAAATCACGAAGGCGAAGAGCCGCTCGATATCGTTCGCTGCCAAATTGACATGGCGTTAGATCTGTTAGGATTCGCCAAGACAATTGAGGATCAGGAATGGGAAGAGCAACTTATGAAGCGATTAAAAATGCTTAGCGCACGCCGCGACAAGCTGAAAAATAAAAAGACCTCTAAGAATTCTTAGAGGTGGGTGTCATCCTGAGGCGATTTACTGTACGAAATGGAAAACCTCCTGCTAATTTTCTGAATTTTGCTGTTTTCGAAGCAATTGCCAGAGAATAGTCGGAGGTTTTCCTTATTTAACTTCCTGCAGCAGCTTTGCGAATTCCTTCTGCAAATCACGGCTGAGGGGGATCTTGACGGAGGTGTGCCTCAAGTGAATGATAAATCTCCGAGAAGTGGGGAACCCGCTTTCTTTCACAAACGAAACGACATGCCGCAGATTCACTAGATAGCCCTTGAAGGGGCTGAACATATGGGGTGTGCTTTGAGCCAGAATATCCGATAAATTCGAACTGGATTCCATTTGAGCCCCGTTCACCAGATGAATTCTGGAGAGTCGCTTGTCTTCCTTTTCCACAAAGAGTATGGCATCTTCGGAAATAGGGAGTTGTGATTTTTGATTTTTAACGGTAATCCACGTTGCGGAGGCAGGCTGTGGTTCTTCCGAAATACGGCTTCGATCTAATTGGATTTCTGCAATCGTTTTGCGGATGGCAGCTTGAAATTTCGGCAGCATAACAGGTTTGGAGAGAAAATAGACAGAATCAAGCTCATGAAAGGCGGTCAAGATATGCTCGGTATTCGTTGTTCCACTAACCATAATGACCTTCATTTGATACCCTGATAGTCGTAAGGCTTGCACAACGCTGATGCCATCCAATTTACCTTCAAGCCCAATATCCATGAGAAGTATATCTGGCTGCAGCTTATCGTAATCCCGTAGAAATTGTTCCCCATCCGATACGATCGAAATGACCTGTAATCCACATTGCTGACAATAGTTTTCAAGTAATTGACCTACCCAGTAATTATCTTCTACGATGGCGACTGTAAAGCCATGCTTCATTTACGGATCTCACTCCAATCCTTTCTAGACAATTGCAGAAACTTTTGTCATCTTATACGCTATAACAGCCAACTTAGTCCACTTTGAATGCAAAAGTACAAATATCTTGTATACTTTTAAATGTAATTATAGAAATTGTCAAGTTGCTTATCGTATGATTTCGTCGCTTAGAAATGAGGGAAAGCGCAATTGTTCACATGGGTAAAATTGATACTAGCCATTATTCATTTTGTTCCCATGCTCTTATTCTCCTTGCTGCTGTTTCGGATTCGAATAAAGCCATATTGGAAACAAATATCGCTTGCCGTACTGGTAGGCTCACTGCTCTCATTAATTAATAATTCGCCTTTAATATTGGTTTGCATCATATGTATCTTACTTATGTGTGTATGGAAATATCGATTTGTACCTGCATTGCTTATTGCACTTTCCGGCTACATTATGCCAGTTCTCATATCAACGACTGTCATTGTTTGTGTCGATTTTACACAAGACGAAGCCTATAATGTGATCAAGAACGATCTTACCATTACTTATGTGACGCGCTTCTTTATTCAGTTGGGCAAATTCGCATTTCTCTTAACACTATATAAACGTAGATTAGGATTTACCTTTCTTTCGCATTATACGAGAATTCCGTTCAATCGAGAAAATGTCGGGGCCTATTTATACATGATCGTTGTTATTATTGGCATGATCTACCGTCATGCTTTAAGTGATAATGTATTCAGTGTTGTGATGCCGATCCAGCTATTGAGTATGGCAACGATTCTCTTCATTTATGTCATGCTAAGTAAAGAACTTGGCTTTCAACGATGAGGGACAGGGATTACCCATTGATTCCAAATTGTGTCCATTATTAAATGCGACATAATCAAGAATCGTTTGATGATACTTCTTCTGTGGTATTGCTGCGGCAATGATGAAGGGTGCATTTTCATATGTATCAAAATAAAGTTTGCCTTCTGAGGAGGCATACTTTTTTACTTTGTTCAGATTTACGAAAAGATGCATATCCATTTTCACAAAATGATGCTCTGTTAATGTTTCGATAAAGTGTGTGAAAGCCACGAGAGATTCAACTTGTTCTTCTCGCATGCCGTCTTCTGAGTAGTAGATAATCGATTGGATTCCGAATTCCACATACCAGATGGTATCCAGATTTGCTTGCGCTGGCTTCGACCACGTGGAAGTTTCTTCTAGATATCCTGCCTTTTTAAGTAAATCCGTATACGGGTATTGATAAGCTTGTGCCAACTTTCTCAAGGTCTCAGGAGAAGGTTTAATGACATCATTGGTCGTTCGATTACGACCCAGTTCCAAATCTCTAATATATGCATGAGATAGACCGCTCTTATTAGCTGCTTTACGCAATGAAGCTTTGCCTCGTAACGTTTCAAGAAACTTACCGAAGTTATTGCTTGCTTCCATATGAAACACCTCCCTTGTCGTACCACCTCTATTCAACATTGCTCATCTGAGAGGGCATCGTGATAAAGGTTTTCTTAATATTATAAAGGATAGATAAAGCAATTGAAACCGTAAACAAGGGTTTATTTGCCAGTAGGTGCTCATTTAGAGATCTATGTTATAATGAATCAGCAAATTATTTATAAATTTCATCATACGTACCCCCCGAATTGTTATATACAAGGACGAAACTACTATACTGTGAGGTGGAAAGGTGCTACTGGTACTATTCAAAAAGTTTCTGGGAAAGAGTGAGTCCCATGGAAAAAATGAACCGCAAGCCTCTTCACTTGAGGTAACTATACATCAGATTCAAGAGGGAGACCTACGACTAAGGAATCAATTTATTTCAGATTATCAGCCCTACGTAGCCAAAGTAACGAGCAGGTTCTGCAAGAGATTTATTGATCCCGCAAGAGATGATGAATTTAGCATTGCCCTAGCGGCTTTTAATGAAGCTATTAATCAATACTCTTCGGTTATGGGAAGATCTTTTCTAGGTTTTGCAGAGACTGTTATCAGGCGAAGGCTCATTGATTTTATTCGTAAGGAGCAACGCTTCAAAGGGCAAATCCCTTACAGCTCGTTTGATCAAGAAGATGAAGAAGATAACTTAATGAATCCAATAGAGGTTCATCAAGCCATCGAAGCCTATGAGAAGCAGAAGGGTTTAGAAGAAAGGCGAAGTGAAATTATTGATTTTAATCGCTGCTTAAGTGATTTTGACATTAATTTCTCGGAATTAACGGATGCCTCCCCCAAGCATGACGACTCAAGGCAGATGCTTTTCGGTATCGGCCGTACACTTGCACAGGATTCAGAGCTTATGCGCACTCTGTTGACGAAACGACAGCTGCCAATTAAAGAGCTGCTCGAGCAAGTTCAAGTATCTAGAAAAACTTTGGAACGAAATCGTAAGTACATCATTGCCATTGCACTTATTTTTAACGGTCCATACCCTTATTTACGGGATTACTTACATATTCGCGATGAAGAAAGTTGAATGAAAGGAAGAACAGCGCATGAACAAGGGGATCGTAATGGAATTAAGCGAAAGCTCCATTATTGTAATGAATTCAGAGGGGCGTTTTGATAAGTTGCCAAGGGGGACGCGCAGCTGTGAGTTAGGTGAAGAGATTCTCTATTCACCCATGAAGCGTCGGTTACAAGTACCGCAAATGGCTGTCGTTTCAGCATTAGCTGCTGCAATCGTTGTATGCTTCGTTCTAGTCACAACCTTGTCAGGCGGCGTGCCCGGCAATAGCGTAGTTGCGTACGTAACCATTGATATTAATCCAAGTGTTGAGATTGGCATTGATAATAATGAGATTGTTCGTGACCTGCATGGACTCAATACAGACGGTGAGGATCTGATTCAAGCTTTAGTGTTTGAAGGTAAGTCCTTAGAGGATGTAACGTCTGATATTCTCGATAAAGCCGAGCAAGGGGCATTAGCGAAGGGCGAAGGAGATATAATTATTTCCTCAACGGTTGTAGGAGCCAAAACAACGGTCAGCGACGAAGCGATTGCGACGAAGCTGAAGGCTCAGGTCAATAAACACATCGAAGACAGTCATCCGGACCAAGTGAAGAACTATGAAGTGCAAGCCTTCGCTGCGCCACAAGAAGTAAGGCAGGAAGCGAAAGCCAGTGGTGTTTCCGCAGGTAAATATGCGATCTATCTAAATGCCATTGATAATGGTGCCAAAGTATCGCTGGATGACATCAAAACGACTTCTATTCATCAACTTGCAAAGGACAACGGTGGTATTCAAACGTTCGTTAAACCGGATAAACCGATTGATAAGTCTTCTTTGCAAAGGTTACTTGCTGACGAGAAGTCCGGCAAGCTCAGTGAACGAGCTGGGCAAACTTCCGTTGCCAAATCTGGTGCAGATAATACATCTAATAAAGATGACGACAAAAACAGTAAAAATAACAACGGCAAAGGTAACAACACAGGGAATAATACCCCGGGCAAAGTGACGAAGAAACCGACGCCGACGCCAACATCGAAGAATGACAATAATAACAATGGTAAGAACAACGGAAATGATAAGAACGATAACGATAATAAGGATGATCGTAAACCGCCCCCAAAGCCGGATCGTAAGGATGATGACGACGATGGGAAGAAACCAACGGTAACGAAGAAACCAACGGCTACACCAAAGGCGACGCCAACACCAACTCCTAAGGCAACTTCAACACCGAAGGCAACTGCGAAGCCTACAGTGAAACCAACAATTTCAAGTAAACCTACGGTAAACCCATTTCAGCAATCGAAAGATGACAACGGGAAATTCCCAGGTGTCAATTGGGGCTGGGGAAACAATGATCGTGACGACAATGGTAGTCAAAATGAGGGAAGAAGATAAAGGAAGAGCACCTGAGGCATTTGTCTCAGGTGCTTTTGCATGTAAGCGACCTAGTGGACAGCATGGAAAGTAGAACTGACTTGTATTACAATATTGAAGTGAAGAAGGAAGCTCTTGCGGGAGAGCATGAGAATGTCAAAGTTAATTTGAAAATGAACCAGCAAACCTGAGGGGGAATAAGGTTGAAATATTCAACGTTTGGGAAGTCAGGCTATAAAGTTTCGTCATTAGGGTTTGGCGCCATGAATTTGCCTAGCGTACCCTTGGAACAAGCGAGAGAAGCGCTTAATTATGCTTTGGATCATGGCATTAATTACATAGATACTGCGGCAGCTTATAGGAACAGCGAAGAAATTATCGGGGAGTGTATCTCGCATCGAAGACAGGATTATTTCTTGGCAACGAAAACGGGAGCACGCGATTATGCTACTGCGAAAGCGGAAATTGAGCGAAGCCTGGTACGTATGAAGACCGATCATGTTGATTTACTACAAATTCACTATGTGAATAATGTAACGGAATACAAGAAAGCGATGGAAGTCGGTGGCGCCTACGAGGCAGCATTAGAGGCTCAGCGAGAGGGGAAAGTGCGATTTATCGGCATTTCCGGACATCGTCCAGATCTACTTGTTAAATGGATTGCGAAAGGGCAATTCTCACAAATATTATTTCATTTGAACTTGGCACAGCCCTTCGCCTTGGATGAGCTAATTCCCAAAGCAGCTGAGATGGATTTGATGCGGGTAGCGATGAAGCCTTTATCAGGTGGATTCATACAACCAGTGGATCGGGCGATCCGCTATCCGTATAGCCAAGATGTGCATGTGACCATTTCAGGGATGGTCAGCGTCAAGGAAGTGCAAGAGAATTTGGAGGCGCAGCGAAAAGAAGTTGGCCCAGAGGAACGCCGTGAACTAGAACAGCTTGCACTTGAGTTAGGTGAGCACGATTGCAGACGTTGTAATTATTGCTCTTGTCCACTGGAAATCCCGATCCCTGACGTCATGATCGCGAGTAAGTTCAGGGAGAAATTCGGCTTGCTGCCGAAGGGGGATGGATTTTTCAAGCGGCATCAGGAAAAAATAACTAGCTGTGCGGACCATGATCCTTGTAAAGTGGTCCCACTATGTGAAGCAAAGTGTCCATACCAACTACCGATGTCTTCGGTTGTGCAGAAGGCTGCTTCGTTTTATTAGGGGGGAGTTAGTGGCTGCTATCTGGGACTTCGGAATGATGCTGCATGACTAATGCTCCTCAGTCCAGGCGAATTGGCGGGGGCAACCAGAATAGGAATCAAGATACAAAAAACAGGAATAACGATGAGAGCGATTAGTGGGAAGAATAAAGTAAGAGTAGAAATATAGATGAGGGTAGGGACAACTTCCTATGTTTACAAAAATAACGAACGTTACAACAGGGGTTTACACCTCGTTGCTAGATAACACAACAGGGGCAGACGCGATTCTCGTCTGCCTCACAGAAGCGGAGCTGCGCCAGGACGGCGTCCTCGGCCAGCCGCAGCTCGACCAGGCCCTTGAGCGCATGCGCGCAAAGGGCCTATTCACGGGCGCCTCAGGCGAGCTCGAGGCGCTGCCGACCCACGGGCTGCTGCCGTACGCGTACGTGCTGGTTGCGGGGCTCGGCCCCGCAGCCACGCGCGATACGCTGCGCGCAGCCGCGGTCTTTGCAGCGCGCAAGATGCTTGCGCTGCAGTTCGAACGCTTGGCGCTGAAGCTGCCAAGCGGGTTTGACAGCCGGTCAGCCGCCTCGGCGCTGACCGAAGGGCTGCTTCTCGGTACGTACCGCATCGCGTCGTACCGCAAAAACGAGCCTGCGCGCGCGGAGCTGCGCCAGGCGGTGTTGCTCACAGAAGCGGCTGCGGATGCAGCGCTTCTGGCAAGTGCGATCGCAGCCGCAGAGGCGGTTGCGGAGGGTACGAACTATGCCCGGGATCTCACGAACCTCCCGGGCAACAAGCTTGTGCCGGCTTCCCTCGCAGAGGAAGCCATCCGTATAGCCCAGCACTATGGCTTCGCCATAGAAGTGCTGGATGAGCACGAGATCGCCGCCCGCGGGATGGGCGGCCTCACAGCGGTGGGCGCGGGCAGCGTCCACCCGCCCCGCATGATCACCCTGCGTTACACGGGTGATCCAGATAGCGCCGACGTGCTGGGCCTCGTCGGCAAGGGCGTTACCTTCGATACCGGCGGTATCTCGATGAAAAAGCCCGACGGCATGGAAGAAATGATCAGTGACATGGGCGGAGCCGCCACACTGCTTGGTGCTCTACACGTTGTCGGTCAATTGAAACCGAAGGTGAATCTGGTTGTGGTCATTCCCGCAGCAGAGAATATGACGTCTGGCACCGCGTACCGCCCAGGGGATATCGTCAAGATGCTCAGCGGGCATTCCGTGGAGGTGCTGAATACTGATGCGGAGGGTCGTATTATTTTGGCAGAGGGAATCACTTACGCGAAAGCGCAAGGGGCGAACCGACTGATCGACGTAGCGACATTAACGGGCGCAATTTTGATCTCCTTTGCAGATATCGCAACAGGGGCTGTAACGAATGACGATGAATTCATTAAGCCATTTCTGCAAGCAGCAGGAGCTGCTGGTGAGAAAGTATGGCAGCTTCCGAACTATCCCGAATACCGTGCGATGCTGAAAAGTGATGTAGCGGATATCAAAAATGCTACCTCCTCCGACCGCTGGGCAGGTGCAATTACGGCTGGTCTGTTTATCGGATACTTTGCCGAGGAAACGCCGTGGATCCATTTGGATACCGGTGGCACTGCTTGGCTTTGGTCGGCCAAAGGCATCGAGCCCAAAGGGGCAACCGGTGTTATGGTTCGTACGTTAGCTGCCTATTTGTGCAGCGAGCAGCTCACTTAATCTTTTTCAAATGAAAAATCACCCACGTCTGAGACTCCTATCTGCTTATTGCATGTAGGCTGAGTCTCAAGTGTTGGGTGATTTTATGTTTTGTGGCTATTAGGCGCCAACCTGTTGCCCCACAGAGGCAGGTTGTTTAAAGTTGGTTTGCAGTAATTCTTGAATATCCGAAGTGCGAATAATTAGACGGTTCACTTCATTGGTTGTATAAGAGAGCTGTTTGGTGCGCTGTTCAAGCTGATCTAAGGAAATGCCGATCCAATTCTTCTTACGGCGATGCTTGAATAGGTCGTATTTGAGTACAGTAAGCGTTGCCGCAAATGGATCTGGCTTTACATACACATCTTTCATGTTATCTGCTAGATTGAAGAAAAGCTTGCCGCCATTCCATTTGATATAACCAGGTTCAAAAAGGATCACGAGAAAATCAGTATCACCGCTGTCCTTGTTTTCCATTGAAATGAGGCGTACAGCGCCGTTCCCTTTGGGCTTAATATATTGATTCGAGCGAATATCAGGTAAAAAAGGAACGATAAGAATCGGGCAAACACTAGCGACATACAAATAAGTAGTTGACTCAAATTTCATAGAGAGTACAATGAAAATCAAAAAGAGCAACAAAGTTGCCAGCAAACCCCAATATTTAGGTTTCATAAGGTTACGATGATCCCGCCTGACATGATAGATTAGGTAGTCTCTCCTATTTTAACATAAGCAACCCATAGGTTGTAAACTATTAGATCCTGCTAACCTTGCTAGACCGACAAAAGGAGATTTATGCCTATGAAATTATTCGATCCGAACACGCGCAAACCGAAGAAAAAAATGTCCACCTACCGGAAAAGCTTACTCGTTGCGACATTTGAGGGTTTTCCTGCTGTTATTATTTTCCAACTGCTTGGCGGACCGTTCCTAACCGGTTACTTAATTTACTTAGGTGCAAGCTCGACCGAGATCGGACTTATTCTAGCGATCACAACAGTCGTCAATATCGTGCAAATTGCGATGGCAGTCGTTATGCAGAAATTCCGAAATCGGAAGCGGATGCTGATTATTTTCGGATCTACCCATCGTGTGTTATGGTCTTGTGTCGGTATAATTCCTTTTGTCTTGCCGCAAGAGTATTGGGTGATTACCTATATGATTCTGTACACGGCTGCGCATCTAGGGAATGCGGCTGGGGGGATTGTGTGGACCTCACTGATCAGTGATGCGGTACCTGGACCGATTCGTGGACGTTATTTTGGACTGCGTAATACCATTCTGGGTGGCGTGAGCTCGCTGGCGCTATTCGTAGGTGGTCAGATTCTCGATAAGTACCCGGGTGAGCAGGGATTCAATTACATTTTTATGATCGTAAGTGTTTGTGTGGTTCTTAACGTAATTGCTTACTTTTTGTACCCGAATCCACCTTTTGAGCCTTCAACGGCATCCAATCCAGTTGGTATGCTCCAGAAGCCATTAATGGATCGCGCGTTTCTCAAAGCGATTATTTTCCTGGCCGCCTTCCTCTTCGTGCAAGGATTGACCGTGCCTCTTTTCTCCTATGTCATGCTGAAGTTGATGAACATTTCCTACGGAACTGTTTCCTATATTACAGTGGTACATACCTTAGTCATGATGGCTAGCTATTATGTATGGGGAAATTTGAATGCACGATTCTCGGCCCAAACCTTGTTATTATGGTCATTACCGATCATTGCGTTAGCGTGTTTATTATGGGGAACTATCGCTTTCATTCCAGCTGTTGTTGTGCTGTTCTTGGTTCATATTGTGCTCGGGATTGGTTTGGGAGGCTTCAATCAAATGGTATTCGCTTTTACAATCGGGGATACTCCAAAGAGTGAGCGTCCGATGTATATTGCGACGTATTCGGCGATCACAGGTTTCGCAGCTTTCTTGGGACCTGTTGCAGGTGGGAAGATTTATGCCCTAATTGTGGATCAACCTGAGTGGGTGCAGGTGTATGGCGTATCCACGGTAGTTGGCGCTATCTTGCTCATACTTGGCTTGTGGGTAGGACGTTATGTATTACGAACAGAAATAAGGAGTGGTGTTTAGCATGTCAAAAAAAAGAATTGGCCTCATCGGCTTAGGCGATATTGCACAAAAAGTATACTTACCGCTTCTTTCCGTCAATGAACAAGTAGATCTTGTAGGGATTATGAGCTCTACACCAGCGACTGTGGAGCGCATGAAGTCGAAGTACAGAGTGCCGTTCGGGACGACACAATTGGACGAATTGTTAGCGCTTGGATTGGATGCTGTTTTCGTGCATAGTCCGACGTCGACGCATTATGATATTGCGATGACATGTATGGCGCATGGCGTTGCAGTCTATGTAGATAAGCCGCTTTCGTACACGTGGGCAGAGTCCGTGGAAATGGCTTCCTATGCGGAGCGCAAAGGTGTGCTGCTTGCTGCGGGCTTCAACCGTCGCTACGCACCTCTATATATCGAAGCGAAGACGTGGTTGCAGGAAGCGGGCGGATTCGATGTGGCTTCAGCCGTCAAACATCGTACCAAGCTGCAAGGACACAGTGCCAAAGAAACGCTGTATGACGATTTGATCCATATGCTGGACACGTTACTTTGGTTAGGAGAAAGCTCTTACGAAGTGATGGCCTCCCATCAACAAGTGGATGATAGCGGCAAGCTGCTGCATGCCTCAGGAACGCTGGGCTTTGGTTCCGCGATAGGCTCCTACAGTATGGTCAGACTCGCTGGTGTTGATTTGGAAAAGGTGGAGCTGCACGGCAGTGGAAGATCCGTCGAGGTAACGAATTTGGAGTCAGCGGTCTTTTATGATAAAAATGCCGCTCCGCGCCTGCGGACCTTCGGCAGCTGGGACACCGTGCTGGAGCGTAGAGGCTTCGCTGGTGTCGTCCAGCATTTCTTGGATTCGCTGGATAATCCGAATGCTTGTGGCATTCGCGGGGATCGGGTGCTGGCTTCGCACGAGCTGGTGGAGAAGCTGTCGGTGTGAGGGGACTTGCACCGGGTTCCGGACCTTAATCTAATCTTGAAGCCCTCATCTTGTTCAGACAAGATGGGGGTTTTTTCATTTTTCAGAACATACAAAAAATTCCAATGATTGATAGAATCCAAGTTTACAAGCAGCTGGAAGACGCGAGAGTTCATATAAGTTGTTTTTGTTCATGCTGCGAAAGGAAGGATTGTTCAGTGTTAGACGGTATGTAGACTACACAGATGTGGGTTATGGTTCTACCATATAGACAGAGGTGATGAAATCGCTAAGCGAAATTCGATGTACGGGAGGTTACAGTACTCATCACTCAACCCACCTCATCTCAACAACAAAAGGAGACGGAGCATGATGCATAGAAAGCACAAACTGTTAGGATGGTTTCTGCTGTTGATAGCCATTACATCTCTTAATCTCACCAAACAACCAGAAGCTTCAGCGGCTCCTGCGCTACCCACGACCTATTTGCAGGATGATTTCTCGGACGGCGATTATACGACTAATCCTGTATGGACGGCAACCTCAGGAACATGGAGAGTGAATGCGGACCCCACAGATGCCAGTAATAAAATGTTAAATCAGACGGACGCTGGTGAAGGGATTATTACCGCAGGAGATGCTGCATGGACGAATGCTACTGTTACTATGCGTTTCTATACAGGTGCCGGTGGAGCTTACCCGGGTATTCTGGCGCGAGTTCAGGACTATAGAAATTTTTATTATTTCCAAATGCAAACGACTACTGGCTTGGTTCTTTCCAAAAGAATCAACGGAACGGATACAACGATAAGAAGCTTCAGTTATCCCATGAACAAAAACACGTGGTATACGCTAAAAATGGTTACGGTCGGTAATTCCATTAGATGCTATATCGTTAACAATGGCGTTGATAAACTAATTTTTGATGAGACCGACACCACATTTCCAAGTGGGAAAATCGGCATTCGGAATAAATGGCAAGCCATTTATTTGGATGATGTGAAAGTAACAGACGCACCGGCTGTCAACACTTCAGGGGTTCAATCCAACTCTCAAACCAGCTCCACGATATCCCTGAATTGGCCGCAAGTAGACGGGGCAACTAGTTACAATATTTATCGTTCAACGACGGCAAATAGCGGTTACACCTTTATATCTAATAACACAACCAACAACTTTATGGATACGGGGTTGCTTTCAGATACCGCGTATTATTATAAAGTAGCCTTTCTCTATGGCGGACTGACGGAATCGCAATGGTCCTCCGAAATAAGTGTGCGGACTACGCCAGCACCACCAGCAGCACCTACGGGACAGACTGCAACAGCCGTAAATGCCTCGAAAATTAATTTGAGTTGGACAGCGGCAGTTAAGGCAACTGGATATCGGGTGTATCGATCTGCTGATGCGGGGAACACATTCACTCAGGTATATGATGGGACAGCCTTAAACTACGTAGATGCAGGTTTAAATCCTAACACAGCATATAAGTATCAAATCAAAGCTTATAACTCGATTGGTGAATCTCCAGCAGCATCTGTAGAGGCTTCTACTTATCGCTATGATGCCCCTGGAAATTTCCAAGCAACATCAGTTACAGATACAACAGCTGCACTAGCCTGGGACATTGTGCAAGGAACAACCGTAACATACCAAATAAGCAGATCCTCAAGTGCGACTGGAACGTATAGTCAAATGTACAGCGGTCCGAATACGGTGTATATCGATACAGGCCTAACGCAAGGCACAGGATACTTTTATAAAATAGTTGCCGTCATAGATGGGGTCACATCAGCCTTATCCGATCCGCTTGGTGTAGGGACAGTGAGAACGGCTTTTACACCTGGTACGGTCTGGTCAGATATCAGTGGTAACCCCATTGATGCCCATGGAGCAGGTATCATGTATGATCAGAAAACGCTGAAATATTATTGGTACGGTGAATACCATAAAGGCGCTTGGCCTGCAGCTGGAGTGAGAGTTTACTCTTCTACGGATCTGTATAATTGGACAGATGAAGGTATGGCACTGACGATGGTCAAATCGATGGACGATTTTACGAACGATCCTTATATTTCCACGCTCTATGCCGGTAGAACGGATACGTTAAACATATGGGCAGATATTCGAATGGGCCGAATTATTGAGAGACCCAAAGTGATCTATAATGATAAAACAAAAAAATATGTTATGTGGGCTCATATTGATGGAGATAAAGATCCGTATAATAACAACGCGAACTATGGCAAAGCGCAAGCTGGTTATGCCATAAGTGATTCACCTTTAGGGCCGTTTATCTACCAGAAGAGCTACCGCATGGATCAAGCACCAGCGGGGCAGATCGATTATCAGCCTGGTAACCCTGGTATGGCACGCGATATGAATTTGTTTAAAGATGATGATGGTACGGGATATCTCATCTATTCCAGTGAAGAAAACTTAACGATCTATATTTCCAAGCTGTTGGATGATTACTCTGACGTGACTGGCTGGCACACAGATGGCCATGTAGATGCTAACGGCAAACCTGTCCGCGATACTAGCTATAAGGCTGTTTACGGCTCAGATTATATAAGAGTATTTCCAGGTACTCAGCGTGAAGCTCCAGCTATTTTTAAAACTAATGGAAAATACTACATGATCACTTCCGGTGCAACTGGATGGTCTCCGAATGAGAATAAATTCAGTGTGGCAGATTCTATGTTTGGTCCTTGGGGGGCGCCGGTGAATCCATTTGTAAGGACATCGACATCAGATCCAGACCCGATGACAGCATTTAAATCGCAATCGACATTTGTGATCCCAGTTGACCCCGCGAAAGGAAAATTCATTTATGTGGGGGATGATTGGAATGGCGGACAGTTTACGACAAATGGCGGTGCCAAATATATTTGGCTGCCCATTGAATTTGGGCAAGGTGCGGATATCTCGATCAGATGGTATAGCACTTGGAATAAAGAAGTATTGAACAGTATGGGGAAAATGGACATTAATCTGAAATTGCCTGAAGTTGTTGCTACGGGATCAGTACTGAATTTACCGACTCAGGTAGAAGTACGCCCAAGTGGTGCAACGGTTGCAACGACAACCGCAGTAACATGGTCAGTCAATTCACAGCCAATAACGGCGAATACATTTGCACTTCCAGGTGTGTATACCTTACAAGCTGTTCTTCCACAGTTTAATAATAAAGCGTTGCGGTTTAAAATGTACGCCGTTCCTGATAAGACCATCTATTTCGTAAACAGCGGTGGTTATGCGACAAGTGATTACAGCCTGTTAACCTCATACCTTCAAGATACACTTGTTAATAAGGACGTAGTTGAACAGGCGTATAACACTGCCGATCCAGCTCCTTGGGGCTATGTCGGAACGAATTCGAATTCAGCAGGTTCAGCTAGTGGAGATATTTTCTCAACACTCCGATATCTGAATGGCGGCAATATTAGTAATTCCCCTGCGGGTACGGACCTGACCTACAAGTTCAATGTGAAAAATGGTTCCTACACCGTGTACACAGGCTTCAACGATATATGGAATAATGCCTCTAGGAAAGCTGACTTATATATCAATGGGGTTAAAAAGAATGCGATCACTTATATTTCCAATACTGTCTATGGAAATTCTGTTGATGTGACGGATGGCACGATCACGGTTACGGTGAGAAATACAGCCTCACAGGATCCGTTGATCAACTGGCTGATGATTGTTGATCAAACACAGACACATGATCCTTTAAGGGGACTTCAGGTTGATTCGACAACATCCCATTCTGCGGAGCTTTCCTGGAACAAAGCGATCGGGGCAACCTCCTATACACTGTACAGATCAACCAGTGCGGGTGGCACCTATGCGCCTATTTATCAGGGAGGGGCAGCAAGCTTCACGGACAGTGGAGTTGATCCTGCAGTACGTTATTACTATAAGGTTACATCTACCAGCGTATCTGTCGAATCGCCAATGTCAGATTCAGTCTCGATCCTTTTAGATCAAACGAAGCCAGTTACCGAATTTGCTATGGCAGGAGCGGCTAACAGGGGCTGGTACACGTCGAATGTCGTATCGTTACTTGCTGCCGATGAGTTATCTGGAGTGGCCAGAACGGAATACACACTTGGTGATTCGACGAATTGGACGGAGTATTCGGGACCGTTTACACTACCGCAGGACGGTTCTTATTCAATCCAGTACCACTCCGTGGATAAAGCAGGCAATGTGGAAGAAGTGAAACAGCAGACTGTGCATGTTGATGTAACACTGCCTAGCTATAAGTTTTTGATCAATGGCAATGAGTTAAGGGAGGGAGACTCCTTTGATGATCATCTGCCTCTAACTTTCCAAGTATCCGATAATCTATCTGGATTAGCCTCTGCACAGATCACGGTTAGCGGTTCGGTCTATGCGTTAGATCTGACACGGGGCTCAAGCGTACTTTTCGATTTAGCGGGAAAAGTTGGAAGTAATTATGTATCTATCATGCTTGAAGATGTTGCAGGGAATAAATTGCTTAAAAATGTCCAAATCCATGTGACAACCAGCATTGAAGCCATGGATCAGCTGCTTTCTCGCTATAGTACTTCTTTAAGTCAATCATTAACATCGCAGTTGAGCAACGCCCTCAAGCAGGCGCAGCATAAACTGGAGATGAATCGACCTGATCAGGCTGCTAAGCATATGGAGGACTTTGTGAAACACCTGAATAAAGCAGAAATAGGGAAAGATATGGATAACAGCGGAGTAAAATCTATCTTTCTTGCAGATGCAAATTCGTTGATTGTGAAATGGTCATCTCAGTGAAATTAGGAGTTAATCTTAGAATGAGGTCATAACACAAAATAAAGGCTGAACCCTAAAGTAGCATTCTACTTTAGGGTTCAGCCTTTTCACGTATTGTCGCGTAAGTTTGATGTGCGTGTTACCCGCAGGTACAGTTCAGAACCGGCTTCCGAGCAGCCAGCGCCTCATCCATCCGACTGACAACAGTTGTGTATGGGGCATTTTTAACCAACTCTGGATTCTCTTCTGCTTCTTTGGCAATGGCGATCATCGTATCGATAAAGCTATCTAGCGTTTGCTTGCTTTCCGTTTCCGTCGGCTCGATCATGATGCATTCTTCCACGCTGAGCGGGAAGTAGATCGTTGGCGGGTGGTAGCCGAAGTCGAGCAATCTTTTGGCGATATCGAGTGTACGTACGCCCAGCTTCTTCTGGCGATTCCCAGATAGCACGAATTCATGCTTACAGAAGCGGGGATGCGGTACGTCGAAATACGGCGTTAACCGAGCTAGCATATAGTTGGCGTTAAACACAGCGTATTCGGATACTTTGCGCAAGCCCTCGGGACCCAGCGTACGAATATACGTGTAGGCACGGACAAGGATGCCGAAGTTACCGTAGTAGCCTTTGACGCGACCGATGGACTGCGGATAGTTGTAGTCGAAATAGAAGCTGTTATCCTCGCGCTTGGCTACGAGCGGCGTCGGCAGAAAAGGAATCAGCCGCTCTTTAACGCCGACAGGGCCAGCGCCTGGGCCGCCGCCTCCGTGCGGTGTGCTCATGGTTTTATGCAGGTTGAGATGGACGACATCGAAGCCCATGTCCCCTGGTCGCGTAATGCCCATAATGGCATTCGCGTTCGCGCCATCATAGTAAAGTAGTCCGCCTGCGGCATGCACGATTTCGGCGATCTCGACGATTTGTTCTTCGAACAAACCGAGTGTGTTCGGGTTCGTGAGCATGAGCGCAGCCGTATCTGAACCGACGGCACGGCGTAATTCGTCGAGGTTCACGAGGCCGCGATCATCAGACTTGATCGTTACGGTTTGGAACCCAGCAACCGTTGCACTGGCTGGATTCGTGCCATGCGCCGAATCTGGACAAATGACCTTGGTACGATGCTCGCCGCGGCTTTCGTGATAAGCACGAATCATCATGAGCCCCGTCCATTCACCATGTGCGCCAGCCGCAGGCTGCAAGGTTACACGATCCATGCCAGTGATCGCTTCGAGATCATGCTGAAGATTGTACAAGAGCTCCATCGCACCCTGTATCGATTCTTCCGGTTGATACGGGTGAATATGGGCGAAGCCGGGGAAGCGGGCGACGTCTTCGTTGATTTTGGGATTATATTTCATCGTACACGAGCCTAGCGGATAGAAACCATTATCTACGCCAAAGTTGCGGCGAGAAAGCGCCGTGTAGTGGCGGATGACATCGACTTCATATACTTCGGGCAGGTCAGGTTCGAGCTGCCGCCGAAACTTGGCAGGAAGCAGTTCATCGATATTCACGTCGGGAACATCCGATTCAGGTAAGGAATACGCGACGCGTCCAGGATGGCTCATTTCGAAAATAAGGGCTTTTTCGTTGTTCATACGAGTTCCTCCAATGCAGCTGCGAAGGCATCGATATCTTCGCGTGTTCGTTGCTCGGTGACGGCGATTAACATATGGCCGGCTAGCTCTGGATAGTCGCGGCCGAGATCGTAGCCACCGATGAAGCCCTTGTGAAGGAGCTGACGATTCAGCTCCTCGATGTTCGTGCCGTCCGGCAGCTTAACGGCGAATTCATTGAAGTAGCTGCCTGTGAACGGCAGCTCCAGGTCTGACGCGGCAAGGCGATTCGCCGCGTAATGAGCCTTCTGGACGTTGAGTGTACCAACGTCCTGTATGCCTTGTTTGCCCATCGTGGACAAGTACACGGATGCGCAAAGCGCGAGAAGCGCCTGGTTGGAGCAGATGTTCGACGTGGCTTTCTCACGTCGTATATGCTGCTCCCGCGCTTGCAGCGTAAGCACGAAGCCGCGCTTGCCGTCGCGGTCCACGGTTTGGCCCACGATGCGCCCCGGCATGCGGCGCATCCAGCTCTCCGCGACGGCGAAGTAGCCGCAGCTCGGCCCTCCCAGCGCAGCTGGGATGCCGAGTGGCTGGCAATCGCCGACGACGATGTCAGCGCCGAGCTTGCCTGGCGCTTCGAGCAGCCCGAGCGTGAGCGGATTCGCGCTCACGACGAGCAGTGCGCCCGCGCCGTGCGCGAGCGGCTCCACAGCCGCGATATCCTCCAAGCAGCCGAAGAAATTCGGCGATTGGAGGATGACGGCGGCAGCGTCGCTCTCGAGCTTGGACGCGAGATCGTCCAGATCGGTTACACCTTCGGGTGTAACCGCGATCTCGACGACGTCCAAGTTGAGCCCGCGGGCGGACGTGCGCAAGACAGCGCGCGCCTCTGGGTGCACCGCGCGGGATACGAGCAGACGGCTGCGCTTCGTCGCGCCGCTGGCTAGCGCGCCGGCTTCGGCCAGCGCGGTTGCGCCATCGTACATCGAGGCGTTCGCAACGGCCATGCCGGTGAGCTCACAGATGTACGACTGAAATTCAAAAATCGCCTGCAATTCCCCCTGGCTAATCTCCGGTTGGTAAGGCGTGTACGCGGTATAGAACTCAGACCGCGAGATGACATGATTGATCACCACTGGCAGGTGATGATCGTAGATGCCAGCGCCGAGGAAGCTGGCGTAGCGCTGGAAATCCGCGTTGCGCCCTGCCAATTCGCGCATATATCGGAGTAATCCCTGCTCACTGAGGGCATTCCCCACTTGCAGTTCACCCTGAAATCGCACCTGCTGCGGGATATCGCTAAACATCTCTTCCATGGAGGAGATGCCGATGGTTTCCAACATTTCCTTTTGATCCTGCTCCGTAATAGGTAAATAACGATGTTTCATGTCAAAGGATGCTCCTTCCAACCCGGATTCGGGAATTATTTCTTTTTATGAAAAGGGGTAGTAACGACTGAAGCTTTCACTTGCGCGCCTCTAATCTCTACAAAGACTTCCGTACCTAGGGCGCTATACGCGGCATCAATCAGAGCTAAGCCGACATTCGTTTTGTACGTCGGAGACTGCGTACCTGTTGTTACCTCACCAATCTGTTTACCTTCGGCGTATACGGCATAATGTGGACGCGGAATGCCGCGTTCTTGCATTTCAATGCCAACAAGCTTACGGGGCACTCCGTTTGTTTTTTGCTCGAGCAGGGCATCCCGCCCTATGAAATCACCTTTATCCAGCTTGACAAAAAAGGAAAGTCCCGCCTCCAGCGGCGAAATCTCCGAGGAGAGCTCCTGCCCGTAAAGGGGGAGTCGGGCTTCGAATCGCAGCGTATCTCTAGCTCCTAAACCTGTCGGAATGAGCCCATGTTCCTCACCAGCTTCAAGCAGTGTCCGCCACAATGTGATGGCATCCTTTGGATCGACATACAGTTCAAAGCCATCTTCACCTGTGTAACCGGTGCGGGAGAGCAATGTTGTTATTCCGGCAACTTTCACATCAGAGAGGAAATGGAAGGTCTTCAATGTGTGAATCGGTGCATCGGTCAATGTAGCTAAAATGTGTAAAGCCTTCGGACCTTGCAATGCCAGCAAGGCAGTCTCATCCGAAATGTCGCTCAGCTGGACCTGACCTGTCAGGTGCTGCTGCAGCCAAGCGATATCTTTCTCAATATTGGAGGCATTGATAACGAGCATGTAATCATCGTCGCAGTACTTGTAAACGAGCAGATCATCAACCACACCGCCATTCGGGTAGCATAGGAGGCTGTACTGGCACTGGCCTTCCACCAGTTTGGACACATCATTCGTCGTAACACGTTGTAAAAATGCGAAAGCATCCGGGCCCTGAATACGTACTTCGCCCATATGCGATACATCAAAAAGCCCCGCCTGCCCCCTGACAGCATCGTGCTCCTTTTGAATGCCAGTGAACTGTACGGGCAGCTCCCAGCCGCCAAAATCAATGATTCGCGCGCCATATTCCGCGTAAATCGGGAAGAGCGGTGTTCGTTTCAGCATGCAAATAACCTCACTTTCATTCGCTTATTTACCGTTGGTTATATTTCGGAAACACAAAAAGGAGCAAAAGGTATGCAACACAAACATACCTTTTGCCCCTGTCCTTTATACCTGAGAGTTGCCTAGAACGGAAGAATCTATGCATTCCACCGTTAAGTTTCCCCTTGGGTGTCCGAATTCCCGTGTTTAACGAGTGCTCGAAGCTCTCCAGAGTCGCGTCCGATACAGGTCCTTTTGCCTGAGAGATTCACCGCTTGGGCTTACTCCTTCGGCGCCGCCATCGTGCTCGGCAGTCTCTCCCTATATCCTCATTCGCCAATATTTAATTAGCCTACTTAACTTCATTATGTGTCTAAATTGGTGTGTATTGTCAACAATAACTTTTGATCTAGAGGGTCAGGGGAGGTTCTGCATGGTCCTTTCACAGCTTCTGGGACAGCCGTCTTGACTTTGATGTTCACAGTAGATTAAGCTAAAAGCAAAATTTGTAAGTAAGTGAGGCGTGGACTGATGAGTAACGTACAAGCCAATTTGTTATACACCAAAGAGCACGAGTGGGTAGAAAAGCTATCGGATACGGTGGTTCGCATAGGGATTACCGATTTTGCACAAGATCAATTGGGAGATATTGTATTCGTAGAGCTTCCGAAAGTTGGCGCTTCTGTAACAGCGAATGAGAGCATTGGGAGTGTGGAATCGGTCAAAACGGTTTCGGATATTTTCTGCCCGGTATCAGGCAAAGTAACGGCTGTGAACAGCACATTGGAAGGCTCGCCAGAGCTAGTTAATAATGCCTCTTTCGGTGAAGGCTGGATGGTTGAGGTTGAAATCTCAGGACCGGAAGCATTGGAAGGCTTACTGAGCGCTGCGGAATACGGCTCCTATATCGGTAACGACTAAGTTATTTCGATTTCGACGCAAGTAGAATGGATGGAGGTTTTTTCCATGCAATTTGGGCAAAAGCTGCCACAGGATCCGAATGATCGTGTTCCTCCTGGGCAAACGCTGACACAAGGCTGGCCTGTGCTGCACTATGGGTCCGTGCCCTACTACAACGACATGAGCAAATGGGATTTGCGTTTGTTCGGTTTGGTGGAAGAAGAGTTCACCATTTCGTACAAGGATTTTATGGCATTTCCGCGCAAGGAATTTGCAAACGATATACATTGTGTCACGACATGGTCCAAGCTGGACAATGTATGGGAAGGCATTGCCGTCTCAGAGCTCATGAGCAAGGTGAAGTTGAAACCAGAAGCAACTCATGTGATGCTGCATGCGGAGCATGGGTGGACGACAAATCTTCCACTGGAAGATTTCCTGTTGGAGACGTCGTTCCTAGGCATCCGACATAATGGCGTGTTGCTGACACCTGAGCATGGAGCACCTGTAAGGATGGTGGTTCCGCATCTGTATTTCTGGAAAAGCGCCAAATGGCTGCGAGGCATCGAGTTCATGGCGAAGGATAAGCCAGGCTTCTGGGAGCGGAATGGCTATCATATGTATGGAGATCCCTGGAAAGAGGAGCGCTACGATTTTGATTAATTGTTCAAAAAAACGTAAGATGTAAATAATAATTAATTGCGGGTATGAATAGAGTGTGTTAGAGTAAAAATAACAAAAGAGACGGATTCCCAGTCCGTCCCCTGCACAACACTTGGATGGATACACTCCGAGTGACATACCGGAAATGAATAACCCTACCCTTGGCGCTAACCTGAGTGGGGTTATTTTCTTTTCACATAGGTTAAAAGTGCGAGAATAAACATCCCGAACAGCATTAACTCATGAAATGAAAATGACATAGGCATTACCTCCTTTCCGGAGGATGCCAACCACCCAAGTTCAGTTGTACGAGAGTTATTATATCATTTGAAGCCTATCATCGATAGGCTTATTTACATTTATAGGAATAATCAAGAAGTTTCATAGGAAGTAGTTCCACTCTCCAGTTTGGCCTTTTCCCTGTATGCTGTTGGTGAAAGACCAATGGTCCGTTTAAACATTCGCGAAAACATCAGGGGGTCTTGGTAGCCCACAGATTGGGCAATTTCGGCGATCCCGAGAAGCTGCCTGCGGAGAAGGCGGCAAGCTTTTCTCATCCGAACATCGGTCAAATATCGATAGGGTGACATGGATAGGCGCTGCTGGAAAAGACGGCATAGGTATTTGGTATCCAACCCTACATAGTCAGCGATTTCGTTTAGACTGATGCGATCGGCATAACGGGTGTTCATAAAGGAAACGGCATTGCGTATATGGTGTCCGACATCAGCTCTTAGCGGGGGCGCATCGTCCGGTATGGCTAGCGTTCCGAATATCTGATATAGCAGAGCGGTCAGTAGGAGCTCCTTGGCCGGTTCCTTGCGCAGGCTCATTAAATTGTCAAAAAGCGATTCAACGGACAGTGACGAGTCAGCTGTCCGAACAGGTGACAGGACAGAAAATCCGGCCAGTTCGACCAGACGAGGGGCCAACGTCCCGACAAAGCCGAACCACGAGTAGTGCCAAGGCTCATCTGGATCAGCACGATACGAGTGGACGGTGTCCGGCATAACGAGGAACAGCTCACCAGGGCCAAGCGTTTCCGTACGGCCTCCTGTGGAGTAAGTGCCGTATCCGCTGTGAATGTAATGAAGGATGTACATATCTCTTACGCTAGGCCCGAACGACATGTCAGGCAGGCAATTTTCTGTGCCAACCTCGAGCACTGCCAGATCGGTTAATCCGATCGGTTCCGTATAAATAAATTCCATGCCTGCTTTCGCCTCTTCCTCAAGTAGAGAAGATATGCCATAAGATGGGGAACTCTGGCTATTTTGATTATAAAGGATGAACACTACAATTTACAGTAGGAGGGATGGAAATGGAGTATACTACATTCGGCCGCACCGGACTTCGTGTATCGAAACTCGGGCTTGGCGGTGCACCCCTTGGAGGGGTTTTTGGACCTGCGGATGAACGCGACGTCGAGAAGATGATCCATGAGGCGTTGGATAACGGCATTAATTTTATCGACACGGCACCGAGCTACGGCAGAGGTGAGTCGGAACGCCGAATCGGCAAGGCGCTGAACGGCGGCAGAAGAAACGAGGTCGTGTTGGCATCGAAGGCAGTAGGACCGGGAGAATCGTTCGATTATGCGAATACGATTCGCTCCGTTGAGCATAGTTTGGAACGGCTTCAAACGGATTGGATTGATCTGCTGCAAATTCACGATGTGGAGCAGGTTCCGTATGAAACGATTGTGAACGAGACACTTCCTGCCCTGGAGACGCTGAGGGAAGAAGGAAAGATTCGATATATCGGTGTTTCGACAAGGATATTATCACTTCTGGAGCGTTATGTCCGGCTAAATCGCTTTGACAGCATCCAGTTTTATGCGAGATATATGCTGATTGATCATACAGCGAAGGACGAACTTCTCCCGCTCGCAGCAGAGCAGGAAATCGGTGTTATCAACGGCAGCGTGCTCGGACTCGGCCTGCTTGCCGATACACCGGCGCCCTTTTTGAGGCCGAACCTCATCGAGGAGGCTGCGAATCGGATGGAGCACCTCAAGTTTTTGCGTAAAACAGAGCCACATGGTCTCGTTGAGCCAGCCATGCGTTTCAGCCTATCGCATCCGGGTATTCACGTTACCTTGACGGGAGCTGCCACATCGGATGTGCTGCGCACGAACTTGGCATTTTGCGATGGGCAGGGACTGGATCCAGAGGAGCTGCAACGGGTATATGCCTTATTTCAGGGCAAAAGTTTATTTCCAGCGGAGAAGGAGGAATCGAAATGAACACACAAGGAAGCATGATGCCAAGGATTGTAGCGGAAGAGCGAATGGTTGCACCAGAGTGGGCGCTGCAGGAACAGTGGTTATTTGCTACGCTGAATCAGGCGGCGAAGGAGTTTGTGGAGCGTTACACACAGCCGGATGGAAGCTTGATTTGGCAGAAGGAATGGCCGGGTATGGACGGTTCGGATGATCCCTATGAAGGGTTCATGAATCTAGCGCTGCTTTACGTGTTAGGGGGCAGTCGTGAGCTCCATGAAGTATCGCGAAAGATTTGGGAAGGGATTACTTGGCAATGGACCGAGTATGGGCAGATTCACCGAGAATTTGATGCTTACTATGATTGGATGCATCATGGCGAAGGTTATTTGTTTCTCTACTTTCTCGGACTGGCTGGACCCGTTACGCGCAAGGACAAGCAGAGAGCAGTTCGTTTTGCCAGCATGTATATGGGAGACGATCCGGATGCTCCGAATTACGATAAAGAGCAGAAGCTTATCCGATCACCATTGAACGGAAGTAAAGGTCCGCGGTTTACGGTGTCGGAAGAGGATTGGGTCACGCATCGCAGCATTCTCGACGATTATCCTGCACCGTATGAAGATATTCCAGGTGTTGATTTTGCGAGCGGCAAATGCCCTTGGTCTAACGATGACGTATATCAGAAGCTCATTGCGATGATGAATGAGCGAATGAACCGGGGCGATGTCCCGCTGAATTTGAATGCAACCGGATTGGTTGCGCATGCATTCATGCATAATGGCGACGCCGTCTATCGCGATTGGGTGGTCGATTATCTCGCAGCATGGGAAAAGCGTACTGGCAATAATGGAGGCATTATTCCCGACAATGTCGGTTTGTCCGATGTAATCGGCGAGTACAATGACGGCAAATGGTGGGGAGGCTACTACGGCTGGAGATGGCCGCACGGCTTTATGACCATCATTGAGCCGCTGACGAACGCGTGTATGAACGCCGTTTTACTTACGGGAGACATGAACCAACTTGAGCTTGCTCGTTCTCAGCTGGATGCCAACTGGGCGCTGCGGCGGGAAGAGAATGGCCAGATACTCGTGCCGAATAAGCACGGGGATAATGGCTGGTATGATTGGCGAAAGGCACTGCCGAAGTATCCGGTCTATTTGTGGACGATGTCCATGGCCGAAGAGGATTTAGAGCGGCTAGAGCGGATTCCGAAGGATCATGATTGGAATGAAATAACTGTGCCTGTCGTATCGGGAAGGGACAGCCGGACGGGAAGGGAAACGAAGCACTATATCGGCAATACAGAGCCTTGGTTCCAGTACATTCGAGGGCTAAACCCAGATTATCCGAAGCGGATATTGGCCGCCAATATGGAGCTGGTCGGTCGACAACTCGAGCGAATGCGCTCGGATCAAGGCGATCCGCACGGGTGGAAAAGCGGCTTTGCAGACGGTGACTTTTCTAACATTCATATCTGGCAGGAAATGTGCCCGATTTATTTCGAGTCGCTTGTACAGCTGACACTGGGAGGACCGATGCATATTTCACACGGTGGCCTGCAGCATGCTAGAGTGCGCTACTTTGATTCGCAGGAGAAACGGCCAGGTCTTCCACATGGCGTATCAGCCTTAGTGGAATCGCTTACAACGGACAGCGTTACGCTGCAGTTATGTAATACCAGCTTATTTGACGAGCGAGAGGTCGTCATTCAGGCAGGGGGCTTTGGTGAGCACGAATTCACTGATGCCCAGCGAATTGATTCAGATGGGCACCCGCAAGGCTCGCTAGATGAGCTCAAAGGAAAATGGCTGGCAGTTCATCTGAAGCAGGGCTCCGGCATTAGGCTGAAGCTCGGCATGAAGCGATACGTTAATTCACCGAGTTATGAGATGCCTTGGCCGAACCCCTATGCTGCTGATCTGCTGACAGGGCGTAAGGGAGAGGACGGCGAAGCACCGTGTATATAGACAGCCATGTTCATTTTTGGAAGCCATCGCGTGGTGATTACGGCTGGTTGAAGCCCGAGAATGAGCTGCTCTATCAGGACTATTTGCCAGAGCAGCTGCTTCCGGAGCTGGACGCTTTCGGAGTTAAGGGGCTTGTAGCCATACAGGCCGCCGTTAGTTCTGAGGAAGCTGCGTTTCTGTTGGAGCTGGCGCAGACCTGGCCGATTATATCCGGTGTGGGAGGAGGACTCGATCCGTTCGCGGATCTTTTTCACGAAGAGCTCGAGTCCTTGAAGGCCAACCCGCGCTTTACCGGTATCAGACTTGGCGGCAGCGCATTTCGCTCTGTACGATCCGAGACCGACCAGAACAAACTGCGGTTGGCCCTAACCACTTTGCTGGAGGCTGATCTCACGCTGGATCTGCTCGTACAGCCTGATGACCTTTCAGATGTAGCGTCGTATTTAGAGGAGCTGCCGCTGCTAAAGGCGGTCGTCAACCATCTGGGCTGTCCGAACATTCGGGAGCAGCGAATGGAAACGTGGCAAACAGGCATGGAGCGGCTATCCCACCTTCCCTGCGTGGCGGTTAAATTGTCCGGTATGATCACGATGGCAGGCGGATTTCATCCTGAAAGGCTTCGGCCTTACATCGATCATTTGCTTCAGTTGTTTGGCAGCGACCGGCTATTGTTCGGCAGTGATTGGCCGGTCGCCTTGCAGGCAGGTGGTTATATGGATGTTATCAATTTGTTCGAGGCAGTGCTTCCTGATCATCTTGCAGAGGAGGAGAAGGGAATGATTCGCGCGGGCAACGCCAGCCGATTCTACCCGATACTGACATGATGAGAAGGATGTATAGGGCGCAGGTGAAGGAAGGCTGCGAAGTGGGCTTCGCGCTCTCGTTAGCCCAAGAAGCCGCAAGCTGGCAGAGTCAACTTCGGGGGCAAGGTGTAGTGAGCTGCTCGATTTTTACGAAAGGGAGCGGTGTATTTCTTTATTTTGAAACGACGGGCGAAGGCTGCGAGTGGGAATGGCCAACCACGTGCAAGCTGTTGCTGGAGACATGGCCGGGCGGTTTTGAAGGCTTGCAGCGGTATGCGGTTCCGATGCTCGATATTTACCACGATGGTGAGCCGGAAATGAGGGAAGATCGTTTACAATCCGGCCGTGAGCGAGTCGGTATGCTTGCGAGATTGAAACCGTCGAAGTACAGCAGCTATATCTTCTATCATTACGCTATGCAGGAGGAGAAACCGAGCTGCTTTAATCCGACTTATATCATTGGAGCGCATGAGGAACTGATCTTCTCCTATCATGAGCGTCCGGCGCCCGCGTTCGAACACGGAGCGACGCGAATGAAATGGCCTGCACCGATTACACCAGATAATTGGCATGAGACCATGAAGCCACATTTTATCCCTTGGTCGGAGAACGAGCAGGGACCCGTCTTGTGGGAAAAGATGGACACCATCTTGTCATTTTAATAACTGAACACATAGCGCATAAACATTCCTTCCAGAAGTAAACGTAGATGCGCTACGGCGAGTAACGGGGTGCAGGGGGCGTGCTCCCTGCATTCTTTATGGCTTGAAGTGACGCATTAACCTTTACATTCCTTGACACGAAGGCAAAATGGTTTTGGCGCCGGCTGGCACGCAGATATACGTGGATTTTACAAGCTATTAGGGCAGCCATTTTTTTCTCAACTATCGGGCGTAGAAAAACACCCCATAGCAGACTTCGGTTGAACCAGAATGGTTATCCGATATCTCGACTACAGGGTGTAATTTTAATAAGTGGGAAAATCTGTTATTCTTGTGCGTTGGATTCGTCTTGTTTCTCTGCGATAAATCCATTTATGCTCTCTTTGCGGCGAGCATTTTTGGATTCGATGCTCTCTTTGTCTACAGCAGAAATTTCATCTGCATGTTCATCCAAGTATTCCTCAGCTTCGTTTAGATTTGCCATTGTATTATCGATGGCATTCTGAATACGAGCTGGATTATCTTCGCGATTGTCTGGCTTAGCCATAGTAGTTCCCTCCCTTTGTTGCGATAGATTAACATCCTGTTATACAATTCCAAATGATCAATCAAATTATTCATTCAAACAAATAAACGGCAACTCCGTCCCTTTAGGACGAAAGCGTTTATTTAGAAATATAACCGATTAAACGTCAAAATCTCGTTAGCCGCCGACTGAAGGCCAGACGACCTGAAACAGTAGAGCAGAGGATTGTCCCCGGGATTATAACGTGAGTAACATACCATGAATACATCCTTTCAAACGTACAAATAATGTAACTAGTACGTGAAGGGAGGACAAAAAATGAACATTCAACGCGCTCAAGAGATTGCAGTTTCACCAGTCATGGTTGATGTTACTTATAATGGGACGCCAATCTACATCCAACATGTCGACGAAAAGAATGATACAGCCAGAATTTATCCTTTGGATCAACCGGAAAACGAGCAAAGCGTCCCTTTAAGCAGTTTAGTCGAGAGCTCCCAAATGTTAGATATTGTAGACATTAAAATGATATGCCCATCACCTAAATGATAAGAATATGTTAATCATGAAACAATGAGCGATTTCTAGCATATTCCATGAGATATTATGGATCAAAGTATCCGGAAAATTGTGAAAGTGAATCTAGGGATATTGATAAGCATGTGTTAGGCTTATGTGCTCCGACTAAATACTTGAAATATTAAGAGCCGCGTAACTCACTTGAGAAACGCGGCTTTATTCTTGATTTCGTCAAAAAAGCTTAGAGAGAGCGCTAATCCGACAAGCAGTAGACTGACCTGTAACTTGCTAAATGAACGGGAAGTTTAGCGCAACATAATAGTAAAAATGTGGTAATATAATATTCATCGAAACTATCTTATGCGGACATACATACAATGAAGCATTTAATGATAATAGCCGTTATCACACTATAAACAGGGAGCAGATTGCGTGGCAGCTGCTCCCTGTTTTCATTCAAGTAACGGGCAAGATAGTTCGAAAAGCTGTTGCGCAAAAAATCTTTTGTACTATTTTTTCTAATTACGAAGGACATATAATTTTATTGGGGGTATGTGTATGCAAGCTAAAATGTTGCAAGTACAATACATAAGGAAACCTGAAATAAGTGAAATCATTGCAATTGATGCAGAAGCGATGGGTTTCAAGATGTCCTGTGATTTAGAAACAGCTTCTTTACTACGAACGTTAGCAGGTTCATGTAAAAATGGGATGCTATTAGAATTGGGTACTGGTGCGGGTATATCGACAAGTTGGATATTAGATGGAATGGATAGAGAATCATCTTTATTGACTGTTGAACTGGATGAAACTATCCACAATATAGCCAAGAAGCATTTAAGCTTTGATAATAGGGTTCAGTTCTACAACATGGATGGAGAAGAGTTTATAAAACAAATATCAAATCAAAAGTTTGATTTTATTTTTGCTGATACTTGGCCTGGAAAATTTTATGCACTAGATGAAGCTTTAGACTTACTAAAGCCTGGAGGTCTATATATCATTGATGATTTATTACCGATTCCGTCCTGGCCTGATGAACATACAACAAAGGTAGAGGAATTGATTGGTTATTTGGACAGTAGAGAAGATTTAATAATAACGAAGTTAAATTGGTCCACTGGATTAATCATCGCAACAAAGAAGTGAATACGGATATTAAACAGTGAACAATTTTCATTATCAAATGCCAACAGCGGCAGCTTTTCGTTCTGTTACGGATAACAATTGCTAAATAAACAACCAAAACAAGGCTGCCGGCATGATTGGCAGTCTTTGCTCACCTAACGGGCAGGGATAATTGCAAAGGTATGGTATAATATTTGAATCAAAAAATGAAAGGAAAAAACAACTTCCATGAGGAATTTTATTATTATTGGAGCGAGCAAAGGATTAGGTGATGCCTTTGTTAAAAGTTTGCCAGAAATCGGTGATAATGTATGGATAGTTTCTAGGAGTTATCCTACTAGTTTAAACCTTAACGATGGAATCAATAGATATTGGATAGAAGCTGATTTATCGAAAACTGATGCATACAATCTGATTGCGAATACAATAAATGGCCACATCATAGACGTATTAATATTTAATGCAGGAATATGGGAGAGCAACGGATTTAGAGAAGACTATGATTTTGAGAAAGATGACCCAGATGAAATTTCAAGAATCATAAATGTGAATGTAATTGCCGCAATTACATGTATACAAAAGCTTATACCGAATTTAAAAAAGTCGGCTAACGCAAAAATTGTTTTAATTGGTTCTACTGCAGGACTTGAGAATAATGATTTTACACAAGTTTCATTTGTAGCGTCTAAGTTCGGTTTGCGAGGTATTGCCAATTCCATAAGGGAACATGTTAAAAAGTTTGGAATCGGTGTAACTTGTATAAACCCTGGTGAAATTGCTACCCAAGTTCCTTTAGAGGATGGAATTGAAAAAGTCTTGTCAGCCTACAATTATACACAAATCCCCCTTCAAGATATCGTTTCATTAGTTAAATGCGTCATAAGCCTTTCCAAAGCATCTTGTGTAAAAGAAATAAATATCCCAGCAATGTTTGATGCGAATGCATAGTCAATTATGTTTAAATTAAGTTAACGCAGAACGATAGTTCAATCACGACATGACGGCAGCCCACACGATAGGCTGCCTTTGTCTGTTAAAGCCATATTACCCGATGCCTTCGAGGCTCTTGGAAGAATTTAACGTTATTATTTTTTGGTATTTCATTTGAGGCAAATTTACACTGGATTATCATAGTGTCAGTGAGAAAACATTGGGGCAGTAGCATTCTTTAGGAATCGTCTTTTTTTGTTATATAGCTGTTTTTTGACCTTACATGAACTGGTGTTGTCTTTGGGATTTATTTTGATGTATGGTAAGGTTAATTTAGATAGCATTGTAACTTATTTAGGCAAAGGGGCCGGGTTAGTGAAAGCTTTTATACAAATTTTATTCAGCGATAAATTCCGTTCCCTGTTTTATCGACTCTCTGCCGCACTTATTCTGCTCATGTTGCTGATCGTTGTAGCTATATACTTATTTAGCAATGGCTACAACAACCTTATACAAAAAACGCAATTGGAAAAGCTAAGCGCGCGTCCAGAATCGCTTTTTAAAAATTACTATGATACCCTATTTCAAGATATCAATAATCGAACCATTCAGTTATCAAACAATACTAAACTAATCCGAGCCATAAACAGTATTGATCCGGAAAGTACCGGAGCACTTCAAAACATTTTGCACGAGAGTACTGATTTTTGCTGCATACAATATTTGGAAATATACACCAAAAATGGAGCGATCAGGTATATCCATGGTGAAATTAAAGATATTCCCCTATTAAGCGATGCCGAATGGCAGTCTGAAACAGACAAGGTAAAAGGAAGCAGCAATGGGGAGGTTGCTCGTACAGCCGTTGATGGGTCAATACCGAGCATTGTTATGCTCCGCGGGATACCCAATATTGCTGTACAACCGCTTGGTTTTATCAAAGTGATGCTTAATAGTCAGTCATTATTTATTAATCCATACCACATAAAAGGGAACGAGCGGATGTGGGCAGTATCACCAGATAAACAAATGTTCGATTTGAAAACGGGGAATTCCGATACAATCCCAATTGCAGACAAGCTTGTTCCAAAATTGCAGTACACGTATTTCCAAGGGTTACTAGACGACAAAAGCTATTTTTTTTATTATTCACCTGCGGGTATCCCAGGATGGAACTATCTATATGCCGTTGAAAGTTCAGCTTTATCGGGTAGCCTCTATGTCAGATTGGCGATAATCACAGCACTTGCACTGCTATTTCTACTGCTTATCACTTATATGTTCTTGATGATTCGAAATATATTCAGTAAGTTGCATACGATACAGGAGGTAGTCGGAGCCGATGGGGCGGAAGAAGGTAGTACCGGCTCAAATGCTTCTTTGAATGTTTTAGTCAACAGTATCGCGGCCTTAAAGGAGCATCGGGAGAACATCGAATTCATGTACCGCAAAAACATCCCGATTTTGAAGCAAGCACTGTGTTATCGATTACTTCATCAAGACCAGGGTGAGTGGTCGGAAATCCAAGAACAAATGGATCAAATCGGTATTGAATTCCCCACACCGACATTCGCGATTATTTTGTTTCGTATCGATAGGTATTTTGATTTTCTGCAAAATTATAGCAGATCTGATCAGAGTTTGTTCAGGTTTTTCATTTACAAGATGGCGGAGGAGTTGGGCGAGCAATCGTTTAAAGTTCTACTATGGAACTCCGAAAGCCAGGATATCGTCATGCTCTGCAACACAAAAACGCCTATTAGTGAGGAA
Organism: Paenibacillus allorhizoplanae; assembly: GCF_927798215.1. Classification (NCBI taxonomy): domain Bacteria; kingdom Bacillati; phylum Bacillota; class Bacilli; order Caryophanales; family Paenibacillaceae; genus Paenibacillus; species Paenibacillus allorhizoplanae. The sequence goes on from NZ_CAKMMW010000025.1 coordinate 74,747, forward strand.
GAGTTTAAAGCGAAGCTCGAAGCTGTAACCGATACTATCCTTGTACACGTACATCAGTATCTGAAAATTACTGTTACCGCTGCAATCAGCAGGCCTGTTTTAAACATTAGGCATATTCCCGACTCTTGGAGCTTGTTGACTGGCTGTATTGAACGAAAATGGTACAATGGCGGCACTCATGTGTTGAAAGAATGGGAGATGGCTGGGGAGGCGCCGGTCATGTTCGGCTTTTTGGAGTCGGCACGCAAAAGAAAGGCACAGCTTCTACTGGCCGTAAAAAGTGGCAATTTACAGTTGATTCACATTGAAATGGGTACGATGCAGTCTTTTCTGGAGTCTTTGGAAGTTTATCCAATGATGGTTATCCAACAAATACTGCATGATTTATTTATGTCTGTTATTTTTACCATCTTGGAGATGGGAGTGAAGTTGCAGGTAGAGAGCGTTTTTATGGAAATGCATCTTGAGATGCAGCGAAGAGAAAGCATTCGTGAAGCAATAGACTGGTTTAGGAAACGTCTTGACGGATGGATAGAAGGAGCAGAAAAGCAACGATCCGAGGGAACGAATCTAATCCCCCATATTCTTGAGTATATCCACGCGAACTATAACCGTGAAATCTCGCTAGGCGGGATTGCCGACGAACTCGGACTAGACATCGCATATTTGAGCCGCCAGTTCAAGAAGGGCACCGGCAAGAACTTTATGGATTACTTGATCAATCTTCGCATTGAGCGAGCCAAACAGATGCTGCTTAGTTTATCTGGAACGGTCCAGCAAGTCGCCGAAAATGTGGGTTACGTTAACACACAAAGCTTTATCCGCATATTTAAAAAGCATGTTGGAGCCACGCCGGGTCAATACCGGGAGATGCAATCTGTGGAGCAAGAGAAAAGACTGGATGCAAGCAAGTTGTATTAGGCCCTAAAAATGAACTGTACCCCCTAAATTAGACATTAGAAAAAGCCCCTGGGTTAATCTAAACTATTTTAGGGGTTGTTTGGCATGGCGAAAAAAGGGCAGAAGTTAAAAACATACAGTCAAGAACTTAAATTAAGAGCTATTGGTCAAATAAAGTTAATGGAATCAAAAATAAGCAATATTCCAAAAACGGATACCGATGATATGATCAAGTCCGACCGGATATTGAAATCGGTTACACAAACAAAAAGGGAGGATTTTCGAATGTCGAGACTAAAAGGTTACGAAGGAATGAAGCTTTTATCAAGGTTGAAGCATATTAAACTAGTCTCAATGGTAGTTGTACTCACGATGATCTTGTCCAGCATTAGCGTGAGCGCCACGGAGCAGAAAGCGTTCGCAGATGCAAGGGTCATTACCGTCAAACAAGACGGCACAGGCGATTTCAAGTTCATTAACGATGCAGCTCAAGCGGCTCAGCCCGGAGATACGGTATTGATTTATAGTGGCACGTATAGGGAAACGGTAGCGGCTCCGAGGGGAGGCAGTAACGAAAACACGAGAATTACCTATAAGGCTGCCCCTGGGCAACAAGTTATCATAAAGGGCTCTGAACTGGCTCAAGACTGGAGCTTTGACAATGCTAGTCAAACATGGATGAAGACTTTGCCGAATTTATATTTTGGCTCGTTTAATCCATTCGACACACATTGGGCTAAGGGGACCTTACCGGGAAGCAAGCAATTGCGTACAGCTGGATCTGTGTATTTGAACGATAGTTTACTTACGGAGCGATCCGCTTTAAGCGAAGTGCAAACTACTCCACTCACATGGACGGCCAAAGTGGACTCTGTCACTACAACGGTATACGCAAATTTTGGAGTGGACCCAAACGCAAATATCGTAGAGCTCACCAAGCGGAAGCAAGTGTTTACCGCTTCATGGAATACTGGTTATATAACAGTTGACGGGCTCACGATAATGCATGGCGCAGGAACAAAGGATATTGATTACTGGCGGCCTGCTGCCATTCCGATGGAAGGAGCGCTCAGTACAAACGGTGGGTATAATTGGATCATTCAGAATAGCGTGTTGAAGAATAACGGTGGAGTTGCCTTGGATTTCGGACTGGGTTCTGCCATGAATGAGGCCAAATATGGGACTCCGGCCAAATACGGCTACCATATTATTCGCAATAATATCATTAAGGATAACAATACGAACGGGGCATTTGCATATAAAGGCCCTTTTACGGAAATCTACAACAACAAATTTATCAACAATAACGCCTTGAATACAGGCTTGTTGTCAGAAGCTTATTTAAAAATCATCGACAACGGTACTGGTGCCAACATTCATGATAACTATTTCTATAGTAACCAGTCTTGGATGTCTTTTCCCGTATGGTTGGATTCGGAAGTACAGAACTATAAGTTCAGTCGGAATGTCATCGTCGCTTCCAACCCGGATAGTGTATTTTTTGATGAAGCTAACTTTGGAAGCAATGTAATCGACAACAATGTTTTTATTGGTAGTGGGGCTAGTTTCTTGGAAACGCAAGGTACGTCACTCGTCCACAATATGTTCATAAACTCGAACGTTTCGTTTGATGCCACACACTTCCCAGGGTTCCCTGGCGCTCAGGTTCAAGGTGCAGATGTTGACGGGTATCGTCATATGATGCTGTATCGGCCAGGTACACTGGTTCCACTGGGAACGGTGGCAACTCGTACAAAGTACAACAAGGTGTTAAATAATATTTTTTACAATATAGGGATGATAACATTCCCGTCATTTATCGATGACAAACCATTCATTGAGCCTGCAATTTTGGACGCGGCCACCACAAATCTTTGGGGCAATGAAGTGGACTATAACGTGAACTATAACGGGGCTGCCAAAATACTCGATTATACATCGAATTCCTATACGCCTGATACACACAGTGCCGAAATTAGCGGAAACCCGGCATCCGCATCCTGTGACGAGAACAAGTGTACAATAACTTTTAGTGTTGATGCGGCAAATACCCCTGCCAATCTCGGAGCACATAAGATTACCGGAGCTTATATCGGAAAAAATCATGTACTGGCGACTATGCCAGATTCGATCTTCAAATTGCCTGACGGAAACAAGCCGGATGGGGTAGCTCATATTGGGCCATCTCCGATTGACAATTATATTGAGGATGTGACAACAGATTTTTACGGCAATACTAGAACCGGTAATACGGTAGCAGCAGGACCGTTCCGGAATATACAGCCAGGTTCGAACACGCTGGTCGTCTGGTCCAGTGACGCAGCTTTAAAAGAGCCTATTTTGAGCGGTCCGGTACATTTTGCTGACATGGAGTCTCATTGGGCCAAAAAAGAAATTAACGATTTAGCGTCGCGTTTGATTGTAAACGGTATTGATGAATCCGCATTCGAACCTGATCGACCTATCACACGCTCCGAATTTGCAACGATCGTCGTTAGAGCGCTTGGATTAAACGGTTCGTCATCTGTGTCTACGTTCTCTGATATCGCATCGACAGACTGGTTTAAGGATTTTGTGAATCAGGCTTATCAGTACGGAATCGTATCGGGCTACCCAGACGGATCTTTCGCCCCTACGGCGTCGGTGACCCGGGAAGAAGCGATGTCCATGATAGCTAGAGCGATGAAAGTTATTAATTCTGCTTTTGGTATGGATGAGTCTGAAACGGATGTACTTCTTTCCTCGTTCACCGATAAAGCTCATGTCAGTGAGTGGGCGAAGCAAAACATGGCCCTGTTGGTTAAAAGTGGTCTGATCGAAGGGGAGGCCGGCACTCTGCAGCCCGGGCGCAGCATGACGCGTGCGGAAACGGCTGTAATCGTGGAACGGATGCTCATTCAAGCTGGGATCGTCGGTACGGCCTTGCAAAAATAGTTCATCATTCAAAAAAGTCCTATTGGTCTATACATTTGCATGGACGGATTCGTTTGCAAATAAGGAAGATAGAATCAAAAATAGCCAATATACCCGGATTGCTTTGTACTGCTAAGATCAAGTCATTGGTCGGGTATGACCGATCGACTGTAAATGAAAAGGGAGGAACATGTATGTTTCAAACAAAAACGAAAGGTTTGATCGCGGGAGCCATAGCTAGTTCTATGCTTATGCTTTCCGCATGCTCGACAGATGGCAACACCACGGCGGGAACGGCCAGTCCAAATGCGGGAGCCAACAACTCCCCAGCGGTGGAAAAATCATCAAACCCAGTAACACTGCAAGTATGGATGCCGGTTAGTTTCCCTGAGCTAGACCCCGCCATCAAACAGATCGGTACGGACTTTGAGAAAACACACCCGAATATTAAGGTCGAGATTACGACAATTCCATTTGCCGATTACTTCCAGAAGTTGTCTGTAGCATATGCTGGGGGCATTCAGCCAGATGTGCACGGACTTGGTTTTGGCCAACTGATATCGACTGTGGATCAAGGGAATTATATGGATATGAATCCGTTGATTCAAAAAGACAATTGGTCTGGAAAAAGCGACTTCTTCCCGGACATTCTGAAGGCCGGACAATGGAACGGCGGCTTGTATGGCCTGCTTATTCCAGAAACGCGCCCGTTGGTATGGAGAAAGGATTACTTCCAGGAAGCCGGGCTTGATCCGAACAAGCCGCCACAGACGTACGATGAGCTGTTTGCATATGCGAAGAAGCTATCCAAGAAAGATAGCAGCGGCAAAGTCACGCGGTCAGGCCTCGACATCACCACCAGCACAATCAATAACGTCAATTCGGAACAGGCCTACCTGAGCATGCTGTTATTAAATGGTCTGAATTTTTATGATGAGAAGGGGAATCCAACCTTTGATTCACCTGAATCGGTTAAGGTGGCAAACCAATTGACGGATTTGGTCAAAAGCAAGGACGTTATGTTTCAAGCAGATGCCAATGTAACGGGTTCGCTGTTCCAGAACAGTATGGCCGCAATGGGCTTCCAGAGCTCTTACAGTCTTGGACAGCTGACCAAATCGATCGGCAATGACAAGATCGGTTTTGCGCTCCCGCCGAAAGGGCCGACAGGAAAGCAAACTTCGCTTATGCTAGGAACTTTTATGACAATTGCCAAGAAGTCTGCGCATTCGCAGGAAGCTTGGGAGTTCTTGAAATTTATGTTCTCTCCGGATGAATTTTTCCAATTCTCGAAAGCGACTGGTTACGTTCCTCCTATGCAATCGCTTCAAGCTAAATTTGAAGGGCTTGGAGAAGCCAACAAGGTCATTTTTGCTTCAATGAAGGATGCCGGTGGCTATTTGCCTTCCTCCAACTGGAGCATCATTACGAAATATCTCCGGATCGGTTTGGAAGAAGCTTACTACGGCAAAAAAACACCAGAGCAAGCCATGAAGGATAACGCCGACAAGGCACGTCAAGAAGTGTCCAAAAAATAAAGGAAGCATCGTCGAAAGCGGCCCCCTTGTGCATAAGCATTTTGCGGCCTAGGGGGCTTGATTATTTGGAAAGGGGGAAGAACGAATTGAATGCACGATGGAGTCGAAGGCTCATACCTTATCTGTTGATTTTGCCAAATGTACTCATTTATTTTATTTTTATATTTGTTCCCCTTCTATGTGTGGTTTACTTAAGCTTTACCAGCTACAGTATGTTATCGCCAGGAAAGTGGATTGGTCTTTCTAATTATGCAAGGATGTTTAATGACAGCATTTTTATGGGGGCTGTAGGGAATACACTTGTGTTTTGGCTCGTTACGGTCATTCCGCAAATGCTGATCGGTCTAGTGTTGGCGGTGCTGCTCAATTCAAAAATTCGGGGGATGGCTATATTCCGAGCGGGTATTTATTTACCGAGCGTCATTTCGGGAGTTGCTGTTTCTATGACTTGGCTATATTTGTACGATAATAAGAACGGTCCGTTTAACGCGATACTGAAGTGGCTCCATTTTAGTGGTATTAATTGGCTCGGAGACACTCATTATTCGCTCATGTCTATCAGCATTCTTGGCATATGGGTAGGAACTGGGTATGCGATGATCATTTATTTGGCTGGTTTGCAATCGATTGACGCTCAACTATACGAAGCGGCTAGTATCGACGGAGCGACTGGGCTGCGCAGCTTTCTTCGCATTACAGTACCGCTTTTAAATCCAATGACCTTCTTTATCTTTGTCACCGCGACAATCCGTTCGTTCCAGGTGTTTGATTACGTGTATATTATGACCAAAGGCGGCCCACTGAATTCGACAAATACGATCGTTAATCAAATCGTCGATACTTCTTTCGGACAGTATGAAATGGGCTATGCATCGGCTCTTTCCATCTTTTTGCTGATTATTACCTTGGCTGTTACTTTGATTAATTACAGGGTTGGCACAAGGACACTCGAGTAAACGCAGAAAAGGAGGAGAAATGCTGTGAAGCTAAACCACATGTCCAAAACATGGTTATTTATCATTTTGACTATCGTTACGATTATAAACTTAGTTCCTTTATTTTTTATGATATTTACCTCCTTCAAAGGAAATACCGAGCTCGTTTCGGGCAAGCTTACTCTTCTTCCACAAGAATGGCATTTTGATAACTATGTAAAAGCCATGCAACAGGGAAATTGGGGGCTTTATTTCAAAAATTCCTTAATTGTCACTTTGGTTGCTACCGCAGGAAGTCTATTTTTTAATACGCTGGCAGGATATACGTTCGCTAGAATCCGGTTTGCAGGAAGCACAGTTATCTTCATCTGCCTTCTTGTAGGGATGATGGTACCCGCACAGGCGATTGTCGTACCGCAATTTATTATTATGAAAAATATTCCGTTCTTCGGACATAACGATATGTTTGGGCATGGCGGTACAGGATGGTTGAATACGTATTGGGCTCTCATTTTACCGGCGCTGTCAGGCTCGATCGGCATTTTTATGGCTCGTCAGTTTTACGCTGGCTTTCCCAAAGATCTGGATGAAGCGGGCTTTATGGACGGCAACGGCTATCTGGGTATGTATTTACGAATCTATTTGCCGCTTAGCGGACCTTTGCTCGCCTCGCTCGGGATTTTAAAAATCGTATCCGTATGGAACGACTTCTTCGGCCCGCTGATTTTTACCAGTAAGGAGAGTATGCGTACGATCCAGCTTGCTTTGTCGGTGTTTAAAGGAGAATTTACGATTCAGTACAATTTGCTGATGGCTGCGACAATGTTAATTTCACTGCCGATGATTATTGCTTTCTTCGTGTTCCAGAAGCAATTCGTTGGAAGCATTGTATCGTCAGGCGTGAAAGGGTAGGTGAATAACTTGAAAGCGAAAGCGATTATGGTGATGTTTGACACGCTGAACCGGCATATGCTGCCGCCTTATGGCTGCGACTGGGTAAAGGCGCCAAATTTTGCTCGGCTAGCCGAGAGAACAGCCGTGTTCGAGAAAAGTTTTATCGGCAGCATGCCCTGCATGCCAGCCCGGCGGGAGCTGCAAACCAGCCGCCACAATTTCCTACACCGCAGCTGGGGGCCTATGGAGCCTTTCGACGATTCGATGCCGGAACTGTTAAAGCAAAATGGCATTTATACGCATTTGGCCACCGATCACCAGCATTACTGGGAAGATGGAGGTGCCACCTATCATACTCGCTACAGCTCTTACGAATTGATACGAGGGCAGGAGGGAGATCCGTGGAAGGGGGAGGTTCAAGATCCCGAGATCCCGGAGAGCTTAGGTGGGCATGAATTTATGCCCAATCTCGTGCGGCAGGATTGGATCAACCGCAAATTTATGAGGGAAGAGAAAGACTTTCCGCAGGCCCGGACGTTTGCCGCAGGAATGGCGTTTATCCGTGCAAATGCTACTCAGGAAAACTGGTATTTGCAGTTGGAGACGTTCGACCCTCATGAGCCGTTTTATGCACCGCAGCGATTCCGCGATTTGTACCCGCATGATTACAAAGGAAAGCACTTCGATTGGCCGCCATACGCTCCAGTGAGGGAAACTCTCGAGGAAGTGCAGCATGCTCGTTTCGAATATGCGGCTCTGGTTAGTATGTGCGACGACTATTTGGGACAAGTATTGGATTTGATGGATGAGCTGGACTTATGGAAGGATACGATGCTGATCGTGAATACCGACCACGGCTTCTTGCTGGGCGAACACGATTGGTGGGCTAAATCGCATATGCCGTATTATAACGAGATAGCCAATACTCCGCTCTTTATTTGGGATCCAAGAAGCGGCGTGCGTGGAGAGCGGCGCAAAAGTCTGGTTCAGATGATCGACATGGCCCCAACACTGCTTGACTTTTTCGGAGTGAAAATCCCGGAGGATATGCAGGGGAAGCCGCTCAGGGACACAATCGCTTCGGATGTGCCGGTGAGAGAAGCAGCTTTATTCGGCATTCATGGTGGGCATGTAAACTGCACGGATGGTCGATATGTGTACATGCGGGCTCCGGTCAGCACAGACAATCAGCCATTATATGAATACACTCTGATGCCGACGCATATGCGAAGTCGATTCGCTCCAGATGAGCTGCGGCAGATGGAGCTGGCAGAGCCATTTACGTTTACTAAGGGCGTCGCGACACTTCGAATTCTGGCTCGAAAGGCGCATTCTCCCCATCCATTCGGAACGATGCTGTTTGATATGGAGAAGGACCTAGACCAGGATCAGCCAATTTGCGATGCCGAGATTGAAGCAGCTATGGAACGAATACTCGTAAGTTTGATGCAGCAAAACGATGCTCCTCGAGAACAGTACGTAAGGTTGGGACTTGATATATCAGACGGGTGACAAGAATGTTATCCGGTATAAACTATTGTAAGTCTTGGTTCTTTCCTTTTAAACGGAACAGCGATAGCCACAGCTTTTGATTTGGATACGTCTAAGCCAACGTATTTTGTGGAATTATTCATAATAGAAACCGACTCCTTTTGGTTAGTAGCTCTGATTTGGATGCTAATGGATACTTGATCTAAATCCATTGTTTCCGAATTAACCTACGTAGAAGCAAAGAGGATGTCGGTTTCGTTCATTATAACTATTTTCAAGTCCTTGCCTGTCGCTGTTTAATTTTTAGGTCCAGAATACACAAATCTTAGCATTACTACTCCGATTGTTCCAAGCCTCCCACCGGGTTCTGATCTACCGTTTGCAGTAGCCGATATTGTCCAGGCGTACTCCCCATGCGGGATTTGAACAGCTTGCTGAAGTAGCTGACGTTGGCATAGCCGATTTCACGGCAGATGTCCTCCAGTGAATATTTTGGCTGCCGCAGCAGCTCACAAGCTCGTTTGATTCGCAAATGAATCAAATGGTCGTTGATTGTTGTACCCGTAGTTTCCTTGAAGATACGGCTCAAAAAGGACGTGCTTCGCTGCACGTGACCGGCAACCGTCTCGATTGTAATGTTGTTATTATAGTTCTTCTCCATAAATTCGGTAGCAAGCTGCAAGGTCATATCATTGAGCTTCAACCGCTTCTCTCGATTGTGCGCAATGATTTGGGTGCACATCTCCATCAAGCGTGCTTCCATATCACGAAGCGTCTGAATACCGGACAGCACGAACGGTCGGTCACCGAGTACAGCGGTCATATCTCCGCCGGTTTGCACCAGCGTCTTTACAATCTCTCCGCTTATTTGAAAAAAGAGCTGCTGCACGTTGGCTTTCCCCAGTCTGCGGGCGGTCACCTCTTTCGTGATACGGCTAATCGTCTCCGCACATTCCTCTTCGTTCAGCTGAAGCAGCGCCTGAAGCAGCTTTGTCTCTAGCTCGTATGGGTAAAAATAGGTCTCTTCATCCTGCTTCCAAGAGCTAACGATCGTATAGGGCACGATTTCGCCTTTGCCGACATACATTTTCAGGCTGAGAGCTTCGACCGATTCTTCGTAGGCAGTTTGTGCCGAAAACACACCCGTATGGATGCGGCTCAGGCCGATCGTTGCAAGTATGTTGTAGCGGCTCTCCATATTTCGTTGTAGTTTTCTCGCAAGCTCAATTGGAAAATCATCCTGGTTGGCAGGCACTGCAACAATGATGATGATGGTGCGTTCATCATCCCTAGCGAAGATTTCACCGTTGATTTCGGGTCCAAGCTCTTCAATTAAGCCATATTGAAATAGATGGAAATGGAGATTGCCAGTTGAATCATTCAGTAGGGATTGTTCCTCCAACTCGATTGTCAGGAGGGCAAATCGTTCGAAATCCAGTTTAAGTCCCAAAAGCTCCGCTGCATCCTTCTCCTGCCCACCGCTCTGCTGAGAAATCGCCCGCCCCTTAATGAGATCACTCAAATATTTCTCCTTAATCGCTGAACGGTTGTCGCCAAGCAACGTTTCTACTCGTTCCTTCTCGCTAAGGATGGTTTCCCGGCTATGACGAAGCCGTTCGAATGCCTGCTGAATGAAGCTCGCTTCGTCGGCGGCCGCCAGGGAGGTTTCTGAGCTTGCTCTTTCTCCCCCACTAATATAGGTGAGAACGCTTTTGAGCGGTCGATATAGTCTTTGTGAGATATAAAACAGCAGCAAAATGGCAACAGTGACGTAAAGAACGGAAACGGCAGCTACGATCAGTTTAATCCGGCTCAAGCCCTCAAGCAGGACGGATCGCTTGGTCAAATTGACAAACTTCCAGCCTGTCACATTAGACGTGGTGTAGGTCACGATCCACCGTCGATCGTCGACGTATGAGCCGCTTCCCGGAGCGGACAGCACGCTCTGATCAAACTTCCCGATTAGGGCTGCCGCTTCTTCTGTTTCACTATAGAGAGGCTCGCCTTGTGATCCGAGGACAAGCGTCAGCCCCTTCTTATTATGGTAATGGCTCAAATATTCTTTAAAGAGCAGGTCGAGCTTCAAATTGATCACAATGGCCCCATCAACTGGACCAATGAGCGGCATTTTCTGCATTAAACTGGTGGCAAGTGTCCCTTTTACCGTATTGCCAGGACGATTGGTAAGCCACACGGTCCGGTTCGCGGTGTCTTCACTCATTGCCGTCAGCCAAGAACGGTCGGTGAAGGAAGATAAAGGGGACATTTTCATATCGGAACGTGAGGTCAGAATGAGATCTAGTTTATTGTATACGAGATAAATGGAGTCGATATAAGGACTCAGTTTCTGCTGCTCCTCCAGAAATCGTGTCAAGTCAATGAGGGAAGACACACTTAGTTTATCGTTTATTTTGTGATACAGGTAAGATTGGGTCATGACCATGCTGGAGGCGATATTCTGTATCGCATTTAGTTCTTTATGAATCAGTTCGCGCTGCTGCTCCATGATGGATTGATTATATTCAATCGAATTCTGAATGCTCGTATCGGCAGAAATTGTGTAGGTAACCGAAGAAATGAGGATGACAGTGACGATGACGATCGCCGTCATGGATAACAGTAGCTTGACGAAGAGAGATCGGTTGCGAATCAATTGAAGACTAGGCATCCAGACCCTCCTTTCGTAGTGTTAGCGTTTTCAATATCAGGTGGATGTATTACTCAGCACCAAGCAAATTATAGCACAGAATGAAATAAGGGGAAGGCGAGAGGCGAAAAACATACGAAAAATCGGATAACATAATGCTATACAAACAGCCACGGAAAGGAAAAACATAACAAAAATCGAATGAGATGATTGTGTAGTTGTGTGCCACCAGATATCGTAAAGGATGTAACCGTTCCCAATTCCCGGCCGGGGTAGAGCGAGTTAAGGAACGGAATTCATGATGTGAAGCAGGGGGAGATTATTGTGCCTATCTATAAAATGAAACCAGTCACACTCACCGTCTTAGCAGCCAGTATGGCTGCAAGCGTACTTAGCGGGTGTTCCGCAGACAAGAAAACAGTTGCTGAGTCGAGTCAACCGAGTAGTGCTGCAAAACCGATTGAAATTACATGGGGTATTCAATTCCAAGCGCCGGCGGTCGTTGCCGATACGCCTGTGCAGAAATGGCTTGAACAGAAATTCAATATCAAAATCAAACCGGTTAAAGTGACCGACGCCAGTATCGCTTCCGGTGACGTACCGGATGTGTTCATGCTTGGTGATCCATCGAATGTAGCTGCCTACCAAGCGCAAGGTGTCCTGATGGACCTGGATCCCAATATGGTGAAAGAGAAAATGCCCGAATACTATAAAGATGTTGAGCAGTCGAAAGCGCTGTTCCAGACGGTAACGTTTAGTAACAAGCTCTGGGCGGTTCCTATGTTTATCGATTTGAAACCGTATGATCTTACCATGTTGTGGCGCAAAGATTGGCTCGATAAAGTCGGTATCACTAAGCTCCCAGAGACCCTAGATGAATTCGAGCAGGCTGCTTATGCGTTCGCCAAGAAGGATCCGGACGGAAACGGCAAGAACGACACATACGGTTTGACTGGTACGGCAACGTCGACGTGGTCGACGGGCTTCTACTCCATATTTGGCGCTTATGGCGTTCAACCAACCATGTGGCACGAAAAGCAAGGTCAGATTATGAACGGCTCCGTCATGCCGGAGGCGAAGAATGCGCTTGAGAAGCTGCGTAAATGGTATGCTGACGGCGTGATCGATCCGGAATATATTACGGATACACAAGATTCGTACCGCAAGAAGCTATATAACAATCGGATCGGCGTGATCGAAGAGCAAGTCGGTAAAGCAGCGCTTGCTGATGGTGCGACAATTGTAGCTATGAAGGACATCAATCCGAATGCTAAGCTCCAACTGGGTAAGAATCCGAAAGGACCTGGCGGCAGCGGAAGCTGGGATTGGGGAGTAAAAAGTAATTACATTGTGCTTGGCAATAAGGTGAAGAATGACCCAGCTAAGTTAAGCAAAATCTTTGAAATTTTGCGAGCAGAGAGCAGTGACGAAGAAACGATCAATATGACGAGCTTAGGTGTAAAAGGAACGCAATGGGATTTTGTAGCCAGCGGAGCGACTTCTGGCGCGACGAAAACTTTAACGGGCTTCGAAAAGCAGGAACAACGTGATGCCGTTGGTATCCGATTGTTCTCACTCGGCAATATCACGACTCGGACCTATCGGGATAAATATTCGAATCCACAGCTGAACGAAGCAGTTCGTACGTATTCTTCCGCACCGAACCAGACCGATGCGCTGCTGTTCGCTGCGCTTCCGTCAGATGGCAAGTATAAGAAGGATTTGACGGCGCTGACGCAAAAATATTTTGCTCAAATCATCAGCGGAGAATTGCCGCTTAGCGATTTCGATAAGTATGTGGCGGAGTGGAAAGCGAAGGGCGGAGACGAGCTGACCAAGGAAGCCAACGATATGTACCAGAAGCAGTTTAAAAAATAATCAGCTTGAGAAGCGAATCCGAGTCCTCGGCCGCAAGCCATTTGTCGCTGCCGGGGAGGAGTCGCAACTGGCCCTGAGGAAGTGCACATGACATGAAGACGATCTTGAAGAATAGGGAGCTATTTGCGCTCTATCTGTTTGCTTTTGCCTTTTTTCTCGTATTCAAATATGGCCCGATCTACGGGGTACTGATTGCTTTTAAGGATTTTCGCGTAATCGACGGGATATGGGGCAGTCCTTGGGTGGGCTTTAAGCATTTCGAGGCGCTATTTCATTCGGCCGATTTCTACCGCTTACTGAGTAATACATTGCTGCTGAATCTGTATTTGCTGCTGTTCGCCTTTCCAGCACCGATCGTGCTAGCACTTCTGCTGAATGAAATCAGATCCCGCTTTTTTCAGCGCTTCGTGCAGATGACGATGTATCTGCCGCATTTCGTTTCGTGGGTCATCATGTCAGGTCTGGTCATTTATTTCCTGTCGCCAACCACGGGTATTGTGGCTGAGATCGTCAGCTGGTTTGGAGGGAAACCGGTATTTTATATGGGTAATAAGGAATATTTCCGCTCCATTGTGGTTGGCTCTGCCATCTTGAAGGATATCGGCTGGGGTTCGATTATTTATTTTGCTGCGCTGTCAGGCATTAATCCGGAACTGCACGAATCGGCGACGATCGATGGGGCGAATCGCTGGCAACGTTTGTATCATATTAATATTCCATCGATTATGCCAACCATAGCCATTATGTTCATTCTCAGCCTAGGCGGCTTCTTGAGCGCGAACTTTGAACAAATTATCAACTTGCTTAATCCCGTCACCTTTGAAACAGGAGATGTGATTGACACTTACGTCTATCGCGTGGGACTACAGCAATTTCAATACAGTTATACGGCTGCGATCGGCTTGTTTAAGTCGCTGGTAGGTTTGCTGCTGATTCTAGGGGCTAACTTCACTGTGCGCAAGCTAAGTAAGGGAGAGAGCGGCTTATGGTAGGAGGATTTGCAACATGAAAATTAGAAACTGGCAGGATCGATTGAGCGTCAGCTTGATTTATATCGTACTTGGCGCACTCGCCATTATTGTCGTCTACCCGTTTATTCACGTGCTGTCGGTTTCGCTAAGCGGAAGGGGAGAAGCGCTCCGCAATGGGTTTCACTGGTTTCCAAGGGATCTGACCTTGACGCCCTACAAGGAATTGCTGACCTATCCGTTCATCTGGAAAGGGTATAGCAATACGCTGTTCCGTATGGTCGTCGGCACAGCACTTACACTGATCGTTACCGTATGCGCAGCCTACCCGCTGTCTCGCAATGAAATGCCATGGAAGCGGGTTCTCGTGTTACTCCTGCTATTTACAATGATCTTCGATGGTGGGATTGTGCCGAACTATCTGCTTATAAAAGAGTTGCATCTGTTGAATACGCGGTGGGTCTACGTGCTGCCGCATGCGGCAAACGCGTTCCAAGTGCTGGTCATGATTTCATTCTTTCGCTCGATTCCAGATGCGTTGATTGAGGCTGCGCGGATTGACGGAGCTCGCGATCTGCGTATTCTCACTCGCATCATTTTACCGCTCTCGGTTCCCGTTTTGGTAACGATCGGCCTCTGGTCGCTTGTGTATCACATTAATGCCTTTATGGACAATTTGCTGTATGTGACCGATCAATCCAAATTCGTGTTGCAGCAGATTGTTCGGCAAATTCTGATTGAGAACAGGCTCGATCCGTTTACGACGGCTGTGAATGAAATTCCGCCTGCGCCTGAGAGTTTGAAGATGGCAGCGGTAATCGTATCCGCCCTTCCAGTGTTGGTGATGTATCCTTTCCTGCTTCGTTATTTCGAGAAAGGTACAATGATTGGTTCGGTGAAAGGATAGCGCAGTCCTGAATACGTCTCTCCAGTGACAAGTAAAATTTATTTTGTGAAGGGATGTAGAGATATGCTTAGAAAAAAAGCAATTATTCTCGCGATCACTGCCATGATGTTGAATCTGTTCGTTTTACCTGCCGTTCAGGCCGAATCCGGATTACCGGAAACGGCCTTCTATGTGGCCACAGATGGAAGCGATTCCAATGGGGGCGGAATCGATGAACCTTTTCAAACACTAGAAAAGGCTCGAGATGCAGTTCGTCAGTTGAAGAGCACTTCCGGCTTGCCGGATGGCGGTGTGACCGTTTATTTGCGGGGCGGCACGTATAATCGAACATCCAGCTTTCAGATCGAGCAGCAGGACTCCGGTACGGCTGACAGTCCGATCACGTACAAAGCTTATCCGAACGAGAAGGTAAGTCTGTCCGGTGGTCAATCGCTCGACAAGAGTTGGTTTACGCAAGTTACCAACCCGGCGATTCTGCAGCGGATCATTAGTGCTGACGCCCGTACCAAAGTACTGCAGGTTGATCTGAGTAGTCACGGCATTTCGGATTACGGCGTGATGAGCCGACACGGTTACTATAAGGCGAACGATGTCAGTCAGGTTCCACCGATGGAGCTGTACGTGGCAGGTGAAGGTATGACACTTGCGCGCTGGCCGAATAGCGGTACGGTGCAAATGGGTGACATTATTGATGCGGGTCCGACACGTAAGGATTCTGATCTGCAGGATCGAGGAGGGACGTTCAGTTACACGTACGACAGGCCGCAATACTGGACGAATGCCGACGACATTTGGCTGGATGGTATCTTCGGTTACAGCTGGGAATGGTCGTATAACAAAATCGCTTCGATTGATACATTAAATAAGCAGATTACATTGCGATATGGCGAAATGAGCGGCTTGTTCAAGAACTGGTATCCGGATTTCCATTTCGCGCAAAATTTGCTCGAGGAGATCGATATGCCCGGCGAATACTACATTGACCGTACGCAGGGGGTCTTGTACTTCATGCCGACAGCATCGTTTGAAGATGAGCATCCCGAGATAACCGTTACGATGCTGAAAACACCGATGATTAATTCGGTAGGGGCATCCTATGTTACGTTCGAGGATCTGACTTTGGAGAATGGTCGCGATTCGGCTGTGGTGATTATGGGTGGTGATCATGTGCTGCTATCCCATTGTGAAATCCGTAACTTTACAAACGGCGGTGTGCAGATTAATACGCCAAGCCGGTGGTTATACAATGATTTTGCGACAGCGACGGGGGTGAATCACGGAATAACAAACAGTCACATCCATCATATCGGCGGGACAGCGGTCACTTTGAACGGAGGCAGCCGTGTCACGCTGGAGCCGGGTAACAACTATGTGGAAAATTCTCATATCCATGATTTTGCTTATTATCACAAGGCGTACAATCCCAGCGTCATTCTGACCGGAGTTGGCAACCGTGTGTCGCACAACGAAATTCACGATGCGCCGCATCCCGGTATTCTAATCTTTGGCAACGACCACTTAGTGGATTCCAATAACATTTATGATGTATGTAAAATGTTCTCCGACCTCGGAGCCATCTATATGAATGCAGGCGAGACACCGCAACAGCGAGGGACCGTCATTCGGGGAAATTATTTCCACAATATTGGTGAATCCAAAGCTGGGGTAGAAGGCGTTTATCCCGACAATTTCACGATGGGGCTGACGATTGAAGATAATATTTTCTACAAAATGGGCAATTCCGCAATTAAAAATAACGGTGGGGCGCACATCAAGACTCGGAATAATCTGTTTATCGATAGTGAAGTACCTTATGATTATGCCGACATCTATCTAGGTGACGCACCAGATAAGCAGATCCCGAAGAACTACATGCCGAAATGGCAGACGTTGTTTGCCCAAAATAACAATTTTGTAGGGACGCCGTATTTGGTCAAATATCCGGAGCTCGCGGACTTCTTTACGGAGAATCGGTATTATCCGACCACGAACACCTTAGAGAATAATGTGATCTATAACCCTACCAGGGCACGCAGCAGTATTACTAATGCGCAAGGGGCTTACGATAAGTTTAATCTGCTGCAGTATGCGAATAACTGGGTGACGAACAGCGATCCTGGTTTTGTAAATCTGGCGGCTGGCGATCTCAATCTAAAAAACGATGCTGCAGTTTTCCAGCAAATACCCGGCTTCCATCCGATTCCTTTTGACGACATAGGGATTATTGGCAAAGCGGGACCGTATCTGGCGCCAGATACCATTCCAGTACAAGGTGTTCGTGCCTATGATGCAAACGTGACGATTGGAATTGGCAAAGCATATGAGCTGCACACGGCCGTGTTACCTTGGAACGCCACGAATCCAAAGCTGTTATTTACGTCCAGCGATCCGAGTGTTGTCAAAGTGGACAGCAAAGGAACGATGAAGGGGGCGGCTATCGGCCAAGCAGTCATCACAGTCACTTCAGCAGAAAACCCGCTGCTTCAAGATGAAGTCATGATTAACGTCGAGATCGGAGACGGTATTTATGAATATACCGATTTTGAGACGGGGCGAAATAGCTGGCCAGTGGATCCGAATCGGTCCGTCATAGATATGGCTGGCAATCATAAGTATAAAGTGCTGAAAGGCGCAACGGCAGTTTCGCCGAACGAATATACCAATTACGAACTGACATTCAAGATGCAGACGCCGCCAACTATGCCAAGCCTAGGCACGATTTATTTCTTCGACAGGCTAGGTTCAAACGGAGGGGGACGCATCGGTTACCGCAAGCTTGAGGACGGTACGTCCAAATGGCTTCTCTATAATAAGGCCTGGGGGACCGTTAAGGAAGTGAACCTGCCATACTCAGATTTGGCACCGGATACCGAGTATAGCGTCAAGTTGCTTGTAAAAGGTGCTGACATCAGCCTCTATGTGGGTGGCGTGCTGAAGCTGAAGGCGACGGATGCGACGTATAATCCATCCGGTACGGTCGGCTTTTATGCAGGCGGCTTTGATTATCTATTGTTCGACGACATCAAGCTGTCGGTGCCAAACACGAAGGTTGCTGGGTTGCTGCTGAATCGAACCAGCGCGAATATCGGAGCGGATGAACAGCTGAATCTACAAGTGAGCTTTGATCCTTCAGATAGCGTTAATCACGATGTTATATGGACATCGAGCAATCCAGACGTAGCCGTTGTTGATGCAAACGGCTTGGTTACCGCCGTCGGATCTGGTGAGACGGACATTACCGTGACGTCGGTCGAGACGCCTGAAGCGTCAGCGACAAGTCACATCATCGTGTCGGATATTCTGCTGAAGACGGATTTTGAATCCGGCGGAGGCGGCTGGCCAGTGGATCCGAATCGTAGCATTATAACCGTGAATGGCGACCATAAGTATCGGCTTTTGAAAGGGGCGTCTGCCACATCTCCGCGTTCGTTCACGAACTACGATCTGACGTTCAAACTGAAGACACCGGCCACGATCCCGAGCGCAGCGACGTTTTATATATTTGATCGCTTGGTTTCCGGCAGCGGCGACCGAATCGGGTACCGGAAGACGGTGGACGGAGCGTCGCAATGGATTCTTTATAACGGTTCATGGGCGACTGTGAAACAGTCCAATTTGAACTATGAGGATTTGGCTCCTAATACGGAGTATACCCTTGAGCTGATCGTGAACGGCGCGAATATCTCTCTATTCGTCAATGGGGTGCTCAAGTTAAAAGCTTCCGATCCAGCGCACAATTTGACTGGAACGATTGGGTTCTATGCAGGCGGTTTCGATAATCTGCAGTTTGACGACATCGTGGTCACGCAGCTTCGCAAACCGATCACGGAAGCAACTATCGCTCCTACTCAGCCAGATGGAGCCAATAACTGGTTCGTGCATCCGATTACGATTCAGTTGGGTCGAGGCGAAGGATCGTCCACTTTGTCACAAACGAACTACAGTCTGGACGGCGGAGCGAATTGGAGCGTGTATGCATCGCCACTTACGCTCGACCAGGATAACGGAGCGATTGACTTCCGATACCGTTCAACCGATCTGGCAGCAAATATGGAGACAGCGAAGGCGATCACGCTTCATCTTGACCAGGCAGCGCCAATTACAACGTCTGTGCTGTCACCGGCGCAGCCGGATGGACCGAATGAATGGTACGTCCATCCGGTTACCCTGACACTGTCAGCGTCTGACGCGACTTCTGGCGTGACGAGTACTGTGTATAGTGAAAATGGAGGAGCGACTTGGCAGCCCTATCTGACTCCGATTGTAATCAATACGGATGGCATCCACGCTATTTCTTATCGTTCTACCGATCAAGCAGGGAACGAGGAGGCCGTTCAAACGGTAAGTGTTCAGCTAGATATGTCGGCTCCGGTTATCACCGTTTCTACGCCAAGCGCGAATCAGGCGTTGAGTGCCAGTGAAGTGCTAATACCTCAATTTACGCTTACCGATTCCTTGTCTGGTGTAGATCAGTCCAAGACGAAGTTATGGCTTGACGATCAGCAAGTCTATGAAGGGAATCAGATTCCACTGTATACGCTCCCTCTTGGGATGCATGCGCTTCTCGTGAAGGGGGTTGATACAGTAGGGAACGAACGGAGTGTTACTGTCACGTTCCAAACCTATGCTGACATCCAATCGCTGCAGTCGCTAATTACTAAGTTTACAGCCATGTCATGGATTGATAATAAGGGAATCGCGAACAGTCTGGTAGAAAAGCTGCAGCATAGCAAGTTGAATGCATTTCTTCACGAAGTAGAAGCACAAAGTGGCAAGCATATCACATCAGTTGCTGCGCAAATACTCCTCAGGGTTGCGAGTGTCTTGCAGTAGACGTTAAGCCAAGAAGGAGAACAACATGATTTCGTTCCATCAGTTAAGAGAAGCGATATTAGCCGTGCAAGAAAGGCCAACAACGCTGATAGGCGGGGCTTGGACACCGGCGAAAAGAAAGGAATTGTTGGAAGCTCCGCACTTAGCAGGATTGTTGAAGGAAATACATGAGGAAGCGGAGAGGGCCAGGCGTGAGCCTGTTCCTCTCCTGTCATTTGCGGATTTCCAGGCATTTCATTCATCAGGAACTCGTAAGGAATTCGAAAAACCGTATTTTGAGCGAAGAGGACGCTTGCTTGCTCTTGCCTTGACGATGGCACTTGATAATAGTGATACGTATAAGATGACATTGGAAAATCTAATCTGGGAAATTTGTAATGAATATGCTTGGGCTGTACCGGCGCATCTACCAGATACGATAGAGAAAGTGCCCACGGCGCATGTTCCTCCGAACCGCTATGTGGACTTGTTCGCCGCTGAAACGGCGCATGCTTTGGCAGAAGTGCTGTATCTCGTCGGGAATCGCTTGAATGACTGGGTGACGATCCGGGTGAAGCAAGAAATTGAGCATCGTGTGTTCCAGCCCGTGTTTGAAAGTGCTCATCATTTCATTTGGACTTCAAAGACGAACAATTGGTCGGCCGTATGCAGCGGTGCTGTCGGTATGGCGGCGCTGTTGCTGATCGATGACCGGGAGCGGCTCGCAGGTATGCAGGATAGGGTAGTGAGCGCCATGGAAAGCTTCCTTGCGGGATATGGAAATGACGGCTGCTGTCCGGAGGGGCTCGGATACTGGCGGTATGGTTTTGGTTATTTTGTTTATTGGGTTGAGATGCTTTATGAGTTTACTAACGGGACGATAGATTTGTTAAATCAGGACAAGATCAAAAGAATTGCCGAATTCCCGGCAGCCGTTTCACTCAGCGATTCTTCCTGCATCAATTATTCGGATTGCAGGCCAACCTTCAGACCGGCTACTGGACTGATCAGTCGTTTGTGCCGCAGACTCGGCATCGCTCCGCCGAAAATGACGTGTGTGCCTTCGTTTCATGAAGATCATTGCTACCGCTGGCCGTTCACTTTCCGCAACATGATGTGGACAGAGACGCAATGGCTGCATGCTCCAGGTGCGGAGGGGACCTTTTACTTTGCCAGTACAGATTGGCTGGTGGATAAGCGCGAAACCTCGAAGGGGTTGCTTGCCTTTTCGGCCAAAGGAGGTCATAACAACGAGCCTCACAACCATAATGACCTCGGGCATTTTATGATCCATATCGCAGGCGATACGCTGTTGGCAGATCTCGGAATGGGGGTGTACACGCGAGAATACTTCGGGAAAGAACGCTATGACCACCTGCACGCATCCTCGGGGGGGCATTCGGTTCCTATTATCAATGGAGAACAACAGGCAGCTGGTGAAACACACAGGGCAATCGTCACGAGAAACGAAATGGATCATGGCTCCGTCAGGTTTGAACTGGATTTGACGCATGCCTATAGACCCGAGGCGCGAATCCATCTGTTCCACCGGTCCTTCGAGTGGAAGGTTTGCCAAGAAGAGGCCAGCGCGGAGTTAACGTTAACAGATCATTTCGTGTTTAATGAGGGGACTGTAGAGTCAGAACGGAGCATAACGGAGCATTTCATCAGTTTCCATAAACCTGATATCAGCGGTGGCGAGGTAACCTGGTCGGGAGAGAAGGGAAACGTCGTTTTACGATTTGAACCGCTAGAGCTGTCAGCGCATGTGGAAAACGTAGAGATACCAAGTCGTGATACTCATCCATTGACGGTATATCGCTTATATCTTCACGCTGGGCAGCTAGCCCAGACGTATACATGCAGGTTAGTCCTGTCATGTTGTTGTATACACTGAACCCGTTCAATTAAGCGTTGCACATCGTGTAAGTATGAAATAGAAAGGAAGAGAACACATGCGATTTCGTCAGGTGCATCTTGATTTTCACACCTCCGAAGCCATAGCGCCGATTGGAGAACGTTTTGATAAGGGACAGTTTCAGGAAATGCTTAAGCTTGGCCATGTGGATTCCGTTACAATTTTCTCCAAATGTCATCACGGCTGGGCTTACCATCCGTCAGATGCGAATGAAACTCATCCTGGGCTGAGCTTTGATTTGCTTGCAGCCATGATTGAGGCAGCACATGACATTGGTGTGAAAACACCCGTATACCTATCGGCTGGCTTGGATGAAAAACTGGCAAGACGACACCCGGAATGGCTTATCCGTGATGCGAACGACCAAACAAATTGGGTCAAAGGCTTTATGCTGCCGGGTTATCACCAGTTTTGCTTAAACTCTCCCTATTTGGAAATCTTGATTGATCATATCCGGGAAGTCGTGTCCCGATATGATTTGGACGGCCTATTTTTAGACATAATTGGCATACGAAAGTGCTACTGTCATAGCTGTGTAGAGAATGTTCGCCAGGAAGGCAAGGATCCACGTGATGAGAAGGCTATGCAAAGGTTATGGGAGAAAACTTACGCGAATTATGCGACGAGGGTGAAGGAAACGGTCCAATCGATCAAACCAGGGCTGCCAATCTTCCACAATGGCGGACACATTACGCGAGGTCGACGCGATCTGATTGATATGAACACACATTTGGAGCTGGAATCGCTGCCGACGGGTGGTTGGGGATATGACCACTTCCCGCTATCGGCTAGGTACGCGCAAACGCTTGGCGTTGATTTTCTAGGTATGACGGGGAAATTCCATACGTCTTGGGGGGAATTCGGCGGTTATAAGCACCCGAACGCACTCCGTTACGAAACTGCGCTCAGCATCGCCAATGGCGCCCGTTGTTCGATAGGCGATCAGCTGCACCCTGACGGTTATATGGATGCAGCTACCTATGCACTGATTGGCGCGGCGTATCGCGAGATCGAGGCCAAAGAGGCATGGTGCGTGAAGACGACGAATGTTGCCGATGTGGCGCTGCTAACGTTGGAAGCAACCGGCTTGCATCCGAAGGCCAATGTGACCACGTCAGATTCCGACGCAGGGGCTGTGCGTATGCTGCTTGAGGGCAAATTCCTGTTCGATGTCATTGATCAAGAGAATGATTTTACAGCTTATAAGGTGCTCATATTACCGGATTATGTAGCGATGGAGGATGAGCTTCAGAGCAAATTGGAGCATTTCTTACTCCAGGGTGGCAAAATTCTCGCGACGGGCTGGTCCTGTCTTAATCTGGAGGGCACCCGATTTACAATCGACCTCGGAGTACGGCATGTAGGGATAAATCCCTACCGCCCCGACTATTTCCGCCCACTGTTCAATCTTGGAAGCTGTAGAGAAGCCTCCTACATTTTCTATTCACAAGGACAAAAAATCGAACTCGCAGGCGGAACCGAGCTTGCACACCGTGAGAACCCTTATTTTAACCGCGATCTGTTTACGTTCTGTTCGCACCAGCATACGCCAAGCAGCTATGTATATGGAGGACCGGGTATGGTGGAAAGCGAAAGAGGTGTATATATCGCATGGAACATATTTGAAGATTATGCGACCAAAGGCAGCCTCATATTGAAGGAAGCGGTCCTGCATGCGTTGGATTGTTTGCTCCCTGACAAGACGCTGCAAACCAATCTTCCGGCACAAGGCGTCGTCACACTGCAGGACCAAAAAGAAGAGAATCGTCTAGTTAATCACTTGCTGTACGCAACCCCAATCCGTCGAGGGAAAAACATCGAAGTCATCGAAGATATTGTTCCTATGTTTGACGTTCAGGTTTCTGTGCGAACTTCCAATCACGTGAAGAACGTATATATGGCACCGCAGATGACAGAGCTCCCCTTTACGTACGAAGAACAGACGCTTTTCTATACAGTACCTAAGCTGGACTGCCATCAGATGGTTGTCATCGAATATGAATGTTCCACGAAAGAAGAACAGGTTCATTAGGACCTGTTCTTCTTCATACTCATACGGTTATCCATCCAACCAACAAGTGACCAATAGGCGCCTGAACACATACAATGGTTAAGAGTTGGAAGGGAGTGGCCGGAGCATGCCTGCAATTATTAACGGTGGAATCAAAATCCTCAATGTCGCTCAGGGTTCCAATGTCCAGATTGGCGATACTTTGGCAATTAACCTGACCAGCAGCTCCAAAATTTTTGCGGGAGCCAACTCGTTTTCGCCAGGGGATAGCTTTGGAAGTGTTCAGAATGTGCTTAATGGGAGCACGAATACGGTCGATCCTGATATCGTGGATACGCCGAATAATACGATTTAATTTGGTTCTTTTTACTTCCATAAATTGGACGGCTGCTGCGCAATAGTTGACGGTCCTAAAGGGATAGGGTGCTGCGAAAGATATACGGAACGCGAATCCATTTTAGGGGATAGAGAAGCTTGTTAAAACGAAAAGTGATTCGGATATATATTGGAAACCTAATGTGGTTTCTTCCAGTCCTTATTTTGATCATGGGGGTCAATCCATCTGTCACAGGCAGTTTTTGGTGGAAGGCGCTGGGGGTTCTACTCTTTGCTGGCATTGTTGTCGTATGTATCAGTTCCTGGCTTCAGGTACACCGTGAACAACGTGAACTTGATAAAAAACGACTTGATTATGAATCTGTTGTATACCGTCAATTCTAATAAGACTGACCGACCGTCGATGCGATACGCATGGGCGTTTTTTTCGTTTTTTTCGTACACCTAAAGATCATATCCGTTTTTCGATAATAAATAGATGTCAGCCCGAAGGGGATGTATTACACTAGTAGGTAGTATAGCAGTGGAATGAATTGGCACAATTCAGGAGGCCATCTGTAGATGAAGCATCGGCAAGTGCTACAGTACATTAATCAGCATTTTAAAGTGAAATTAATTTTGACACTGTCGATTATCATCATTCTGTGTTCCCTCATTACGGGGTACATTTCGTATCGTATTTATTTGAGTTTGTTTGAGAGTGAGATCAGTAAGCAGTATTTAACGACCAGTGAGCAGACGATGGAGCAAATTGGTTATAAAATCCAAGATATGTATCGGATTACCGATTTTATTATTTTTCACCCCCGTGTTGAGCAAATCGTGCAAGGGATTCGTGCGGAGCCGCCAGAGGGTGAGACCAAAGCGTATCGCAGATTTATTCTGGAACGTGAATTATCGGAAATTTTGTTGCCTTTGAAAAATGAAACACCGCAAATACGTGCGTTATACATCGTGGACTTGGAGGGGAATAACTACTACTTCAGTCATACGAACCCATCGATGCAGATTACGTTTCCTGACTTTTACAATAAGGTGAAGACGGGTGTGAACCAGACCTCAGCAGAGATCGTGTGGCAGCGATTAAATATTCCGGATTCCTCCGATCCTTCCGGGGAGAAAAGCAATCTGGTTGCAACCCGCTTGCTCAAATCGACGAGGCAGCAAGCAGCTTACGGGACGCTGGTTATGATTATTGATGAGTCTTTTCTGACAAGTCCCCTAGACAAGCTGATGGCTGGCAGGACGACGGGAGCGTATATTTTCGACCAATACAATAAATTGCTGTATAGTCGAGTGCCGCAGGGCAGGGCTGGGATTATTCCCGCATGGGAGAATCAGGAGCGGTCATTTATCGAGCGGAATGAAAATGAGGATTATTTGTTTGTGAAAAGCATCTACGATGCCCGTTCTTTCAAGCTGGTTAGTGGTATTTCCTTAGCGGATATTGAGGAAAAAGGCAGGATGGTCTATCAGGTCGCCGTCATTTCTGGTCTCGTCAGTGTTCTGCTGATGGCAGTCTGTGTCTCGATTTTCAGCGGCAGGATGTTAAAGCCTTTACATGGACTAGTGTCTGCCATGCATCAATTGCGCAGAGGTAATTTGGAGGTTGAAATCCCCAAAACGTCGAATGATGAGTTTGCATTTCTAGCGGAAAGTTTCAATCGGATGGTCGAGAACATCCAATCGTTGATCAAAGAAGTGTACGTCAGCAAGCTGAGTGAACAGGAAGCGGAGCTTAAAGCGCTGCAGGCACAGTTGAATCCGCACTTTTTATACAACGCACTGAATTCAATTTATTGGAAAATCATGCTGCTGTACGACGATGTGGAGACGGCTTCATTAGTAACAAGTTTATCTGATTTATTGCGGTATTCTTTGGAATCGGTATCTACGCCAAGTACTTTGCAAGAAGAACTTACGCAAATTCGCAATTATATGACAATCCAAGAGGCACGGCATGGTGAAGGGCTGCATGTTTCCATTGAAGCAGAGGAAGAGTTATTGGCTTGTGGCATGCAGAGGCTTATCCTTCAGCCATTAGTTGAGAATGTCTTCGTTCATGCGTTTCGTGATCAGCCGGACAACAAGCGGTTATGGATTCGCGCTTTCCGCCAAGACGCTGATTTACAGATTGAAATCGAGGATAATGGGAGCGGCATCGATGAGGAGACGTTTGTTCGTCTGACGGAAGAGCAGTCGGTGTATGATCATCAGAGGGAACGGGAGAGTATTGGTGTTCGCAATGTTGTACGTCGTATTTACTTGGTCTATGGCGATCCCTATCGCTTAGAAATCGAACGCTTGCCGCAGGGCACGCGAATGCGTTTGATTTTACCGTGTGAACAGATGAAGTCATTCGAAGGGGGAATGGTCAATGAACCACATCTTATTAGTTGAGGATGAGCCTTTATTTCGAAAAGGACTTGCCAAAATGATTACGGGCTCTGAAACCAACTGGCATGTTTGCGGTGAGGCAGAGAACGGGCAGGAGGCAGAGATCCTCATAGCTGAGAGGCTGCCAGACCTCGTTATTACGGACATTCGGATGCCATTGATGGATGGCTTAGAGCTTCTCAAACGAAGTAAGGCTAAATTTCCACAAATTGAGTTCATTGTCATTACGGGATTTCAAGATTTCCAATATGCCCAGGCCGCATTGCGGTACGGTGCCTTGGATCTGCTCATCAAACCGTGCGGTAAACAGGATATATATGATGCATTAGATAAAGCGGAGATCCGTGTGTTGGAGAAGCAAGCGAATCTTCGTAAAGCGGAAACAGAGCACGCCCTATTACTGGAGAACACGCTGAGAGGGCTCTTGTTGCGCTTCCCCTATCGGGCAGAATTAGCAGCGGAGTTAGAAGTGGGCTTAGCTGAGTGCAAATTGATCTTATTCCAGATCACGGACTTTATGCCGTCACACAAACTGTATATGAAGCGGGATATGCCGTTGCTGCAGTTTGCGGTGCTAAATATGATCGGCGAATTGCTTGATATATATCACAGCGATGGAAAATTGCTATTGATCGAAAATGGGCAGTTTGCCTTGCTTTGTCAGGATTCGTTCGAGGAGAAGCTTCTTTGTGAAGCGGCTTGTGAAACAGTGGAACGGTTACTTGGCTTACAGATGTCCTCCTATTGTGCAGGGGCAGCATCTGGTGTACAGGATCTTGCCGATCTATATGAGGCGGGGCGCAGGAAGTTAGGTTCCACAATGGTTGCGGTAGAAGGCCAAAACGATGTACAGGTCGATAAACAGTTATCGACGAATCGTGCGCAGCAGCAGCTTATTAGCACACAGACAATTGCGTTTATTTTAGCTGGACAAATCGAGTCGATGAAGCTATATCTAGCCCAATTGATGAAGGACATCTATGGATTGTCCGTAGAAAATGGGAAAGTAGAGGCTTTGTCGTTCAGCTTTGCTTTACAGGATACAGCACGTAAGCAGTTTGAGCTGGCGTATGACCCGCAGTTATTGACAGAGCGCATCGCGTTGCTGCACGCCTGTAGCACGAATGATGAGGTATCACATTGGACGGGGATGGAATTGGACCGTTTCATGAGTAGCTTTATCGCGTGGCAGGAGAAATATAGCGAGAATGTCGTGTGGAAGGCAGCTCGATACATGGAGGAGCATTATGCGGAGCAGCTGCCGCTTCAATTGGTGGCCTCGCAGGTGCATTTGAATGCAACATACTTCAGTCATTTGTTTAAAAAAGAAACAGGGCGCAGCTTTGTTGATTATTTAATTGAACTGCGGATGGAGAAAGCGAAGGGCCTGCTGGCCAACACGGATATGAAAATTACCGAGGTGTCGGGCGTCGTCGGGTACGACTTGCCAAACTATTTTGCCAAGTTGTTCAAGCAAACTACGGGCTTGTCGCCGAAGGATTACCGCAAGATGGTTCGACCTGATCCGATGAGCAACGTGCGGAACTGAGTATTACTTCATAGCGTCCCCTGTTTAGTGAAAATAATGTAGTAGACTAGCAGAGCTTATCGTCCCTTATTATATTTTTTCAAAAAACTTAATCGAATCCGGATATTATTAAGCAGTGGAGCCCAATGCGTCATGATGCCAGCTAGTTGGAAGCTGGCGACGACTTCAACATCCGCTTTTAGAAAAAGAATCATTAAGAGCCAGGCATTAGAAATAGTTTTAAACATATATAGGTAATATCCGTTCAAATATGTTGGGGAGGATATCATAAAACCTATGTTACCTATGGAAGAATATTTCGGTAAGTTAGAACTCGTTTATTCATTTTATGGGGCTATGCCTACAGGCGTTAGTTTATCAGAAACCGGGCGTATCTTCATTTGCTTTCCGAAATGGGGAGATGACGTTAGATTTACGGTAGCGGAAATTGTGGAGGGTCGGTTGCAGCCTTATCCTAATTTAGAAACGAATACGATAAACCCTTCGAATATCACCATGTCCTTCATCAGTGTCCAAAGCGTAATTGCAGATGGAAGGGGAACCCTGTGGGTACTGGATACGGCAGCACCAAATTTTTCTGAGCCTATTAAAGGAGGGGCAAAATTAGTCGCTGTAGATTTAAATACAAATACAATAAGAAAAGTATATACGTTTGCAGAAGATGTAGTCTTGCCGACAACATATCTGAATGATGTTCGATTTGATTTTCGCGTTGGTAAATCAGGTTATGCCTATATAACGGATTCTTCCTCCATAGGTCCAGGCGCTATTATAGTCGTAAATTTAGAAAATGGAAATGCGTTTAGACGGTTAAATGGAGCAAATTCAACTTCACCCGATCCGTATTTTTTACCGAAAGTGGAGGGGGAAATTTTGATGAATCGAAATACAGATGGTTCGACATCTCCCTTTCGATTGGCCTCAGATGGTATAGCGATTTCCCCTGATGGAAAAATGTTATTTTTTTGTCCATTAACCAGTCGTCATCTATATTCGATCTCTACAGAAGCCCTAAGAGACAGAACGATACCGGATTTCAATTTACATTATCACGTGCAATATTGGGGAGAAAAAGGTGCGTCTGATGGATTAATAACCGATGCAAAAGGAAATGTTTACGCTGGAGACTATGAAAACGATAGTATTCGAAAGATATTGCCGAATGGAATAATGGAAACCATCGCACATGATCCGAGAATTTTATGGCCCGATACTTTTTCTATTGGTCCGGATCAACACTTATATGTTATTGTGAACCAATTACATCGGCAGGCAAGATTTCATTATGGAAAAGACATGCGGCAAAAACCTTATAGTTTACTTCGTATAAAAATTGATGAATTACCTGCTCCTACCTTTTAATAAATATTTCAGACAGAGGTAGTCTAAAATTTTATTTTCTTTCTACGTCCCCATCGTCTGGGTTAGATGATGGGGGCGTTTTTTTTCTACACTACGCCAAAATCTAAAAATCGTATCCGTTTTCCCATAAATCGTAGATGTCGCACCGTCTCAATTTTCTTACAATTAACTACATAATGGTATGATAAACACAATGACAACGAGAGGGGGAAGCACTCTGCGTAATCCAATCCAACGAGCTTGCCTTCCAATATTGATGACCACTGTGGCAATCATATCCATTATGACAGGCTGCTCTACCCATATGAAGAATGCACAAGAATCCGACACGCAGAAGTCAGCGAAGCGGGGCAAGGTTACCGTCACGATTTATGATCGTGGCAACATTCCTTCGGGCCAAGGAACGGTTGAAAATAATCTCATGACAAAATGGATTAACCAAGCAGGTCCCGTGGATGTCACTTTCATTCCTTTACCAAGGACGCAATCTGATCAGAAGCTGAACACGCTATTCGCAGGTGGTGGCGCGCCAGATCTCATTCTGGAGTATGCGCCGCATGTCAAGAATCCGTTGATCGATCAGGGACAGCTTCGTCCCATCGACGATATGATTGAGAACTACAGCACGACATACAAGGCACTCTTGGCGAAATTTCCGGCATTGCGCAAAGCAGGGAAGGGCACGGATGGCAAGTTGTACCAATTTGGCCGCATTAACGAAACGATTCCTCAGCGCGGTGTTTTTATTCGCAAGGATTGGCTCGAGAAGCTGCATCTGAACATTCCGCAAACGACCGAGGAGATGTATCAGGTTGCCAAAGCATTTACGGAGCAGGACCCTGATGGCAACGGGAAAAAGGATACCTATGGACTTGCTCTAGCCTATAACGCCGTCGCAACATTGAACGAAATGTTCGGCGTTACGTATCCGGGGTTCGTTGTGCAAGACAATCAGCTCATTCATGGCTGGGAGAATATCCAAGCTGTGACGGCTTTCAAGAAGCGATTTTACGCAGAGGGATTGGTGGACAAGGATTTTTACACCGATAAGAATGGATCTAAAGCGAAGCAGGATTTTTTAAACGGGAAAATCGGCATTTATATGGACCAGTTCAATGTCCCAATTACCTTCTATAACGACTTTTATGTGGGCTTGAAAAAGAATGTACCTGATGCCGAGCTGGCTATTATGCCCTTTCCCAAAACTCCTGTGGGACGGTTTAATCCGATTTTCGTGAATCCGATCCAAATGACGGGTGTCGTCAATGCCGAGGCGAAAGATCCGGAAGCGGTGATGAAGTATGTTGATTTTGCAGCTTCCGAGACGTTTATGAAAACAATGTACTATGGGTTCGAAGGTGTGCACAGTAAGACCCTGCCAGGTCAATGCCCGCAGATGACAGACTTGAATAAATGGCAGAAGGAATTCAACTATGCATCTGGCGATTTCGGGATGCTAGCCTCACCAACACTTGCAGGTAAATGCTATTTCGGTGTGGAGAAAATGGACACGAAAGACCCCTTGCAGCAGGAAGTTACGAAGATGTTCGAAGCCAATTCTTCCTTCATCGATTTTAATTTACAAATGGCAGGTCCCACGCATTCCGAGCAAATGCCACAGCTGCCGAAAGACCTTCAGGAGATTCTCACGGATACGATGAAGCAAGTGGATGTTGGCGATGGTGACATTTGGATGAAGGCGATTCTGACACCGAACTATTCGCCAGAACAAGCGAAGAAGGATGCGATCGCTGCATGGGAGAAAGCTGGAGGCAAACAGGTGGACGCATGGTATAAGGCCTTTTATGAGAAGGACAAGGATACGATTATTTTGAGCAAAGATATTTACGATATTTTCAAGCAACAACGTGCGCTTCAGAACAAATGAGAGGCGTACCTGACACTCAGTTAGGTGGTGACGAATCGGTATGGCATCTGAGATGGCTAGGAGTAAGACGCAGCTTGCATTGCGCTACATCAATAAGAAGAAATATTTGTACATCCTATTGATTCCAGCTGTTGTGTACTTTCTCATTT
The DNA here is from genome assembly GCF_927798215.1 of Paenibacillus allorhizoplanae. Taxonomy (NCBI): domain Bacteria; kingdom Bacillati; phylum Bacillota; class Bacilli; order Caryophanales; family Paenibacillaceae; genus Paenibacillus; species Paenibacillus allorhizoplanae. The sequence continues at coordinate 106,240 of NZ_CAKMMW010000025.1, forward strand.
TCAATTATGTGCCGATGTACGGCATTATCATTGCGTTTAAGGATTTTAATTTCTCCAAAGGGATTGTCGGAAGTCCATGGATTGGTTTCGAGAATTTCAAGTACATGTTCGGGCTCAGTGATTTCTACACGGTGTTCTGGAACTCGTTGTACTTAAGTTTTCTACGACTTGTATTTGGGTTTCCATTCCCGATACTACTGGCATTGCTGCTTAATGAGATGCGTAACCGTACCTATCAACGTATTACGCAGACGATTATCTATCTGCCGCATTTTATTTCTTGGGTGGTCATTGGGGGCATTCTAGTCAACTTCTTATCCCCGTCATGGGGCGTCGTTAATATTTTCTTGAAGCAGTTTGGCTTTGAGCCGGTGTTCTTCCTAGCAGATACGAATTACTTCCGACCTTTGGTGATCCTCAGCAGCATGTGGAAAGAATCGGGTTGGGAAAGCATTTTGTACTTAGCCGCGATGGTAGGGATCAATACGGAACTGTATGAGGCTGCTAGTATCGATGGCGCGAACCGCTTCCAAAGAATTCGATACGTTACGCTGCCAGGGATTAAATCGACGATTATTATCCTGCTGATTCTAAGGCTGGGTCATATTATGGGCAATGGCTTTGAACAGATTTTTGTATTGCAAAATCCGTTGAACCTCAGTGTTTCCGAAGTGTTTGAGACCTATGTGTACCGCGTCGGTTTGATTGGCGGAAGGTTCTCTTTCGGTACAACCGTTGGGCTGTTCACCTCTGTGATTGGGTTGATATTCCTGCTAGCCAGCAACCAGATCGCAAAGTGGATGAAAGAAGATGGGATTTGGTAAGAGGAGGTTACAGTTGTGGGTATTCGATCGTTTGGCGATAAAGTTTTTGATGGTTTGAATTATGGCATTGTGACGCTGTTTGCAATCGTTTGCTTATTTCCGTTCTTCTATGTGGCTGCATTTTCGATTACACCGTACTCTGAGTATTTGGCGAATCCCTTAAAGCTCATCCCTTATCACATTGAGCTAGCGGCGTATAAGCAGATTCTGCAGATGCCGCTCATGTGGACCGGGTATAAGAATACGTTGCTCATCACGATTATCGGTGTAGCTCTCAATATTTTCCTGCTCCTGATCTCAGCTTATCCGCTATCCAAAACGGACTTAAAGGGCAGAAATATCATTATGATTCTCATTACCTTCACGATGTTCTTCAATGGTGGCTTAATTCCTAACTTTTACTTAATCAAAACGTTGCATATATACAACACTTTATGGGCAATGATCTTACCTGGCGTCTTGGGCGCCTACAATTTGATCTTAATGAAGAACTTTGTAAGCGCTATACCGGCGAGCTTGGAGGAGTCGGCTTTTATCGATGGGGCCAATGAAATCAAGGTTTTATATAAAATTATTGTGCCACTTTCTAAGCCGGCTATTGCGACCTTCGTTATTTTCCACGCGGTGACGCAATGGAACACGTTCTTCTCCGCGATTATTTACACCTCCAAGCGAAGTCTTTGGCCTTTGATGTTGATTTTGCGGGAGATGGTCGTCGATGACGGCGGCATTGCCAAAGATTCCATGGATATGAACAACAGCGGTATTACGGTATTTACGATTAAAATGGCGATCATCATATTTGCGACACTCCCGATTCTGCTTGTGTATCCTTTCCTGCAAAAGTATTTCATGAAGGGTGTACTGGTAGGTTCGATTAAAGGGTAATTTCGAATTTCGTTCTTTCGTAGTGCCATACCTTCGATTAAATCTGCCATCCCGCAGTTTAATAATAGCAATTATAAAGGAGTTGTTGGTATTGAAAGGGTCAGTCAAAAGCATCGCAAGCAGTCTAATTTGCATCGGATTATTGTCTTCCATCGTTATGGCTTGTAGTTCTAACACGGATACACCAGCTAGCACAACAGCTGCTACGACAGCACCGGGTACAAGCACAGCGTCAACAGCACCAGCCAAAGCAGCGCCTGTCAGCATCAAAATGTTTAACCGGGTCAATGCGAACGTAGTCATTGATAACAATCCCGTGATTGCAGAAGCTGAGAAGTTGGCCAATGTGAAGCTGTCGGTTGAGGCACCTCCAATTAACAACTATGTCGAGAAGCTTCAGGTGATGATGGCATCCGGTGATCTGCCAGATCTCGTATATAACTGGGGCGGGGCTGACGCGAATCTGGAGAAATGGTCCAAGGATGGTCTACTGACGCCGCTTGATGACAAGATTGCGAAATACCCAAATTTGACCAAAAACATTACGAAAGAAATGTGGGACGCTGTTAAAGCCATCAATGATGGGAAAACGTATATTATTCCTAGAACGAACGTTGTGAATCACTGGGGCTATATGGTCAACCAGCAATGGCTAAATAAGTTGAACTTGAAAGCACCTACAACATTGGATGAGTTTACGAATGTGTGTAAAGCATTTACCAATAATGATCCAGATGGCAACGGTAAAGCCGATACCTACTGTCTGAGCTTGTCCAATCCAAGCCTTGGCAGCAATACGGTGTGGAATTCAACCTTCTTCTTGGCATCAGCTTTTGATCTCCCAATTATCAATGGCGTCAAGGATACCGATGGTGCATATAAAATCAGAGAGAAAATGTCCGGCTATATTCCTTTCTTGACGTATCTTAAAGAGTTAAATGAACAAAAGCTCATCGATCCTGAATACTTGATAAACAAGATTTATGTGGATCAAGAGAAGCTGAATCAGAATCGTGTAGGCATTATCTATTCCCATCAGTATGCGGTTATGGCCAACCTGGCCAAGGATAAAGAGTCTGACAAGAAATACTCGTACCAACCTGTTTTGAAAGATAGCAAAGGTGTGGCAACAGATCTTGTTACGCCGGCAATGTGGGGCGGCTGGATGATTCCGAAATCGTCCAAAAATGTGGATGGCGTATTGAAATTCCTAGATTGGGGTAATACGACTGAAGCGAACACCTTGTTCCAGCTAGGTATGAAAGGGTTAACTTTTGACAGCTATGATCCTGCTACGAAAAATATTTCCCGTACAGCCGACCAAGCAACTAAACTTGCTGCCACAACGAGCACGTATATGACACTTGCGAACGCAATCGATGGCAACCCAGCGATTATTGAGGGTGCGGATACGGTAGAGAGATTGAATACGTATAAAGCGCAATTGGATGCGGCGATGAAGCAAGTGACTGTTGTCAACGTCCCTGCCGTTCGCTCACCTAAAATCTTGAACCTGAATACAGCCATTCCGGATCTCGTGAAGAAAAAAGACGATCAAGAATTAAAATACTTGATGGGCACGCTTACGCTCCAACAGTTTAAGGACTTCCTGGAGAAAGAATGGTATCCAGCTACAGCGGATGCAGAGAAAGAATATGTGGACTACATGAATAAGCAAGGAAAATGAGAAAATCTTCTATCGAAGTAATTCAAGGATGAGCGACCGCGTTTTAAATGTAGTTTTTATCGCCAATAAGAATTTGATCTTCCGAGTACCGGAAATTTATAAATTCTTATGTGGTAATAAAACGCGAAATAAGTACCCTGACAGATAGTTGTCAGGGTATTCCCTTTATAATAAGGGTATAACTGGAAATAACGAATAAACCAATTGAAGGAGTGTATGTTGAATGACACAAACGGCTGAACGTATGTATGACTATCATGTATGGGCGAATCAAACGCTGATAAACAGGTTGAAGGAGCTTCCACAGGAGGTGTACCGCCAAGAGATTCAGAGTGTATTTCCGACAGTCTCGAAAGTGATTGCTCATATCTACCTCACAGACCGTGTTTGGTTAGACATACTTGGAGGTATGGATATGCAGGCGGCTATGTCAGCCTCTTGGCCGATAACCGAAACAACAGAGAGCAAAAGCTTGGATGAACTAGAGGCCATGTACAGCGAGTTGTCGCTGCGATTTAAGGCATTTCTGAAGGAACAGCCTGATTTGGAAAAGAAAATCGTGGTCGATAATCCCTATGCAGGCGTAAGGGAAACCAGTTTGGCTGAAATGGTTTTACAGGTTGTGAATCACGCAACGTATCATCGGGGGAATGTCACGGCCATGCTGCGCCAAATGGGGCATGCTTCAGTGATGACGGAATACGCATTGTTCTGGTATGCAGGTGCAGAGCAGTTTGCTTAACCGCGTGGGAGCTGCACTTCACGAGAACGATCGCTTGCTCCTGTGTGTGCTATCATTCAGCCGATCAGATGGCTAATCAACGTTACCAGCCAAGCCCCAAACAAAACGGCCCTGTCGCAATCATGCGAACAAGGCCGTTCTTTCACGTTTAATTCATTGCTGCGCCTTCGGTGAACAGATGGAAAGTCACGCCAAACTTATCCTTCACTTGTCCGTATGCTGGGCTGAAGAATGCTTCATGCAGGTCCATAATCACCGTGCCGCCTTCTTTCAAGGCTTCGAAGAATTGCTTGGATTTGCTGGCATCCTTCGTTGTAATACAGATCGTCACGTGATCTCCCTGCTGAACGGGTTTACCTGAGTCGGAGTCCGAAAACATCAATTGACTTTCGCCGACTTGCAGCATGGCATGGGCAATAAGACCTTTCTGTTCATCAGCTAGCGGGTAATCAGGACTCGCAGGCATTTCACCAAAGGTTTGCTTAAATAGGACTTGCGCATCCAACGCTTTCTCATAAAAGGCAATAGCTTCACCAGCAGTACCAGGCAATACTAAATACGGAGTTAAACGAACGGACATGAATAAACAGCTCCTTAGATTGAAATAGTTGAAAGGTAAAAAGTCTACCTTTTATTATTACCACATTTATTCAGAAAAATAAAGAACATATGTTCTATTTGTTGGGCTATATAACGAAATAGCTGCCCTCGATCTTGAATTTCCCCCATGCCTTCGGAAAGTGACCTATACTATAATATAGTAGATAAAGACTATCCTCTCACATACAGGAAGGTGCAAACGTCGCCTATGAATAAGCTTGCTATCTGGTCGTGGCTGTCACGCCTGTTCCATTCCTTTTCACTCAAACAACGCATCTGGTTTACTTTTGTTATCTTCATTACAGTAGGTCTTGTAGCTACAGGCAGCATTGCCTATCTGATCGCTTCGAAGGAAATTCAGCGCAACGCTATGCAGTCGAGCCAAGATACCGTGAATCAATCCGCGCAAATTGTGAATGAAAGACTGAAAAATATCGGTACCGCGGTGCGGGCCTTAATGTTCAGTGACGCCTTCAAGCAGCTGATGAAGGATGTTCAGAATAAGGATAACTCAAGCTACTATAAGTCATTAACGGCTTTACAGTATGTTTTCAACCAGGTGAAATTCAATGATTCTATGATCGATAGTATATTGATCGCCACGCCAATTGGGGATTTCTATCCCACCTCCAGTGCGCGAAATATTTCGAATTCCTTTTTTGAATCCGATATGTTTCATCAATTCCAGCTTTTAAAACGCGGCTTTTGGAGCACGGGACATGTGGATCCTTTTTTTACGGGGAAACAGCGGGTTCTATCGCTTGTCGCAGAAGGTGTAAGTGAAGATTCGTATTTGCAAAATGAGTCAACGAATGTGTATGTGGTCATCAATGTGAAGGAAGATGATTTACGTGATCTCTTCATGGACAATTTGTCGGACCCGAATAAGCACTACTACTTCGTGGATTCGCAAGGGGCAGATATTAATTATTCCGAGCGTATTCAGGATAATGTGTTTATTCAACGTCCTGATTTTGTTAAGCAACTTACCAATGATAGTAAAGGATCGTTTTTTTTCGAGGATAAGGATCGGAATAACTATCTCGTTAATTATGCGCGGCTGGATATCAAGGAAGATTGGATGATTGTGGGCGTCCAGGCCAAAGATAAATTGTTGGCCAAATTGAATGGGATTAAGCAAGCCACGATGCTGGTCACGATTGGATTTGTTCTCGTGTCGTTGTTGATTACGAACAATTTGACGCTCTTACTGCTCAAGCCGTTGTATAGACTCCAAAAACTCATGAAACGAGTAGAGGAGAATGATTTGGAAGTGCGTTTTGAAAGTGCGTATAAGGATGAAGTTTCCCAGGTTGGGTTCCGTTTCAACCGGATGTTGGACGAGATTAAGCAGCTCATCGCGGATGTCACCAATCGAGAACGTGATAAACGGAAAGCGGAGATTAAAGCTTTGACAGCGCAAATGGACCCGCATTTTTTCTATAACACGCTCAATACGATTTATTGTAAATCGGTACTTGGTGAAAACGAGGATGTCAATGAAATGATTCTGGCCTTATCCAATATGTTTCAATTGAGCCTAAGTGGAGGACGTGATTTGATTCCACTCGCAGATGAGCTCGATCATGTTCGTCAATATTTGGCTATTCAACAAAGGTCGTATGAGAATTTATTCGTCTGCCGGATGGAAGTCGAGCCTGAGCTAAATGCCTGCCTCGTTCCCAAAATCATTATTCAGCCGCTGATTGAAAATAGTATTTTGCACGGTTTTAAGGATATGAAATCGGGCGGTGAAATCCAACTGACAGCTCGAACAGATGGCGAATGGCTCCATATCACGGTGGAAGACAATGGGCTAGGGCTGATACCGGAGAAACTGTTACAAAGCATGATGCATCCAACTACCTCGAAGCATGGCTATGCCCTGCGAAATATCTATACCCGACTAGAGTTGTATTACGGGACAGAGCAACGGATGGAGATTACGACAAATGAATGGGGCGGTGCCCGCATTGAACTGTGGCTGCCACGATATGAGACGGAGGAGGATTTCCATGGACCGACTAATTAAGCTATGTGTGGTAGATGACATTCGAAGTGTTGTTGATATGATTACGAAGAAAATTCCTTGGCATGAGCACGGCATCGAAATTGTGGGCAGCGCAACCGATGGGGAGGAAGGATTTGCCGTTATTCGAGAAACGAAACCCGATCTTATTCTAACTGACATTCGCATGCCCAAGATGGATGGTTTAGAAATGACTCGCAACATTATGGAAATTCTTCCAACGAGTAAAGTTGTCATTTTGAGTGCTTATACCGATTTCGATTATGCGCAAAAAGCCATTCAATATGGCGCCTTAGATTATGTGAAGAAGCCATTTTCTATCGATCAAATTGTGAAAGCAGTCGTCAAAGCCAAGGAAGTCTGGGAGCAAGAGAACCGTAGCCGCACCCAGCTGATTGGACTCCAACAGAAGATTAAAGAAAGCATGCCCGCGCTTAGGCAGGAATATTTATCCCTACTCGTCTACCATCAAACAAACGACGCCGAATTAGCGCGATTATCGGACTTTCTAGACATTAATGAATTGCGAGCGCCCTTTGCAGTGATGACGATTCAGATTGATCAGTTTACGGACAAATATGGCGAAGTTCCTGTAAAGGAGCTCGAGCTAGTCCGTTTTTCTTTGCAAAATATCGTTGAAGAAACGATAGCCTTTTACGGGGCAGCCGTCGTGTTTCGAGAGGGGTTCAATCGCTATATTTGTATTCTCAATGTCGCAGATCAAGAGTCACCTATAGCGGTCGCAGACCAATGCTGTGCGAACATTGCCAGGCATACCAAATTTACGATTTCCATCGGCATCGGACAATGCGTAGAGACTGTGCAAGAGCTGCCTAAGAGCTATCAGCAGTCGCTTAGTGCCTTATCGTATCATTTTTACACGGGAGGCAATGGTGCGTTCAGTTACAACACGGATGCAGCCGCTCAGCCTGTAGAGTGGATTTATACAGAGGATAGCGAGAATGAGTTTCTGTTCGCTTTCCGCTCAGGTAATCGGGATGCTTGTGTGGAGTGGGCGAATACGATTTTTAATGAGATGGGGAAAGTGTCTATACTACCGGAACCGGGTGTCGTAGAGCGCTTGCTGCAAGGTCTTGTTCTGCGCATGCTGCGAGTGCTGATGGAGAAATTCCCACGCCCAAGCCTGGCAGAATTTGAATCAAAGAATCAAGTCATTCGAACTAGTGGAGCCGATATGCAGGAGTATCGCACGTGGTTCATTGAGCTGTGTGAGATCGGGTGTCGGATGATCCATCAGGAGCGGGCCAGTGAGTCTCAGAAGATCATTATTCGTTCAGCTGAGTATATCAAAGCGAATTTAGATGTGGAGTTGACGTTGGAGCACTGTGCGAAGCAAGTGAACTTAAGCTGGGGGTACTATTCGAATTTGTTCAAAAAAGTAACCGGGTCTACCTTCCAACAGTTCGTTACCCATGCCAAAATGGATCGAGCGAAGTCGATGCTAATTGAAGATTTTCAAGTACAGGAAATTGCACAGCAGCTCGGCTACGAGCATCGGCGTTATTTCAGTGAGGTGTTTAAAAAGCAGACCGGTCTTACACCGACGGAATTCAAAGAAATGTCGCTGGGCAAGTCCTCCAAACTGTGAGGGCTTGCCTGTTTTTTAAGTCATAGGAAGTGCATCATATAGAAATATCTGCCCTCATTCAAGAGTTGACCACATTATCAGGACATGGATTTTCTTTTACTATTAGAAATGTAAACAACAGATTCAAGGGAGGCTTACACATGATTAGAAAATTAGGGACGGTCACATTAACAGTAGCACTCGCAGGCAGTTTAGCAGCTTGTAGCTCTACCAAAACGGATACAGCAGCAAGTCCTGCAGCGTCCGCGAAAGCATCTACTGCACCGGCTAGTGCAGCTCCTGCAAAAGCAAAGACTAAGCTCTCATATTGGACGGGTGACCGTCATGATATGGATTATATCAAGAGTGTTGTACAGAAATTTAACGAAACGAATGGCGAGAATATTGAAGTTGAAATGGTTGTAAAGACAGAAGACTTCAACCAAGCCATTGACCTAGCCTTTGCTTCCGGCCAGGCGCCTGATGTTATCCGTGTTAAGGAAAATACGATTCAACCTTTTGCAGCGAAAGGTTACCTCAAACCAATCGATTCCTACCTAACAGATGCGATTAAAAAGAAATTCCCGGTTATTGATGATTTCAACCGCATCGGCGGCAAAATGTACAGCCTTCCGAACTATGGCTCGACACTGCGCCTTGTTTACAATAAAGAGCTTTTTGCCAAAGCTGGCATTGCAGCACCTCCGAAGACATTGAAAGAAATGGTTGAAGATGCGAAGAAAATTACAGCCGTAGGTAAAGCCAATGGTTCTTATGGATTTGCTCAAAACTTCAAGAGCCCTGAGAGTGCACTAGGCCGTTCGGCACGGGTTATCGCAGAAGCAAGCGGCTACGGCGGGCTTGGCTTTGATTTCAAAACAGCGAAGTTCGACTTTACTAGCTATAAAGAAATCCTTCAATCGTTCAAGCAAATGGTAGACGACGGCAGCACATTGCCAGGTATGGAGTCCTTGGATATTGATCCGCTGCGTGCACAATTCGCAGAAGGCAAAATCGGGATGTACATCTCCTTCTCCTCAGAGCCAGGCGTGTACGCGAATCAGTTCCCAGCGAAGATCGAATGGGCAGCAGCACCTGTTCCAACAATTGACGGTACGATCAAAGGGGCAACATCCTTCTTAGGCGGACAATGGTTAGCCATCAGTAACACAACTAAAAATGCCGATCAAGCTTGGAAATTCATGAATTTCATGTATCAGGATGAAGTGTTGAAAACGTATCATGAAAAAGGCTTTGGCTTATCCATGGTGCCATCCGTATCTTCTGTAGCGAAAAAACCTGAGATCAAAGGAATTGATGGGTTCTTGCCAATTGGAAATGACGGCACATGGCCGCTTCAACCAACCGTTACTGTGGAAGGTATGAAATTCAATGACGCTTTCTTCAAATATATGATCAGTGGCGGCAATTTGGATCAAATTATCCAAGATTTGAACAAACGCTATAATGATGCATTAGATAAAGCAGTGACAAAGGGTGACGTTAAAGTAACGCCGAACCCAAGCTTCGATCCAATGAAATTAATGATGAAATAAGAGCTAATTGAAGAGGTTCAAAGCGAGAGTGGGGCTGAAACTCCACTCTCGCGCTCTTCTTAGCTTCACTTTTTGGGGATTTTAGGAGGGAATGGGATGAACAGGACACGCCAGATCGGTTTTTCATACTTATTTTTATTTCCAAGCTTTCTACTGACCATGGTGCTGGGCGTCTATCCGATTGCTTGGGCGATTCGATACATGTTTTATGAGTACAAAGGCTATGCAGCTCCAACATTTATTGGATTCGATAACTTCAGTCGACTCTTCCGAGATACGGAGTACTGGCATTCTGTCGTAAATACATTCGTCTATGCAGGTGGCAAGCTCATCATAACCCTTCCGTTATGCTTAGTACTTGCCGTTATTTTAAATTCCAAGCTGCGTGGACGCAACTGGTTAAGAGCGATCTATTTCATGCCTACAATTATTAGTTCAGCGGTTATGGCAGTCGTATTTTTTATCATCTTTAACTCGTACAACGGTATTCTTAATCAGTATTTATTAAAGTTTCATATCATCTCTGAAAGAATCGATTGGCTCGGACCCAAGCATGCGATGCTGACCACGATCATCATTGCGGTATGGGGAGCGGTAGGGAACTACATGCTGTTATTTCTAGCTGGTCTTCAAAATATCCCGAATGATGTGTACGAAAGCTCCTCCTTGGACGGTGCGAATAAATGGCAGCAGTTCTGGTATTTAACGATTCCGATGCTAGGTCCCGTGCTGCAGATCGTGATCATGCTCGCGATCATCAATTCTCTCAAAGGGTATGAGAGCATTATGGTTCTAACCGAAGGCGGGCCGGTAGGGAAGACGGAAGTCATGTATCTGTATGTCTACAAGCTCTTTTTCCCAACACCATCAGGATCTTTTACTGATCAACAGTTTGGCTATGGAAGCGCTGTTGGTTTCATGACGGCTGTCATTGTCGGCATCATCACGCTTGTTTATCACTTGATGTCGAAGCGCCTAAACAAACTTCAATAGGGAGGAGACCCTGAAATCATGGAAGTGACAGAAGTGATACCTGCTGTTCATACAAAGAAACAAACCCAGTCATTCTCGGTGGGGAGATTGGGTGGAAGAGCGCTGCTTTGGTTGTTTTTGCTGATAACCGCTTTGCTCATCGTATTCCCAGTTGTTGTGACTTTTTTAGGCTCCTTTATGTCTAACTTGGAGATTACCAAGGGGGGCAAAATATTCCCGTCTTCCTGGCATTTTGAAAATTATAAGGAAGCCTGGGTACAGGCCAACTTTGCGAGATTTACTTGGAATAGCTTGTTCCTGAGTGGAGCAACGACAATCGGCGTACTAACCGTAGCCTCCATGGCCGCTTATGTGGTTGACCGTATCAAATTCCCGGGAAAAGCGATCTATGTGGCGATTCAAGCATCTACGATGTTTATCTCCATTGGCGCAGTCGTGATTAGACCGCAGTTCGAGCTGATGGTGAAGCTGCACTTGAATACAAGTTTATGGGGCGTTGTCCTCATTCTGGTTAGTGGTCATGCGTATATCTTCTTTATTCTGTTAAGCTTTCTGCAGGGGATTTCCCGGGAACTAGACGAAGCCGCGCGAATTGACGGCTGCTCCAACGCAGGCATTTTCTGGCGAATTATTCTGCCTCTCATGCGACCAGGACTTGGGGTTGGTGCCTTGTTTACCTTTTGCGGGGCGTGGAATGAGTACCTGCGACCGCTCGTATTTACGATGACGAATCCGAAGCTTCAAACTTTAACAGTCGGGTTATCCTACCTGCGGTATGGCTCCTCAGCAGCCGTTCAAACGCACTATATGCTCGCGGGAGCGTGCTTATCGATTCTTCCGTTGTTGCTGGTTTATATGATTGCGAATCGTTCATTTATGCAAATGACGGCGGGTTCATTGAAAGGCTAGGAGGACTTCTGACCATGGACATTAAGCGTTTAGAGAGACTGCGTGGAAACGCGGTCAACACAGAGTTTCAATCAGCAATGGCGCTGTTACGACGGGATGCGGAAGAAGCGGCGAAGATCACCTTCGCCATTCGCTCCCATGAGCAAGGTGAATGGATGCATTATTATTATTGTGATGAAGATGGGGCTAGGCTCACTTTCGAGTGGCTTAAGCCTCATCTTCATCGCTGTCCTACCTGTGGGAAAGAGCGGCAACATGCACGGCTCGATGGGGGGTGGACGTCATTGGCACATAGTCAGATCGGTCGCGCTGTCTATCACATCGCTCTGTTATATGCGATTGAACCGAACGCTGAGCGATTACAATTCGTTAAATCCTATCTGATGGCGTATGCCGACCACTATGAAACGTATGCCATCCATGGGAATATTCCGTATAATGGGCCTGGGAAATTATTTGCCCAAACCTTAGATGAAGCCCATTGGATCACGGATTTAGCCCTTGGCTTTGACATGATTAAGGAGCATCTGACACGAGAGGAAATCACACAGATACGCCGTGGTTTACTTGAGCCATGTGCACGTTTCCTCATTGCACATAAGGAAGAACAGATTCATAATCATTCGGTGCTGATTACGTCTGCAATTGCGGCGCTGGGACTTTTACTTAATGATAAAGAGATTTTGGATGCTGGCCTAGAAGGAGAATATGGCTTGCGCGATCAGCTCGTGCGAGGGATATTTGAAGATGGCCAATGGTATGAGGGGAATGTACAGTATCACTTCTATGCGTTTCAATCCTTGCTGCACTACGCGTTGATTGCCGAAGGAACAGAGAGGGACGTTTGGCAAATGAACGCGCTAAAAGCGATGTTCGACTTTCCTTTGCACGTGGTTTTGCCAAATGGCGTAATGCCGACGCTCAATGATGCAGGGCTTGGCCATCATATCGGCACGTATGCACCGTATTATGAAATTGCTTACGGTATTTATGGGGAAGCCAGATATCGTTCGCTGTTGCAGGCTGCCTATGGCATGGATGAAGCTGGTTTGAGTATGCAAAGCGTGAACTTATCTAAGAGAGATTCGGTCTATGCGTTGATGTTCGGCGGAGATTTGGCAGGCCAGCCTGCGGAGGCTCCGGACTCCCTTGGGGAGGAAGTACGGCGGACACGATCCTTGCCAGTGAGCGGGTTGACCAAAATAGTTAATCAAAACGGCTGGCATGTGATCGTGAAGCACAGCCGGTTCGGCGGCGAGCATGATCATATGGACCGACTTGGCTTGTCTATTATGCACGGCGATATTCCGTTACTCGTCGATCCAGGCACCACGGCATACGGGATTCCAGTTCATTATGGGTGGTTTAAGCATACGTATTCGCATAATACCGTAAGTATTGACGGGGCAGACCAGCCGCCACGGGATGGGCGATTGATTCAAATGCACGAAGAACCTTGGGGTGTTTGGCTGGAAACGGCAGTGGATTGGCTCTCAGAGGACTATGTGATGAAGGATCGTATTATTTTGCCTGCTGAACTTCATCCATGGGATGTAGACGCCTACCAACGCGTTAAAATTCGGAGACTGAATGTACTCGTTGAAAACCATCTGTTGGACATTGTACAGGTAACTGTTCCAGCTACACGCGAGGTTCATTTTAACAATCACATAAGTGGTGAGCTTGTCAGTGATGAGGCAGTTTGGTCGCCTACGGATGATAAGCTAAGTCGACTGGACCAGCAATGGCTCAAAGATAAGAAGAGGCTCGTACAGGGTGCGCCAGCATTCGCTTATGAGATGCGCAAAGGGAATTTGGAACAGCACTTGTGGTGCTCACTGCATGCGGACCTATACTGCGCTTTAACACCAGATAATCCGCCGAGCGGGCAGCGGACGTCTTTGATAGCCGTTGCATCTGTGGAGCAGAGCGTGATCTATGTTCAGACACTCCACTTTGGTGCGAAACAACAAGAAGCACGCCAAGGTAAGCTTGAGGTGACCATGCTATCTTCGAACACGCTTCAAGTGCTATGGAACAAGGAAAGTGATCAACATACCTATGTTGTGAAGCTAGGCAGTGAGAAGGCGGAGCTTAATAAGCTTAGCTAGGGAAAGGTGAGTTAAGATGAGAAATCGATTGTCATTCCTCAGTTTATGGTCAATTAACGATGCGTTGAATCTGGAACAGTTGAAAGCGGGACTTGATGAACTTCGGTTAGCGGGACTAGAAGGTGTCATTTTTCATCCCCGGTTCTATCCCAATGAACCTGTTTACATGAGCGAAGAATATCTCCATATCCTATCGAACTTGATCCTGTACGCCAAATCCACGGGGATGATCTTCTGGATCTATGATGAGAACGGCTGGCCTTCAGGAACAGCAAGTGGTGAGGTTATCAAAAGGCTGCCAGACTCTTCATGCAAATACGTCAACTGGATCTCCGACGAGGAGGGAGGACGGCTCGTTTTCGGGGAGAAAGCGGCTGTTTCTTCGTTGGATGCAGCAGCTACGCAAACGTTTATCGCGATCATTCATGAGGGCTACCGCAAGGGTTTGCTTCCGGAAGCCTTTGAATATGTGACAGGCTTTTTCTCAGATGAAGTCGCCTTCTTAGATGGACATGGTATTACTGTGAAAACGGGTGCGATACCTTGGGATGAGGGATTTGTAGAACTGTATGAAGGTAAATACCATGAAGCCTTGCTTCCCAATCTTCCCCTTCTGTTTACAACAGGCAAGGGCTATGAAACCTTTCGTGCGCGATATTGGGAAATGTTGACGGATGCGATCATTGCGAGCTTCTACAAACCGATCGCTGATTGGTGCGAAAAGCACGGTAAGAAATTCACCGCGCATTTGAAAGCGGAGGAAAGTCCATTTTTTCAGCTATCGTATAGCGGGTCTTGTTTTCAGGTTTTAAAATACGTAGAAACGCCGGCCATTGACGCTTTAGAACGCTTCCCCGGCAATAACTTTTACCCCCGTATTGCTCACTCGATCGCGATGCAGCAAGGCAGAGATGGGGCGCTGGTTGAAGCGATGGGAGGCAGCGGCTGGGGTGTGTCGCCGGAATCCTTCACCAATTATGTCATGTGGCTGGCAGGTCACGGTGTGGAACATATCGTGCTCCACTTGAACCAGCTGAAACTTACAACACAAGCTGTACAGGATTGGCCACCGTCTATGCCGAGCCATCTGACATGGAAGGACGCATTCCCTGCCTTGCTTGCCTCGATCAAGAAGCAGGCAGCCCAGCTCCCGGATTTGCGAGCGAATCCGGAGGTGCTGATCGTAACGCCAACCCGCGGTATCATGGCGCATTTCGATACAACCGATGCGATGCAAATGAACGAGCACGATGGCTCGAACATTCCTGCAAGCACGGCAGGGATTCTCAATGCCAAAATGCTGGCGCTCGTTGAGGCATGCCACGCGGCAGGACTTCATTATGAGTTAAGCGAGGAGCGGTTCATTGAGGAGTCTGGTCTCTTTATGGATGGTGCACTTCGGATTGGCATGCGGGACTATTCGCATGTGCTGATTGCAGACGGCTGCCGTTGGAAGGATCCTGCGATCGAAGATCGTCTTCGTTCTGCGGGAATTACACTGTGTCATTCGGAGGATTGGCGGGATGTATTGCCGATAAAAGCCTCAGCCGTAGTCTCTGCAGCTGTGACTTCAGATTTGAAACAGACACCATGGATGGCAGAATCACCGCAATGGAATCAAATCCTTGTGGAACTGCAACAGCAAAAGTCTGGTAAGCTGCTAGTTGAATTAAACCTAGAAGAATCCGAGTCCTTCGGTGGAATGACGCTATTACTTCTCGATGCTGTGAGTGAGGTTTGGGTGAATGGCCAGCCTATGGAGCTGTTACCGACGACTAGTGGGTTCGAAGGTGACATCTCTGTTGCTCAAATCGCCGGCAAATCGAAGCTGATGCTTGAGGTAAAGAGTTTGCCAGAGGGGGAAGCTTTCCCAATCGCGTTCCTGCGCGGTAATTTCGCCGTTAAGAGCAAAGCAGCGTTGATCGAGAAGGACGAGCATCAATGGATGTTGGAGGGGCCTCTCGAGCTGTCGCCGATCTCAGCGGTGATCAATAGTGCTAATTTGATTGAATCCGGTTTTCCGTATGCAAGTTCACCGATAGCAGTGAGGAAAACGGTATTTCTGGATGCCTCGGAACGCGGTGACATTCAGTTGACTGATCTATGGGCAGATGCTGCATTCGTCAAATTGGGTGGACAAGAGCTTGGTTGGTGTTGGGGACCTGATTGGTCCGTACCGCTTCCGCAATCGCTTCTGGAAGGATCTTATGAGCTTGAGGTGCTGTTATATCCAAGTACCTTCAACATGTACGGACCCCATCACCATTTGGACGGAGATCGTTATTTAACGAGTCCTGACCAGTACAAAGGGATTAAAAATTTTGCAGATCGTCCCGATGCTCCTGAACAAACGCGAGTGAGCTGCGCTCATTTCGTCAAATGGGGGATTTCAGGCGACGTTCAGTTACTGCACTGGAAATGAGTGTGTCTGAATACCCCTAAGTTCGCAAGAAAGCTGCCCTTGATATGGAAGTTCCCGCATTGTGGGAACGAGGGCAGTTTTTATAAGATAAGAAATGTAAGCGCTTTATTAACTCGCTGTGTCGAGAACAACCTGAAGGAGGGAATTTATTTTGCAAAAAATGAAGGTTTGGTTGATTAGTTTGTTTTCATTTATTTTTATCCTTGGGAGTTTAGGTGCTTTGCCTGTTCAGGTCCATGCAGCGACAATCTCGTCTTATGCGTTACCTTCGATCTACACCGCATCCACGGTGTATGGCCTCAAGGTAGATGCAACAACAATTCCCGTAGTTAGTTACACAGGTGATTACGATTATGCCCATTTCTCCATGTCGGGAGCAGCAACCATTGAGATTACGGCCATTGGGCAAGCGAGCATTACCTCTTACTCGATCAGTCCGAAGAAGCTCAATTTGTCGGGAACTACGAGTGGCAATAAGCTGACGTTTACAGTCAGTGGCGACGAATATTTGATTGTCAAAATCAACGGGCAACGCGCTTTGGTCATCGCCGCTGACCCAGCGGAGACGAACAAACCCGCCTCGTCGGGGACGGGGATTTATAATGTGAAATCCTCTCCATATAACGCGGATAGCACGGGTGCTGGCATGGCGACGACCGCCATTCAGAATGCCATTAATGACGCGGCCAACTACACAGGTGGGCAAGGAATTGTCTATGTGCCTGCGGGGATCTACAAGGCTGGAAATCTGCAGCTGAAAAGCGACGTTGCTTTATATTTAGAAGGCGGAGCTGTACTTCGTTTTACTGGGGTAGCGAGCGATTATACCGTGAATTGGCACAAGGATTCGCAGAATCGAGACGTCACTTGGTGGTTATACACACCGACCGGCGCAGACAATGTGAAGATATACGGTCGAGGTACCATCGACGGCAATGGCAAGTACGCGACAACGACGAACAATTTTGCCAGTAATATTATTGTGCCGATCGGGACTACCAATTTCACCTTCGATGGACCGTTGATTCGCGACTCCGGCTCGTGGGCTGTAACGCCAGCAAGGTCGAATGATCTTACGTTCAAAAATATGAAGATCTTTAACCGTTTTGATATGGGAGAGAATGACGGTATTGATGTGAATGAATCCCAAAATGTGCTCGTTCAGCATGGGATCGGCATTGGCCTGGATGATCCTTACACAACGAAATCGTGGGATCAAACGGTGGATATTAGTTTAAGCTGGCCTGGGAGCCCTGAGCCTGTCAGTAATGTCGTGTTCGATGACCTTATTTCCTGGACGGTTTGCTTTGGGTTTAAAGTAGGTCAAGGTATGAGACAAAATCAAAGTGACGTTACTTTCAAAAACAGTGTAGTTTACGACTCATCTGTCGGTATCGGAGTCGACCACAAATATGGGGTTGGAACACTGACGAATGTTACCTTTGATAATATCGATATTGAGCGAGTGACCAATACCAACGATAGCACGCGTACATGGGCCTACTTTATTATTCGAAATGCCGATGGCTTCGGTGGCGGTACGATTAATACATTGAATGTCAAAAATATTCTAGTCCGCGATGCAGGAACGACATTAGGGACATTGAAAGGCTACAGCAGCACGAAAGACATTAGCAATATTACATTTAATAACATTGTTATGCCAGGCAGTGCGACACCTGCGCAAAATTTAGCGCAATTGAACATCCTCAATCGAGCTTATCATACACCTGTGACTATCCTGCCAACGCAAATTGCAGAACCTGTGCAACGACCCAATTTAGCTTTGAATAAACCAGCTACAGCCTCATCTTCTGCTGCTGCGCCGAGTCTTTCTTTTGATGGAAACTTTGGTACGAGATGGGGTTCGAGCTATACAGATGCCGAGTGGATCTATGTGGATCTAGGCTCCCCGGTGTATGTGGATGCCGTAAAGCTTTACTGGGAAGCTGCATATGGCAAAAGTTATCAAATTCAAGTATCAAATGATGCAGTCAACTGGTCAAATGCATTTAGCACGACGACTGGAGATGGCGGTGTCGATGATATAAGCCTTACGCCTACTGTGGCTCGTTATGTGAAAATGAATGGCACCTTGCGAGGCTCCTCATACGGCTATTCCCTTTGGGAGTTTGAAGTGAACGGAACGGTAGGCAACTTAGCAATAGGAGCCAGTGTTTCGGCTTCTAGCTCTGTTGAGAATACGAATTTCTCCACTGTGAAAATCAATGATGGGCAGCGCAATACCATAACAGGTTCTATGGGATGGACCAGTAACAACAGCTTAACAACGAATCATACAGAGTCAGTGACGCTTGATATGGGGGCTAGTAAGACGATTTCGAAGGTCGATCTGTATCCACGAAATGACGCAGGCAATATCGGTCAGAACTTTCCGATCGATTTCACGATTAAGTCATCTACCGATAATGTGAATTGGTCGACGGTGGTTACACGTACGGGCTATGCGCAGCCGGGGAATGCTGTTCAGAGTTTTGCGTTTTCTGCGGTATCTGCAAGATATGTGAAAATCGAAGGGACGAATCTGCGACCGAACCCAAGCGATGCGAATCGGTATCGGATGGCCTTTGCTGAGGTGGAAATCTATGCGGCTAATTACGCAACTGGGGCCATCGTGTCAGCAAGCAGCTCATTGGAAAACAGCAATTACTCCACGAACAAAGTGAATGACGGCGGGCGCAATTCCGTTACGGGTTCAATGGGATGGACCAGCAACAACAGCTTAACTGCGAATCACACCGAATCCATGACACTGGATATGGGGGCTAATCGCAGCGTGACCAAGGTTGACCTGTATCCGCGTAATGATGCAGGAAATATCGGTCAGAATTTCCCGATTGATTTTACGATCCAAGCGTCTACAGATGGCGTGAATTGGTCGACGGTTGTGACGAGAACGGGCTATGCGCAGCCGGGGAATGCTGTTCAGAGTTTTACGGTTTCTGCGGTATCTGCAAGATATGTGAAAATCGAAGGGACGAATCTACGCCCGAATCCGAGTGATGCGAATCGGTACCGGATGGCCTTTGCTGAAGTAGAAGTGTACTGATATTAATGGAGATGACCACGTTAGCCTTTGGGCTGATGTGGTTATTTTTTTATTGATGGCTGGTTGGCAGTTGTAACGCCATCCCGATACTGGCTGGGTGAGATACCATACAACTTCTTGAACATCCGACTAAGATGCAGCTGATCCGTATACCCCACAGAGTATGCGATCTCCTTTATCGAAAGTGACGTACTTGTCAGCAGCTCACATGCTTTGCTCAGCCGGATCTCGCCTAAGTAGTGCTGAGGCGGTTTCCCGATGGCTGCTTTGAAGAGGCTCGTGATGTATTTACGGCTGAGCCCTAGTGTTTGTGCCATTTCCTCGATCGTAATCGTTCGGGCATAGTTGTTTTTCATAAAAGAGATCGCCTGCGCCACGTACAAGTCTTTCATGGTTTTCTGCTGAGAGGAGGGGGGCTCATGTTGAGAGGACTCCAGCAACAAGGCTAGAAAGGCATATAGCGCCGAAGTCAACTGTAACGGTTTGCTGTAAACCTGCTGGTTCGCATCAAACAGTTTGTTGAAGCACTGCCTGATTTCCAACTCCCGATTGCATGTAATGATGGGATTGTCTGGTGTAAAGCCAGCTTGCCGCAAATAATCTTGGACGATGCCACCGCCGAATGCGACCCAGGAAAAGTCCCATGGCTCCTTCTCGTCCGCTTGAAAAAAAGAAACGACATAGGGAGATATCAGAAAAACATGTCCCTGAGATAAGTGATACGTTTCATCGCCAACACGATAAATACCCTTGCCACTGTGAATATAGAAGATTTTATAGCTTTGCTTAATCGCAGGTCCCCAAGACTGACCCCCAACGCATTGTTCCGTGCCCGTGTAGTAGAATTGGATATCTTGTTGGGCTTCGATCGAGTACTGTGCAATTTTATGGTTGGCCATCAGTAGCTGCTCCCTATACATATTGAAAGAAAATATGTCTTTATGCTATATAGTGCTTCCATTTTATTATAGCAGTGACTTCCGATATGGACTAGAATGAACTCAATTCATATGAATTCATTACAAAGTGAGGCAAACCAACGTGGCGAATATCGAATAAAAAAGTAGGTCGTTCTATCGATGCTCACCGAACAAGCGCTTTAGGAGGGTACAGTCAAAAGATCTCAGAATCTCTCGAAGCAGATTGGTATGGAGCTGCAGATGCCGTCATTTTGCTATACAGCATTGGTGAACTACCGCCAGCAGGGAGCATGAAGGTATGGTGAAGACATTGCAGGATTCCAACGGCCGGAGGAGATTTTAAGCAGCGCCAATTGATCTAAAACTTGAAAGTTTAAATTGACCATAAGAGGAGAGCATGCAAATGAAATACAATTATTTAGGCAGGTCTGGGCTGCGTGTAAGTAAGCTTTGTTTGGGTACGATGAATTTTGGTGTCGATACGGAACAGGCCGAAGCGTTCCGCATTATGGATGCTGCATTGGATGCGGGCATTCAGTTCTTTGATACCGCTGATATTTACGGTTGGGGAGCAAACTCTGGCGCCACGGAGACGATTATCGGCAACTGGTTCGCGCAAGGCGATAACCGCCGGGAACGAGTTGTATTGGCAACCAAAGTATATGAAAAACTTCACAAGCCACTATACGGACCCAACGATGAGAGTGGCTTGTCCTTATATAAAATCCGCCGCCATTTCGAAGATTCGCTTCGCCGTCTGCGAACGGATCATGTGGAGCTTTACCAAATGCATCACATTGACCGCCGTACGCCGTGGGAGGAGATTTGGGGTGCTTTTGAGGGATTGGTCAATCAGGGTAAAATCGATTATATCGGCTCTAGCAATTTTGCGGGCTGGCACTTGATGAAGGCGCAGGCAGCAGCCAAAGAGCGACATTTTCTGGGGCTTGTGAGCGAGCAGCATAAATATCATTTGCTGAACCGCCTCCCAGAGCTGGAAGTGTTGCCAGCCGCTCAGGATTTGGGATTAGGCGTCGTCGTGTGGAGCCCGCTAGCGGGTGGACTGCTTGGCGGCAATGCGCTTTCAGCTGACAAAGGTACACGAAGAAGCAGACAAAGTGAGGCGCTCGTAGCTAAGCATCGCAATCAGCTGGAAGATTTCGCGAGTTTGTGCGGCGATCTAGGTGAAAAACCCGCGCATGTGGCGTTAGCTTGGCTGCTCGCCAACCCGACCGTGACAGCGCCAATTATCGGGCCGCGTACGGTGGAGCAGCTGCTGGACACGCTCCGAGCGGTAGAAATTAAGTTGGATGAAGCGACACTGAAGGAGCTGGATCGGATTTTCCCAGGGCCAGGCGGAGCAGCTCCCGAGGCTTATGCTTGGTAAGGTGTCCTCTGATGTATACAATAAATGAAAGGAGCTGCTCCTATGAAGAACAATCGATGGGCTCTGGTTACCGGAGCGGACCGAGGGCTTGGCCTCGCCTTGATCAAAGGACTGTTGGCACGAGGTTATGATGTATGGGCAGGGCAGTATGCGGAGGAATGTCAGGCATTGCAAGAGTTGAAGGCAGCCTATGGTAAGCGGGTGCGTCCTATTCATCTGGACATCAGCGATGCGAAGAGCGTAGCGGAAGCACTGCTTACGGTGGCTGCTGAAACGGAGCAGCTTGATCTGCTCATTAATAATGGAGCCATCCTGGGGGACATTTCCACCACGATTCAGGATGAGTTGGATTTTGAAGACATCGAGCAAGTGTTCCGCGTGAATACACTCGGCGCATTGCGTATGACGAATGGACTGATGGATCTACTTTTAAAAAGCACCGACAAAATCATTGTGAACATCTCGTCCGAAGCAGGCAGCATAGGGGCTTGTAAGCGGACAGCTTGGTATGCTTACTGCATGTCCAAGGCTGCACTCAACATGCAATCGCAGCTCGTTCATAACCAAATTTCTCCGCTAGGCGGCAAAGTGCTGGTTGTGCATCCCGGGCATGTACAGTCCTACATGAAGGGCGAGCTTGATGAGACTGCCAAGCTGTCGCCAGAGCAATCCTCTCAGCACATTCTCGGCCTCCTTGAGCAGCGGCTTGGACCTGATTGGCCGGATCAGGCGCTGGCACTGACCGACTACCAAGGCGGACAATGGCCGTGGTAAGCTATGGTGACATGAAGTAAAAAGGAGATGGATTCGTATGGCAAGTATACCTACCTTGCTTCTTGGCAATAACGACGATGCGCCGTACCATACGTTGCGGGCGGTGCAGGAGCTAATTATCGATAATCTTGGGGCGTCTTTTCAAGTGACAGCGGCAGAAGGGACCACCCACCTGAAAGTGGACTTCCTCCAGCCCTATCCATTAGTCGTTTCGTACTTAGATATTTGGAACAAAGTACCTGCGGCGGAGGAAACAGCAGGTCTCCTCCAATATGTTGCTGGCGGAGGTGGACTGCTCGTCATCCACAACGGCATCTCGATCCAGGGCAGCCCAGAGCTTAGCCAGTTAATTGGAGCTCGATTCACGGGGCACCCGGCGTACACGACACTCCCTTTCACGAAGACGGAGAGCACCCATCCGTTAACGAACGGACTCGAGCCGTTCGAGATGGACGAAGAACCGTACCGCTTCGAACTAGACCCGTTCGCGCCAATCGAGCTCCTTCTGACGTATACGCATGAAGGCAAAGAATGGCCTGCAGCATGGACACGCACATATGGGTTGGGCAGAGTCGTTTACCTGATGCCAGGCCATCATTCGCCATCTTTTCAATCGGAGGCTTATGGGAAGTGGATTCGTTCCGCGGGCCTTTGGGCAGCAGGCGTGCCACTAACCTAAGATGACATTCGGCTCCATCTAGTTGATAGAAACCAGTGCCTATATAGGCTCTGGTTTTTTTGAGCGTTCCTTACATCAACCCGAACCCGAACCCAGACCCGAACCCGCACCCGAACCCAAACCCGCACCCACACCTGAACCTGAACCTGAACCTGAACCCGCACCCGAACCTACCCCCACAAGCCCAACTGCAAACCCGCCCCCCAGCTAACGGACACAGGAGACGCTATCTGTGAGTAATCGAGGTTTGAAATTTCTAACGGACACAGGAGACGCTATCTGTGAGTAATCTAGGTTTGAAATTTCTAACGGACACAAGAGACGCTATCAGTGAGTAATCGAGGTTTGAAATTTCTAACGGACACAGGAGACGCTATCTGTGAGTAATCGAGGTTAGAAATTTCTAACGGACACAGGAGACGCTATCTGTGAGTAATCGAGGTTTGAAATTTCTAACGGACACAGGAGACGCTATCTGTG
>NZ_CAKMMW010000026.1:0-117621 GCF_927798215.1 Paenibacillus allorhizoplanae
TTTGAAGCTAGCGAGATTTTGCAATCTCTTTTATAGTCGATTACTCGACTGTGCTTACTCACTCGTTGTTCAGTTTTCAAAGATCAATTTCTTTCGTTCGCTACCGTGTTACCGAAGCAGCGAGAAGTAATATACCACAGATCGTTTCACCAATGCAAGTGCTTTTTTCAATTGATGTCGATGTCTGTCGAGAAGTTCATTTCGCATCACTTGTGTTTACCTGCTTCAGAACAACGAGGACTAATGTACCATGACTAGAAATCAATTACAACCCCTTTGGAATAGTTCCATTATTGCCATTGTTTTGAATTGTTTTAGATTCAAAAAAAAGAACCTGCAGCAACAAGCTACAGGCGTCTAGCATTTATATATTAAAAAGGGGAGTAAGACATAGTATAGGCTCGCTTCCTTAAACGAACCTGAAATGCGCATCTCGTAATGATTACCAAATAACCTATAAGCGCTTCACAATACGTATCCCATAAACTTTAGCTACTTTGCAACCCTTGTGAGCAATGAATTTAACAGTAAGACTCTCCTGACCGCGACTTCACTCGCTAGGAATGCGATAATTCCACTGATTGTAGATGATTTCCTCCCGCTTATATTCTTCCTCAGTAAATAGATCCCAGTAAAAGCTATAGCATTTCGAAAGCGTATCATGCCCTCTTCTGGATACTTTGTTTCTTGTTCTACCGCAATCCCCATCTCCGACCTATCCAAACTGGAAGGTGCATATTGAGCGATATAAAGACGGTCCGCCTCGTGATAGTATATGCCGTTGGCGTAGGAAGCAGGGTATAAGGCCCCCCAAGCCAGCAGCACCTCGTCTGCAATGCCACCTACTTACCTCACCTTACCTGACATCATTGCCCTCTCCCCCATCCATATGAGTTGTGAGAAGTAGTGAGTAGTATGGACAGTTTATGAGTATTGAGGAGAACGACAACTATTCTGACACAAGGGGGAGTTATGAGTGGAATAAGAGTAATTGGAGAGTAGTGAGGATAACGAGATGAACCTTCCTCACCAACCCCATAGTGCCCCGCCTACCAGTACTCCGCCAGTACAAGCGATCCCACAAGCCTCTTAGCTACGAATACTCCGCTTTGTCTCCACGCCTATAAACACCCGTTCACCCCCGGGGTGAGGACTGGGACAAAGGGAAAGGGGATTGGAACGGGAATAGAAGACAATATAGGAGGGAGAGGGGCAAAATAGAGGGATATGCCGAGGCATATCGCCGTAACCGCACGAGTTGCTCAATTTCCCCGAAAAACCGGCACTACCGTTTCCTCCGACATCCTTTAGTCCGAAAACATCGAATTAATCTTACCGTCAGCGCCATCCAAACTGGATTAGTCCGAAATCGCCCAACTAAAATACCCTAAACAACCTCCGCCCCAGAAAAGTGGTTAATAGTTCGGCAGAATCTGACTAATTGGTCTTTTTCGAGCGGTATGCTTGGTTTAGTTCGGAGAAATCAGACTAAACCAGATTCAAACAATAACGAAATAAGGGTAAGCTTCACAACATATAAGTGCACAAAAAAGAGGGAGCTGCGCTCCCCCTCTTCTATTACAAAGGCACCACGTTGCGCCAGCTGCGCAACGCCGTAACATCTTCCGCACCTTCGGCCGCGTAAGCTTCACAAACGAAGCCCGGGACTTCCGTGCCGTCCCGGAGCTCAACCTTGCCGATCCCAAGCGGAGCCGGGATCGCTGCAGTAAAGCCGCCGAATGCCTCGAGCGGCATCTCCCAAATCTCCAGCAGGATGGCTGCGCCACCCTGCTGTTGCTTGATCATCCCCGGCTTCGCAGGGGATGTCGGCAGCTTCACAAGGCTGTACTTCGCTGCGGATTCATCCTCCCGGATGAACCGCGCTCCACAGCCTTGCATTTGTTTCTCTAGCGGGTAGCCACGCATGTGCAGCCCGCAAACCGCCACGAGCGTCGTTTGCGCAGCAGCGGCGCTATCCGCACTTGAACTTTTGCTCTCAGCGCCCGCCGCAAACAACTCCGCCGCACCGCAGATCAGACCCTCCTCTTCCGCTACAGCGAAGAGGGTAATCCCAAAAGGCGTCTCCGGTGCCGCATCGCCCGCAGGCACAGCAACTGCGCACAGATCCAGCAGGTTGCAATGGTTCGTGTAGCGACCCATATTGCGATTGGTGCTGATCGGGTCCGCGAGGACCTGCTCTCGCGTCCATGTGCCTCCACAAGTTGGCATCACAAGCACAGCATCCTGCAACAGCTTTCGAGCTTCCAGCTTATACAGTTGAAGCTTATGCATCGCTACAAATACCGATGCCGCATCATATTCGCCAGCTGCACCCGAACGCAATATCTTCTCCGTCACCGGATAAGCTACACCTGGATTAGCTTCGATAAATGGCCCTATATCTGCCCAGCGTTCAGCTACCCATGGACCTTCATATAAAATCGCCGCAGCTTGTGCGAATAACTCAATATCTACCTCTTCAATCGAAATGCCCTCACGCCGACTTACCTCACGCACCTGCTCAACGGCGCGTTCCCACGCTGCACGATACTCCGCAGCGTAAGGCCCGTAGAAGCCTAGCTGGCCACTTGGCAATAATACGCGAGCAGGCAAGCTCGCCGGTTTCCGCACGACGTTGCGGGACCAAGGATCTTCCGCGTGGATACCGCGTGCCACGCTGTCTACGACAAGCGCATCCGCAAGGGAATGCGCGAAAACCGTGACACAGTCGAGGCTCGCACAGGCTGGCACGACCCCCTTGGTCGGCCACGCGCCGAGACTGGGCTTGTAGCCGACTAGGCGATTCAGCGCTGCCGGCACTCGGCCGGAGCCCGCTGTATCTGTGCCAAGTGAGAAAACCACTTGGCCACGGGCTACACTGACGGCCGAACCGGAACTCGAGCCGCCGCTGATCAGTTCCGGACGCAGCGCGTTATGCGCGTCCCCGTAAGGACTGCGAGCGCCGACTAGGCCCGTCGCGAACTGATCTAGATTGGTTTTGCCTATAGGAATGGCGCCTGCCGCAATCAATCTCTCGACGACACCCGCATGCTCATCTGGCGTAAAAGCATATTCTGCGCACCCTGCGGTCGTCGGGATGCCAGCTAGGTCAATGTTATCTTTAATCGCAAAAGGAATACCCCAGAGAGGTGCATCCGCCAACGAGAGAGATGCCAAACGATCCAAGTACGGCTGAATCGCGTCCATCGTCGGCGGCGTGATCCAAATGTTCATATCAGCGTCAGCAATGGAACGCTTTACAATCGTCGACATGACCTCCTGTGGAGATAATGTGCCCGCTTCATATTTTTCACGCAAGCAACCGAGTGTTAATTCTTTTTCCAACCCATCACTACTAATCCGTTCTCCGTCTATTCGCTCTACCATACCCCTTCACCTCTCCCTTAAGCAGATTGTGCGATACCTAGAATTAATTGTCCGGCATGCACTTGATCGCCCGGCTTTACGCCAATCATCGAAACATAGCCGTCACAAGGAGCGTGCTGCGGAAACTCCATTTTCATACTTTCGAGAATGGCCAGTTGGTCACCCTTCTTCACTTGCTCACCCGGAGATACCAACACTTTCCAAACACTGCCTGGCATAATACCACGCACGGCGATCGTTCCTGCAGGTAACTCATCCTCCGGTGCAGCATCGCCTGTCTCCTGCTCGGAGACATATTCCGCAAGACCTTTCGCTTTCCAGCTCTCACGTTCTTCTTTGAACGCATCACGCTGCTGGGTACGGAACGTATCCGTTGTTTCTTCTATAGAACTTAGGAATTGTAGATATTCACCTAGATCAAACGTCGTCTCTTGAATGTCAGCCTCATAACGTCCGCGAGGGAAATCCTCACGCAGTTGCAGCAACTCTTCCGCACTCACTTCATAGAATTGAATTTGATCAAAAAATCTCAACAACCAAGGCTTACCCGCCTGAAAGCTCTCCGTTGAGCGCAGACGATTCCACATTTGAATGGTGCGTCCTACGAATTGATATCCGCCTGGACCTTCCATTCCGTATACACACATGTAAGCTCCGCCGATGCCGACAGCATTTTCTGGTGTCCATGTACGAGCTGGATTGTATTTCGTTGTAACTAGACGATGACGAGGATCCACCGGTGTTGCCACAGGAGCCCCTAAATACACATCGCCCAACCCTAATACGAGGTAGTTCGCTTCATATACTATCTTCTTCACTTCATCTATGGTATCTAGACCGTTAATCCGTTGAATGAATTCAAGGTTGCTCGGGCACCAAGGCGCATCTGGTCGCACCCCTTGTTGATAACGCTCGATCGCTAGCTGTGTAGCTGGATCATCCCATGACAATGGCAAGCGCACAATACGCGATGGTACACGGAACTGTTCTAATGGAGCCAGCGAAGCGTCGATCTCGATGACCTTCAGGCACGCATCTGCCACCGTAATTTCCGATGGATCAATATGAATTTGCAGGGAGCGAATACCTGGCGTTAGATCCAACACGGGAATCGAGCCACTTTCCACAATCGCCTGCATCAAAGCCTGCACTTGGAAGCGCAGCAGCAAATCCAGCTCTAGCTCACCGTATTCGACGAGCAAGTTTTGATCTCCACAACAGCGGATCGTGATTGGGAATCGGCGATTCTCTACTTCATGGAAAAGTCGCGGATATTCCGGTGTAATCTCCTCATTTACTGCAGGCAATTGCACATGTACGAGTCGGTCAAAATCTCCCTCGCCAATCGCACGCAAGTTGCTCTCTTGCAGATCACGCAGTGCTTCAGCTTCCGGCAGCGTCAGCAGGTGGAAACGGATCGAGTCACCTGGGTGCAATTGACCTAACTTCCAGAATTCAGCGGATGCCGTCGTCACCGGGCACACAAATCCACCAAGACTCGGTCCATCAGGCCCAAGCAGAATCGGCATATCGCCCGTCAAATCCAGCGTACCTATCGCATAGGCATTATCGTGAATATTGGAAGGATGCAATCCCGCTTCTCCACCATCTTCACGTGTCCATAGCGGAGCAGGCCCTTTCAAACGAACCCCTGTCCGCGAGGAGTTAAAATGCACTTCCCAGCTCGTTTCTGTCAGTTGATCCAGATACTCTGTACGCAAAAACTCACCTGTACAATGTGGTCCAGGAACGACCCCAATTGTCCACTCGCGTGTCATGCCAGGGCGATGGTCTGGGGCTAATTCAAACACATCCTGCACGCGGTTCTCGCCACCTTCATTAACCCCAAGCACATCGCCCGTACGAAGCGCACGTCCGCCATGCCCACCGAAGCCACCCAACGTAAACGTCGATGAGCTGCCTAAAAGTTTCGGCATATCAAGTCCGCCGCCGATGAGTAAATACGTGCGCATGCCCTCTTTGGCTTCGCCAAAGCTCAGCACTTGCCCTTGGGATGCAAACACCGGACGGTACGTAGCGACCGTCTCTCCATCGAGTTCCGCTTGCATATCGGCACCAGTTACGCAGAACCACATGTCACTGCGGAACTTGTAGGAGCCGCCACGCAGGGTCATTTCAAGACCAGGCGCATCATCCGCATTGCCTAGCAATTTATTCCCAATACGGAACGATAGCGGATCCATCGGTCCGCAAGGAGGCACGCCTACATCCCAATGGCGGATACGGCCTGGGAAGTCTTGCACGGTTGTTTGGATACCTCCATCAACTACTTCAAGCGCGCGCTCTGTCGGTTCAAATGTGTTCAGCAATTGCGTGTAAACATTGCCGCTGAGGCAAGCCTCTTCTTGCAGTAGCGCACGCACATACTGCAGATTTGTCGTTAAACCGTACATGCGCGTTTCAGCCAGCGCTTCTACTAATTTATGGATCGCGTCTAAGCGGTCCTTGCCGTGAACAATGATTTTAGCCAGCATCGGGTCATAGAGTGTCGTTACAGTCAGACCATCACGTACCCATGTCTCATTACGAGCTTCATTAGAGAAAACCGCGCGATCCAGCTGACCCGCACTTGGACGGAACTGCTGAAGGCAATCCTCTGCGTAAATCCGCGCTTGGATACTGTGGCCTTGCGGCTTGCTGATTTGGGATTGAATGTCATTCAACTCAAGCGCCGCTTCACGCACCATCCACTCCACGAGGTCAATGCCAAGCACTTCCTCCGTCACACCGTGCTCCACTTGAAGACGTGTGTTCACTTCCAAGAAGTAAAACTCACACGTTTCTGGATCGTAGAGATATTCAACCGTACCTGCGCTGCGGTAGCCAACCTCCGCTGCCAAACGCTTCGCCGAAGCAAACATCGCTTCACGCACGTCATCCGACAGATTCGGAGCTGGACTCTCTTCAATAACTTTCTGATTACGGCGTTGGATGGAACAATCGCGCTCACCAAGCGTGACTACCTCACCTAAGGAGTTGCCGAAAATTTGTACTTCAACGTGACGAGCACGGGCAATATATTTCTCGAGGAACACGCCCCCGTTTTTGAAATTCGTTTCAGCCAAATGGCGTACGCCATCATAGGCAGAGCGCAATGTCGCTTCATCTGCACATACGCGCATGCCGATACCGCCGCCGCCTGCTGTACTTTTTAGAATAACCGGGTAGCCAATACGCGCAGCTTCCGTTAAAGCTTCTTCTAACTCCGTGATTAACGGAGTACCTGGCAGCATCGGAACACCTGCACGTTCGGCAATTTCACGTGCGGAATGCTTCAGTCCGAACATCTCCATTTGCTCTGGAGTCGGTCCGATGAATACAATGCCATGTTCCCGACAAGCACGGGCGAAATCCGCATTTTCACTCAAGAAGCCATACCCAGGATGGATTGCTTCCGCACCCGTTTCAAGCGCTGTTTGGAGAATCAGCTCTGTATTCAAGTAACTTGACTTCGCTGGCCCCTCACCGATCAGAACCGCTTCATCAGCTCCATCCACATGTAAACTATCTTGATCTGCAGCCGTATAAACAGCCACGGATTGAACCCCCAGTTTGCGCAATGTACGCTCGATACGCACAGCGATGGCTCCACGGTTCGCAATTAGCACTTTTGTAAACATCGTAACCACTCCTTCATGTGTATGTTCGTTCGTTATTTATCCCAGATGAGCACCCGAATCGGTGTCGGGCTATAGGCATTACATGGGTTGTTAAGCTGCGGACAATTGCTGATCAGTGCCATGGTGCTTCCAATGGACTGCATTTCAACATAGCAGCCTGGCGCGGATACACCATCATCGAATTTCAAACCACCATCCGGTGTCACAGGTACATTCATGAAGAAATTAATGTTTGGCGCCAAATCCCGCTTCGTATACACGCCGTCCTGCCCAGCTAACTGCAGCATGAATGTATCGCGACAATTGTGCATCGACAGCTTATCGTGCGAGTAACGCACGGTATTGCTTTGTGCCGAACATGAGCCACCGACCGTATCATGACGCCCGCAAGTGTCAGCTACGATTTTCAAAAGTTCTTTACCTGACTCGGCTCTCAGGATAGAACCTGTACTCAAGTAGATGTTGCTTTGCCCTGTGATCGTCGCCACCGCACTGTAGTGATCCTCTGGATTCTCCGCATCATAGAACAACGTGTCTGCGGCTTGATTCCCTTCGAGATCCACGATCCGCATCACTTGCCCTGGCTTCAGCACACGCATCCAGCCATCCCCCGCTTGAACCACTTCACTATATATCGCATCCTCCACTAAACGAGGGCTTTCTACTCGATTAAAAACGGCCATTTTCGTTCCTCCTCCTGTTAATCGTTTCTCTAAGAACCTAACAGTGTGTGATATTCCCATGTATTTTCAAAAGCTCGGCGATTCTCCGGGCGATAATTCAAGCAAAAATCGTCTTCATTAACTGGCGTGGCGTCTTCCACTTCGATTTTGACAGGCACAGATGGGTAACTCTCTCTTGGATCAAGCGGATTCGGCGTGTTAGACAGAACGACTAGTGTGTCTAGCTCTGTTCTTAACGTAACTGTGGCCCCTGCTGGGCAGTGATCTAGGCTGAGTCGCATGTCCCCATTGTCATCCACCACTACTTTGGAGAATAGATTCACGACCGGCATCATATCCCGCATGCTTAGGCCATTACGAACAAGCTCAACTGCAAAGTTCTCTTGACCGCTCCGCAGCCAATCATTGCGCAGTTCCTGATAATTCGTTGTTCCGTACTTGGCATCTGTCGCTGCACGGCTCGTGTATCCACTAAGTGGATCGTGCCACCCTAGGCTGTCTTCCACGATACTCACCATCGCACGACCGTTATCGCTCATCAGTACATTCCCACGGGTTAAATGCGCTGTATGCTGCGCCTTCAACGTATCAGGCATATTGTAACGCTCCGTCAGATCCTTCGCGTGGTACAACTGGATTGACACATTCGCACCTGCTTCCTGTGCAGTCAAGCGAATCAACTTCCCTTTGCCAATTACCCCTGACCATTTGCCTCCTGGCCCTATGTCCTTGCTCCAAATGTTCCCCATGCTATCGCTCTCCTTCGCTTTTTGCTTAAACAAAAAGGGAGACATCACAAGACCCATTGTCTTGGTGATATCTCCCAGGTTTTTATCCTTCCGTGGCACTCTTTCATAAGAGTGGTTTACTCTCGGACCAGCCCGGTACGTGACCGGCGGAACCCTAGTAAACAATCGTATTCGTTTGTGTCACTAAACATAACATCGTTGATGTTTTGTGTCAATAACTTCTAATTATTTTAGTTAATCGGCACAAAATACTTCTCGCAATCCCAATAATGTGTTATATTAACTTACACAAACAACAAATATCTAACATAATCAATAAAATAGTTAACATCCTTACATATAAGTAATGAAACATCACATACAAAGTTTTCTAGGGTTCCGCGGGTGGCCTGCTTCCCGGTCTGGACCAAGAGAAGACGCACAGCTAAAGACTGTGTTCACGGAGGGATAAAAGCCCGGGAGATATCTGTAACCTAGATATCGCCTTGGCTTTTTTGCATACAAACCTCTTCTGTGTTCACATTAATCACTGATGAGGGAGTGTTATCGCTATGACCACTGAAGGCACACTACGTAAATCCCTAAGCTTATATCAAGTTGTTTATATGGGGCTCGCTTGGATGACCCCTATGATTTATTTCTCCATCTATGGGATCGCCTATGAGAATGCACACGGGATGTTAACACAAGCCTACCTGCTCGCCTTTATCGCTATTTTCTTCACTGCGTATAGCTATGGTGTGATGTCGAAGGTTTTCCCAACTTCCGGTTCCGCCTATACCTATACCAAAAAAAGCATCCATCCTTACCTAGGCTTTCTCGTAGGCTGGGTCTTGCTCCTGGATTATTTCTTCTCACCCATCATCGCGTGCTTAACCTTCGGTATCTACCTGCATGCTCAGTTCCCATCCATTCCTGCGTACGTGTGGATTATCGGACTTAACATCGTCCTCGGTCTCATCAATATCATCGGCATCAAATTCTCTGCAAATATCAGTAAATTGTTCGTCTGGATTCAAATTATCTTTATCGCCGTGTTCTGCTTCTTTCTATTCCGCAACTTATCTGGTGCTGGTGAGATTCACCCACTTCAGCCTTTTCTGCAAACGGATGTACCTTTCTCTACCATTCTCGCTGGCGCCTCCATTATATGTTTCTCTTTCTTAGGCTTTGATACAGTGACAACAATGGCCGAAGAAACGGTCAATTCCGAGAAAACCATTCCGCGCGCTATCATGATCATCATCATTACGGCCAGCGTGCTTTACTTAGTGCCATCCTTCCTAACACAGCTCGTGTATCCGCATTTAACTTTTGTTCATATTGACTCTGCAGGCTTTGAAATTGTGAAAATGGTAGGCGGCGCCGCATTGAGTTCCGTGTTCCTCACCGTCCTGGTTCTTGCGATCTTCACACAAGGATTATCGTCCGTTACTAGCGTGTCACGCCTCCTGTTCGTGTTGGGTCGAGATAACGTACTGCCGAAGCGAGTGTTTGCGTTTCTTCATCCAAAGTTCAATACACCAGTTATCAACATAGTGATCGTCAGCGTCGTCTCGCTGCTCGCGCTTGTGATTTCCCTGGATAACGCCGTGAAATTCGTTAATTTCGGCGCCCTTTCCGCCTTCTTCTTCGTAAATGTATCTGTCATCGCGCAAAAGTATATGAAAGAACGCCACCGTTCGCCGAAGCAAACGATCTTGTATCTCGTACTTCCGTTGCTAGGCGCCGGATTCATTGGCTATCTATTGTCGTTGCTGGATAAGGACGCGATATGGATGGGCATAACGTGGCTGCTGGTTGGGGTGGTGTACCATCTCGTTCAAAAGCGTACCGCTCAAACCAAAGATGCTGCATTGGCCATGCGTGCTGCACGGTCTACTCCCCTGAACTAGTGCATAACAAGAAGAACCTGAGAATTTTCTCAGGTTCTTCTTTGTAGTTAGGTTACTTCCGATCCGCTGGATACACCAACCCGATCTGTCTCCGCGCCTCATCCATAATAGCCATCGCCGCGCTGGAATTCGCATGTGAGTTCGTCGGAGACTCTAGGTCGCCCGCCTTAATCAGCCGGCTAAACTCCTCCGCCTCGTAGCGCATCGTCCTTGTGCTTTGCTCACGCGTCAGATCCTCTACAGAGCCATCGCGGTAACGAATTTGTACTTTCTCTGGTTGGTTAATCTTATCAATGACCATAGTCGCCAATTCGCCTTGAATTTCGGCCGGCAGGTAGGAGCTAGCGATTTTGGAATGCTGAATAACAGCATCCATCTCTTTGTAGCTTAGTAACAAACTACCCTCGCCATCAACGCCTGATTCCAGCATCACCGCACTCGCTTGCACCCGCTCAGGCGCACCAAACAACACAACCAATGGATAAATACAATACACACCTAAATCCATCATCGAACCATTTGAAAACACCGGATTAAATGCATTCAACACAGTACCTTGCTTATAAGCATCATATCGGGATGAGTATTGACCATAGCTGGCAACATAACGTCGTACTTGGCCAAGCTTATGTAAATTCTCTTGTACCGCTTTGAAGTTAGGCATAAGCGTTGACTTCAAAGCCTCCATGAACACAACCTGATGGCTGCGCGCTGTGTCAATCATCGCCGCAAGCTCCGTACTATTGGAAGCTGCAGGCTTTTCGCAAATTACATGCTTTCCATGCTTCATACAATGAACAGCATACTCCGCATGTAAGGAGTTCGGGCTTGCAATATAAACAGCTTCAAACGCATCACTTTGCGCAAATGCCGCTAAGTCTGTAAATTGATGTACCACATCAAATTTCCCTGCGAATTCCGCGGCTTTTTCCGCCGTGCGTGAGTAAACAGCGGTCAATTCGAACTCTCCTGTTTCGAGCGCCGCATGAATGAATTCCTCTGTGATCCAGTTCGTACCAATAACTGCGAATCGTATCATTTTCCCCATGACTCCTTCATCCTAGCTATATTCTTTGACCTCTACCCTACCAAATTCACCCTCCGAATTCAATCTCAGCACCTTTCTGATTTCCACACAATCATTGAAACTTCCCGTAATGCTTGATCTTTACTTTCGTTTGACAATGAATCTCTACCTCCGGGTATACCTCACGCCAGTCCATCGCTTTCCATTCCTTATAGGGAACGATATTCTTAATCACGTTTCCCAGCCCGAGGCTATCTACATTATGCTTCTGCATATCTTTCACTATGGTCTCCATGTGCGAGGTGATTTTCTCCCCAATTTTACCCTCTAATGCATGCCGATCTTCTTCTTTGCTAATTTTCAAACCTCCCATGTACTCCAAAATAACACCGCTTACTGAAATCTCGAAATCCACTCTGAACGAGCTTCCGTCCGTCCGTGCCGCGTGAACCTGTCGTTTGCTAACCAACGAATCAAACAACACAAACTCTTTCTTATCTCCCTCTTCACTTAGACGCATGGGTAAGGAACCTAACTTGAAATTTTTGCTTAACATGGCGAAAAAAATCGATTCCTTGTCTGCTATTTTCATCACGTAGCGATCATCTTGAAACAAGGCAATGCCATTCACCTTCACATGGTCACCAATATCTTTAATAATCGGTGCAACAGGGTCAATACCATCATCATAATAATCTCTAGTGAACTCGTATAAAGTAATCTTCGGTATGCTCTGGAACTTCATTTCAGATTCCATCATTCGATCAATATACTGTGCTGTTCGTAAGTAATTGCTGTAGTTTTTGACTAATAAGTCATGGGCATCTCCATCTACAACAGTCACTTTGACACGCGGTGAAACAGAAGGATCCCTCACCAAGGTATCGATATCATCCCAAAACCCTCGCTGAGCTAGTGTCGTTCCGAACAAAATATTACGCATCTGACCGCTAACCAGAACCAGCTGAGTCTGCCTAGAGAGATCTACTTTTGCACCTTTGCTGCTATCTGAAATGGTTGTTAACACTTCCCTTGGTCTGCGACCTTCATCCACAGCTAGAGGAATACTATTGGTCACCTTGAGCATCCCCCCAGGCATTAAATCAAATGCTGTCGTATGTGTCAGTCCAATCTTTTCTAAGATCCGCTGGTCATTCCCACAGCCTGTGATCGTCATCAGTAGCATACAAGTAATCAGCCATCGAAACTGAATCTTAAGCAAGCTGTTTTCGCCACCTTTGAATAGAAAGAATACCAATTAAACAGATCGGTAGGACAAAGCAATAAGCAATATTCAAATACGTACAAATAGTCAACCATTTACCCACTTCATCCAACACACTTGGCATTAACGAAATGAGAAAACTGATAACCATCATAAATAACGTGATCCGCTTAAGCTTAAAATTTTTGAAAATTCGCTGCATACATAAACTCGCCGCCCAATGATACATGACAATCGTAATGAGAACCCGAAAAACAAGAAAACTAAAGAGGATATTCTCCGCTCGCTCGATAAAAGGAAATTTAATATACGCAAGTAAGTCGATAAAAGGAAACATAATTAATTTCAACTGCTGCAAGCTATAGAAACCGAAGCAAATTAGGCACACACTCACATAAATAAGAAAGCTAAACGCACTAGATAGCTGTACAC
The DNA here is from genome assembly GCF_927798215.1 of Paenibacillus allorhizoplanae. Classification (NCBI taxonomy): domain Bacteria; kingdom Bacillati; phylum Bacillota; class Bacilli; order Caryophanales; family Paenibacillaceae; genus Paenibacillus; species Paenibacillus allorhizoplanae. The sequence continues at coordinate 13,040 of NZ_CAKMMW010000026.1, forward strand.
CTGTAATAAATCGCGTTTTCTGCTGAACATAGGGGAACAACAACATGCAGAGCTCATACCCCAAGAAAGAACCATAGAGATTAAAAAAACCTGTCCAGTGCTCTTTCCCCTCTTGAAATATATAGTGCGTATATCGCGATAATTGCAAATCATTATAAAATGGAATTTCCAAAGGCATCATCCACAATAGCAAAAAGAAAAATACGGTACCTGCCTTCACAATCGTATACACACCTTTAACGAGCAGTAAATACGCAAGCAGGCTGATAACGAACATGAAAGACATCGGGTTTGCAGTTGGAAATGCGGTAACTTGGAAAATAAGGACATACTCCTTAGCAACCAGACTAGCCGTAAGTGCCCAAGTGAGCCCTACAATGACATATAACGGATAAACGATCCACTTGGGCAGAAAGCTTTCAAAAATTGTGAATATATCTGCTCCGTTCCCCAACTTCCAAACGACCCCAATCAGGTAGATATTGAACGCAACTACAGCAGCGATGATTACTAACATAAGCCAACCGTTATAGCCAAAATATTCAGCTGCAATACGCGGTAAAGCAAAGATCCCCACCCCAACTTGTATCATATGAATCAAAATGAAGATATGGAAACCGTTCAGTTTCTCATTCACGCACGGATCATCCTTATTTTCTCATTTTATTCTTCTTGGAATTGGTCGTTTTCACCTGACTCGGCCGTGCTGTCAGCATAGAGAAAGGACTACGAATGAAAACATCCTTCCAATCAGCCCATTTTGTAGGCGCAAAGGGTGAAAGATAGGACGTCCCCAGGCTGGTTAACCCACATAAATGGATGACAATAAAACCAATGCCCGCCATCAACCCGAAATTCCCCCATATGCCCGCTAGCAATATCAAACCAAAACGGATAAGACGAATCGATGCACTCATCACGTAACTCGGAATAACAAAGGACGATATCGCTGATGAAGCGACTGCAATAATGAGAATGTTACTTGTAAGCCCTGCTTGAACAGCCGCTTGACCAATAACAATACCGCCAACAATGCCGATGGTTTGTCCGATTTTGGTCGGCAAACGCGCCCCCGCTTCTCTCAGCAGTTCAATCGTAATTTCCATCAACATGGCTTCGATAACCGGAGGAAACGGCACTTTACTTCGCGATTCTCTTAAAGTTAAAATCAGTGCCTCTGGGATCATCTCATAATGATACGTAGTCACAGATACATAGACAGCTGTGAATGTAATGGTTATCACGAAGGCGATAAACCGGAGCATCCTTGTAGCAGTCCCGATCGACCATCTCTGATAATAATCATCCGCGGAAGAGAAGAAGTCGAAGAAAGCTGTCGGAGCGCTCACCACGGCCGGACTCCCATCTACAATTGCCAGAATGCGGCCTCCAACCAATTTGGAAACTGCTGTATCTGGACGCTCCGTAATTAGGAACTGCGGGAATAACGAGTATGGATAATCATCGATATACTGAGAAAACATGTTGCCATCATAGACCGCATCAATCTCTATTCCACGAATACGTTGAACAAATTCATCAACCAGGTCCATATTCGCAATACCTTTGATATAAAGAACAAAAATGACTGTTTTGGTGACTTCACCAACTTCTAGCTTAATAACTTTTAAATGGGAGCTCTTCACCCGTCTTCGCACTAAAGAAAGGTTCGTTCCCGCTGTTTCTGTAAACGCATCATGAGGCCCCGTAATAACGGTCTCGGTTTCGGACTGCTGCACACTCCTGGATTCAGGGCCATAAACAAAGAATAAGTATACTTTTTCATTATGAAAAATAGCCACTTGCCCAGACAATATACCAATGACAATTTTCTTAGGGTCATCCGATTGTTCAAATTGTGACTGCTCCAAAATGGGACTTAAATCCTCCGTTTGCACATTCGATAATGGATCCATGACTTCCCGAGAGAATTGTGTGTGATCAATCATATGAGGAATATAAACAATATCAACTTGGATACTGGGTATGTTTCGATGAAACACATCAATACAATCCTCAAATTGCTCCAGAATATGAGCTAATGATATCGACTCATCTGTATTGGAGGTCTCCGTTAACGCAGGTATCTCAAATCGTTTAGGCTCTCTGTCTACTTGCCGCGAGAAAGAAAACAATAAACGATCCCATATGGCCATGCATGATCCCCCCACCTAAAGCTTTCTTTTATTCTGAGCAGTTACGCTTAAAATATTCCATTTCGCCCAAAAGTTGCGCTTGGACATGCAGCTTGACACGAAACCAAATGGTTTCATATAATAAGACATGTAACCAAACGGTTTCGCATTGGCGAGTCCGATGGAAAAGTAATTTTGCGGAAAACTAGGTGGATGTCGATGGGTATCCATTCGAAAGGAGATTACTGATGCAAGAGGAATTACTGAAAAAGTTGCGATACAAGCAGGGACGAGCACTCGTTATGCAGGCACCTGAAGGCTATGCACTCGGTATCGAGGAAAATTCGGAGCCGAATGGAACTTATGATTTTGTTCAGCTTTTTGTTCATAAAGCTGCTGAAGTAGAAATATGGGTCCCTAAAGCGATTGCCCATTTGAACGAGGATGCCCTATTCTGGATCACCTATCCGAAACAAAGTTCGAAGATCAAAACGGATATTAACCGCGATAGCTTATTCGAGTTAGTTGGCGATTCAACAGACTATCGAGCGGTCAGCAATGTCGCGGTAGATGATACATGGTCAGCTCTGCGTTTCCGTCATAAGAGTAAAGTAAAAAGTAAATAATAACACTAAACAACGGAGGTTTTTGACAATGGAAAATCAAATGCAATCACTACCTGATATTAAACAAACACTGGTTTTTAACGCACCTATACAAAAAGTGTGGAACGCTGTAGCCACTTCTGAAGGCATCGCGGTTTGGTTCATGCCGAATAATTTCAAGCCGGAAATCGGTTATGAATTCCATTTGGAAGCTGGCCCTTTCGGCAATTCCCCTTGTAAGGTTACAGAATTAGATCCCCCGAATCATCTAAGGTTCTCTTGGGGCAAGGATTGGTTCTTATCTTTTGAATTGACCGAATTAGATGGCCAAACACAGTTCACCCTTACCCATGGCGGTTGGGATATCGACAAAGTTACCGAATTCGGTCAACCGCATGATACGGTTCGCGATACGATGTCACAAGGCTGGGCAGGCATCGTCCAAAGGCTATCTGCTTACATCGAGGCTTAAGATGGCCATTCCCGCGCAAAAGCATGACGTCTTTCAGGCTATAGCCGATCCCACACGACGACATCTGCTGCAGCTTCTGGGTGATGAGGAAATGCCGGTCACTGTCATCTCAGGCCATTTCCCTATGAGCCGTACAGCGGTATCGAAGCATCTTCGCATTCTCGCAGAAGCTGGTTTAGTGAAAGAACGTAAAGTCGGCCGCGAGACCCGCTACCGATTGGAGGCCGAGCCACTGATGGAGCTCAAACGTTGGCTTTCCTATTACGAGCGCTATTGGGAAAATAAACTCAATGTGCTCAAACGTTTCGTTGAGCAGGATGATGATGCAGCTGAGCTCAAATTCACCCCACTTGAAGTGGTGGATCCAGAGAAATAGATGAATTGTGCGAAGAGTCTTCCGTTTTGGGGAGGCTCTTTTGCGTTGCGGAACCGGCGGAGTTGCCATGAGCTGTGATCGGATGTGATGGGCAGCGAGAATGAAATAAATGGAATTACTCCCACTCACCCCATCGTGCTTACAAAAAGTAATTTACTTACTTGACGGAGGATCGGCAAAGGCGTACAATTAGTTACATAAAGTAATTAAATATATTTAAGTACATTAATTATAAATAAGGAGATGTTTTTCCATGATTTCACCGATATTTGTAGGGCACGGTTCACCTATGATGGCACTGCAGGATACTGCTTGCACGCAATTTTTACTCGAGTATGGTAAAAAGCTGTCACCCAAAGCCATCGTCATTTTCACCGCGCACTGGGAAACCGAAGTGCTTACCATTTCCTCCACGAATGATGCATATGAAACTATCTATGATTTCCGCGGCTTTCCTGATGAGCTTTTTCAATTAAAATACCCAGCCAAAGGGGACGTTGCATTGGCTCAATCGATCGCGGAGCGCTTTCAAGTGAAGGGCATTCCTGTTCAACTCGATAGCACACGCGGCCTAGACCACGGCTCATGGGTACCGCTTCTGAGGATGTTCCCTACACCTGAAGTTCCCGTCATTCAAATTTCGGTGAATCCATATTTACCACCAGCCGAGCAGTACCGAATCGGCGAAGCTCTGCGTGGTCTGGATCAGGAAGATATCCTGATCATTGGCAGCGGCGCCACCGTGCATAACCTGCGCGCGTTGAATTGGAATGCGACCGAGCCGGATGCTTGGGCGGTAGCCTTTGACGATTGGCTTGCTGCGAATATGCAAGCAAAGAACCTTAAGGCGTTGTTCAACTACGCCGCGGAAGCCCCTAATTCGAAGATGGCCGTGCCACGCCCTGAGCATTTCATCCCGCTCTACATCGCGATGGGGAGCGGCGATCCTGAGCGGCAAGTCGAGATCATCCACCGTAGCTACGAGGTAGGATCGCTGAGCTATTTGGCCGTTTCATTCTAATTAAAGCTGTATCCGTAGCGCCCCGCATGAAATTGGTTAGGTTGCACATGCTAACATAACTAATTTCAACAAACAGAGGTGCTCAAGCATTGACATGGACGACTCGCATTATTCAAATCTTATTGGCAGCAGCGTTTGTCATGTTCGGGATTTTGAAGCTGTCCACCCATGACCTGCAAATGAAAATCTTCACTTCGACCTACGGGTACAGTGTAGGTTTCATGTACATCGTCGGAGTCGTCGAACTTATCACCGGCATCGGGCTTATCATCGGCCTATGGCACCCGCGAATTGCGCTGCTCTCCGCAGGTGTCATTGCCATGATTATGGCGAGCGCGATGTTGACCCATATCCGCTCCCACGAGGGGATGCGGACCTCTATTCCGCCTTTGATCTTCCTTGCGATGGCGATATTCCTCGTTGCCAGAAACTCGCGCGAACGAGCACGAGAGTGGCACTAAGAAAGTTATAAAAAGCGTGCAAGCCTCTGGGCCTGCACGCTTTTTATAACTTCTCATTGCATGATATCTTCTCGAACTCAATTATATCGCCAGAAGATGTCAATGGTTTGCAAGTCGTTTTAGAATCCGGTTCAAAAGCCCGATATCATCACCAAGGTCGGAGAAGAAAGCCCGATCCTCCTCTTCTACAGCCCGAACGGCTTGTGAAGCGATCACATCTCCAGACTTAGTTACCGATATGACGTTCGCTCTAGAATCCGTCGGGTGAGGCCGGCGTTCGATATATCCTTTTTTCTCCAGTGTTCTCAGCACCTGCGACGTAACATTGACATCCATCTGTGCATGCTGGGCTAATTGAACTTGTGTAATGCCAGAGTGGTCATTCTTTTCATTTAGCCACTTACAGGAAAAGAGCAGCACGAATTGCGGGTGTGTCAACTCAAAAGGATCCAATGCCTTCCGTATCGCCTTTTGCCAAATATTCGTCACCTGCCACAGCATAAAGCCGGGGCTTTCCTCTGCATTACTGTATTTCGAACTCATTAACGTTTCCTCCAAAGCTGTTCAACATGGCATTCGCAATGACCCGAAAGTCTTGCTCCGATATCTCAAAGTGCCCAAAACGAAACGGGTAACCCCAACTTTTCACTCCGCGTGTGAAGCTAAGCTGCTCCAACAGGGAGTTAATCTTCGTTTCTTTACAATCAGTATAGCGAATGTCACGACGAAAAGGTATGAAAGAATCTGACATCGGATATTCATATATCCTGTCATCCAGAACCTGCCCGATAGCAGTGAAGGCTTGCAGCGGCTCCCCATCCTTCATCTCCGTTCGAGGTGAGTAATAGATAAGCCAATCGCCAGATCGCATGCGTCTTAAAGGTGCTGCCTTTCCATGACAGAGCTGAGCGAAACCGCCCTGCACACCTCGTCTCACATGCGAAGCCGACACAACACCGATCCAATAACGGCTTTGTTCGCTCAATATTTCAGACAGCATGCCGAAGCTCTCTTTCCAATGCTAATGCGACAAGCCCCTCCATCGTATGCGGTATGCCTTCGGCCATACCAGCTCCAATCACCGGACCTAAATGTTCCGCATTTGGCCCCGTGATCGTCACCTCGTGCGTAACCCTCGTCCCTTCGGCAGTCTCCACTAAATGATGCGTGAAGTGAACTTGAATCCCTGCAGCCGGGATATCGGTAACGTCCGAGAAGCCGCGAAGAGGATTGACCTCCTTCAATTCAAAATTCAGGCGGTCCTGACCTTCTGGCTGCAGCAACCCACGTGTACCTGCGACAAACGCCCCCTCTAATGAAGCATGCACAATCCCCTTGTCCCACTCCACCCAAGTTGAGATATCGCTATACAGATTCCAAATTGTCTCCGCTTTTGCCATTGTCATTACACTGTGCTCAAATTTCCACATTATTTAACACTCCCTATATAGTATTTGTACATATAATATCATTACATATTATATTAGTCAATACTATATTTCCAACTATCTCTAACGTAGAAACCAATAACAAAAAAAAAAGAGACCCACAGCAACGGGCCGCAGGTCTAAAGTATATATATTTAAAAGGGGGTCGAATTTCATTATAGGATCCGAACCTTAAAGTGAGATGAAATTCAGATGTCATTTGCGTGACAATTCATTCGTTATTCATTACAGCTTGAACTTTGTTTGTTTACTCAGCCAACTTGGACTTGATGGGAATATAAATATCCATCTCTACAAGCTCATGCAAATTCGAATGACAACGCTCATCATAATATTCAAACTCGGCACTCCCCGCATGCTCGTACCCTGAATGAGGAAACCATTCCGTGAAAATCGTCTGCCACGTACTTTGAATCGACGCCACAAACTGCTCCTGCTTCACCTTCGGTGTCGTGAAAACTGCGTAATCCGCCTCTGGAAACTCGCGACATACCATATTCTCCGGCACATCCTCGAAGCTCGTTGCCTCCATCCCAATGATGTAGGTCAAATCCCCGCTCTCCAAGTTGAAATCTGCACAAATGCCAAGTTCAACAGGCAACCCTGTATGAACACGATTCGGAATATGTTGCCCTAACCCTTCTTGCATGTACTTCTGCCAGAACAACGGGATATCTCGGTGATTTTGCCCCTCCTTGCAGGAAGTCTTCAATTCATATCCAATCACTTTAAAACCAGGTTTCGTTTTCAATGCGTAGTCCATACGTATTCCTCCTAAATAGGGATTAAATTTCCGATCCAGCACATTCACTTTGGGATAGTTAGGCGGTCGTATGCCTTGCTTGCGATAGGCAAGCGGCGTACGTTCAAACACCTTTTTGAATGCCCGTGAGAAATTCTCCGGGGACCCAAAGCCATTGTCGAGGGCGATATCGATCAACTTCTGTTCCGTGTGTGCGATTTGGTAAGCCGCTCTAGCTAATCTCCTTTTGCGCACATACTCCATCACCGCGTCGCCTACCATCGTTTGAAATACCCGATGAAAATGAAAGGCAGAGAAGCAAGCGACCTCGGCTAAGCATTCAACAGACAGTGGACCGGACAGATGCTCCTCAATATGATCCAGCGTCCTCTGAATCCGCGTCTCATAATTGTCCATCGTCTGCCCCCCTCAACTTCGTAACCTTAGTTTACGGCATTCGGAACTACGCTTCTTGATAATTCTTGCTCTCTATTTCCAACTTCCTTTGGAAGCAACGGAATACGTCTTGTATTGATTCTTCCCCTTAATTTCAAGAAGATTCAACTGCAGACCGTAGGCACAACCGCCATCGATCCCGATTTTGTCCGTATCAAACCACACTTCCGCTTTCCCATGAATATCCTTCGTCGTTGTATGTCCGAACACAACAATCTTCTTCACTACAGTTCTCTGTTGCACAAAGGGTGCACGAATCCAAATAAAGTCACGCTCCGGCTGTGTTTTCCAATCTACATACGCGGGATTCAGCCCGGCATGGACAAAAATATGCGTGTCATTCTCGTAATAAAGCGGCAGCTCACGTAAAAATGCCAGATGCTCACTGCAATTCGCCCGAATGCGCTCTTTCGCCGTTTTCAAATCAAAGTCCCTGACTCCGCTAAAGCTTTGGAACGTCTGTATGCCGCCATGTTCAAAAAACTTCATTTCCGTCAAATCATCGGTCCCGCTCACGACTTCCAAAAAGCGCTGATCATGATTCCCTTTGAGCGCAATTGCACCCTTCTCACGCACAAGGAACATCACATGCTCCACAGTTTCCCGACTCGCTGGTCCCCGGTCTACATAATCTCCTAGCAAAATAAGCTGATCATCTTCCGCATTAAACTTTGCTTTATCTAGTAATTCCTTAAATTCCTCAGCACAGCCGTGGATATCGCTAACAGCTAGCAGTCGTTTCATAGACGTTTCCCCCTGATGTTCTCTTGTCAAAACTCCCATGTATATGTAGCTTATTTTAGCATATTTCGTTACGTACGAGCTTCCTTAATTATGGAAATCCATATAGAAGCAGTGAAAAGGACGCCCTGAAAGGACGTCCTTCAACAAGAAACTAATTGATAAACTGAACAAATTGTAAGAATCTCTTCAGCATGACCGCTGATTCCGCTCTAGTCGCTGGAGCTGCAGGGACAAATTCTGTTTCGGTTACGCCGTTTACAATACCAGCGCTCACCGCCCTAGCTACGGCATCTTTGGACCACGAGCTCAAGCCCATGCTATCCGTAAATTTGTCTAATTGCTTGAGGTCAACCGTAGCTGACTTCCCGGCAAATGTCATCGCTCGCGTGATCATGACCGCCATCTGCTCTCTCGTGATTCTTTCATTCGGTCTGAACGTGTTATCTTCAAATCCTTCGATCAAACCAGCTTTAGCCGATGCACCTGCTGTCCCCGCAAACCAACTGTTTGCAGGTACATCCTTGAAACGTGTTGATGCCTCTTCTTTTAAACCAAGTGACCTAACCAGAAGAGCCGCAAATTCGGCGCGTGTGATGTGATTATTAGGTCCAAAAGTAGTATCCGAAGTCCCCTTGATCACTAATTTGGAAGCCAACAATTCGATCTCGTTCTTCGCCCAATGTCCTTTTACGTCATCGAAAGTCTTCGAAGCTTGAACAACGGTGTAGATACTGTTACCCTGACGTTTAATGGTAACCTCTGCCTTGCCATTTACGGTTGTTACTATCGCTGGAACGAAAGACATCTCCCCGGTTTCCGGGTTGAACAATACCGCAGTTAGTTGATTGGAATCTACTGTTTTAACCAAGGTAATTGTTCTTGGCACGTACGTATTCCCAAAATTGTCCACCTTTACCGTCTTCTCATTGCCTTCCGCGGTAATGGTGAAATCAACTGCACCTGAAAGCAGTGTTAATCCAGCTTGTTTCGCCTTAGTGTTAATCAGCTCAGCCGTAGGGCCAGTTACCTTTTCGATCGAGATATTAATTTTCACATGACTTACATCGGTACCAAGCGCTGTCGCTATGTTCGCAAGATCCAACGATTTGGCAGGGAGATCGTAAGTAACATCATTACTTTTAATGGACAACACTGTATCTGGCGCGTTTACCAGCCCTGACGATAAGGCCTTTGCATCCATTTGAACTTTAGCAGTCCCTTCATTGCTCTTTACATCAATCGTAATTTTTTTGGATTCATTGGATTTGAGTGCATCAAATGCTTTCCCCAATGTGCCGCCATCTACCGTAACGACCGCAACGACTTTCCCATTAATCGTTTGGTTCACTGGAGGGATTACTACTTGCACACCATCTTCGTTGCTTGTTAGATCCGCAGTAGGTGCTGCCGAACCTCCAGATGGATTACCATTTGATTTATAAGGAACTACACTTGCTAAATTCGAATATTGACCTTCCCCCAAATCGTTTACTCCAGTTACCTTGTAATAATAAGTTAGGCCGTTAGTTAATTCGCCATTTGTATACGTTGCATTCGTAACGTTTGTTGCAATTTTATCAAATGAACCATTTTCAGCCAATCCACGATAAACGTTATAGTAAGTAGCACCAGTAACAGTCCTCCATGTTAATATCGCTTTTGCGTCACTTGCGGATGCAGTCAGGTTTGTCGGAGCAGAAAGCGGTGCGATAAGTTGAAGGAATGTCCCCAAGTTTATGCTGCCGTCTTCATTTCTCGTGTACGATTCAACCGGTTCTAGACTTGTAAAGTTTGCATCTGTCAGTTGAATACCCGATTTGTTAACCGATTTGGAACCGTCGAACATATAGTTATTGTCGGCTTTTAATTCAGCTGGGTAACTATCTTTGACAGAAACCGTTTTTTGATAGGATACAAAGCCATTAATTGTGAAGTCAGTTGGGATGCCTGAATACGTTGTAAAACTTAGGTTGCCTTTGGCATTGTTAAAGCCAATATTATTTTCAGCTCTGACACCAGGGTTACTATTACTTGTAAAACCATTAGCACCATTGCCAAAAGCAATACTGTTGCGAATTATATGTGGTACGTGAATGCCTTCGCCACCTAGCTTGAAACCATTCTTGTCCCCTTCGCCTACTCTGCCATTCGTTAACGTCCCGTTATTGTAGGCAATACTATCTTCAATTGTTACAGCGCCGATCGCACCTGATCCCACTTTGGTATAAAGGTCCCAACCATCATCAATGTTATTGTGGGCAATATCACCACGGAACACATTGCCTGGACCAGCTGTCAGTTTTGCTGCAAAACCGTCGGCATTGTTATTGGATGGATCTATATTATCAAAGGATTCACAGTTCAAAATCAGGTTATAAGAGGGCCATGTCGTTTTGTCAGTTGATCCGTCCGTACTGCTAATTTGCAGCCCCGTGTCACCATTAGCATAAAATCTACTTTGCTCAACGATGTTATAATTGCCGCCTACTGTAAAACCTTTCGTGTTAGGACCTGTACGAGTAAAATCAATGCCTTTAATATGCCAATAATTCCCACTCAACACAACACCTTCGGATTTCTTATCAAAATCAAATATTGGCGTCGCACCTGGAGCTGCCTCGAGATATTTGTTGGCTGTAGGCGTACCGTCATTGCCCTTCTTAATATCAAGCTTGGCATTACGTACATATCTACCATCTTGAAGGATGATCTTCTGCCCTGTGCTCACATAAGCAATAGCTGTGTCCAGATCAAGAGGACTATCTATTGTACCTGTACCAGCACTTGTACCTGTTGGCGAAACATAGATATCACCGCCAGGAACAAACGTCCTCATGGATACTGAAAAGTTGGCTACCCGTTTATCATACGACGTCAACAGCTGCGTATCATTTGGTAAAAATACAGCGCTAAAGTTCGTGTAAGTATTCTGGGTAACTGTTGTAGGTAAGGTAATCATTTTACCCGCTTCAACGTTCAATTCTGTTGCGATGACATGTTGATCCTGTTTAATCGTTACTGTGCCGTTTACATTCGACTTTACGGATAAGGAATAATCCATTTTTGAAGTTTTATCTAGAGAGACAAACTGGAAATCGGGTGTAACAGGCAGATTAGGAGCCTCAATCTTAGGCGTATCCGTTTCTGCTGCCGTTACTTTCAGTTCGATATTACTAACATCAATTGTTGCAAGACGAGCCGTATAAAACCCTACATACATTTTGGAATCTTGTACACTCATAATGTCTGGAACAAAAATCTTTTGCTCCTGCTCATTGTTAATCTTTCCAGTGAATCCGCTATTCGTTTTGGTGAGCGTGAGCTTATAAGGCGTGTTGCTCGATGAAGGCCTTTCATTTCTTAACATCACGTTTTGAATGCCCTTGCTGCCTTTGCCATCACTAGATTCGACACCTGATCTTACGAATAATTGTGTGCCATTGTCTTTGGTTGTGCCACCGCTGTATCCACCAACAGCTGCAATGTTGGAGGCGAATACACTAGAATCACCTTCAGTTCCAATGGCATCCCTCGCCATAATCCCGAAAGATTCTTGGCCGTCGTAAGGTGTTTTCGCATAAGCATTAACTTTAATGTCTGCCGATAAGACAAAGTTATCTTTCACAGCGTCCAACTCTACGTAATAAAAGGAAATACCATCATGATCGCCAGTAACCTTACCACCGCCGTCTAAAGCTACGAGTTGTACGCTTCCATCTACTTTTGGCGTGATGGTATTACTGCTTGCAGACGAAGATTGGCCGAATCTAATCGGATTCCATGTATAGGTCATCTGCTCTCTAACTGTCACTTTATAGACGATATGCCCAATGCTTCCATCGGTAGGAATGATCTTAATGTCATAGACGCCAGCTATGTTCTTTGTATAATTCGAGCTATCGATTGTATAGTCAGTTGGTGCTAGAACTTCTTCATCTTTGTTGTCGTACAATTTTGAAACTGTTAATCCGCTTGTGTTTACATCTTCACCGACTCGATAGGTTGTTTTAGGATATTGTGTAACTTGAATCCCCGTTAATTCTTTTTGTTTGACTGTAACAGCGACATTAGCTTGTTGTCCTCTGTACGAAATGACAACTGGCTTCGCACCCGCAGTGGTTGTGTCGAGTGCGGTTGTATAATCTTTGGACAAAAGTCTTACTTTCGAATTGTCACTATATCGTGCATACACAACCATCCCGTTAGGTTTAAACGAATCGCCTAGGTAGTAAAGTGTTTTTTGTGGAGGCTGTGCAACTTCCAAACCAGTCATTTGAGCGTCATTTACAGTTACGTTAAATGTTGTGATCGTTGAAGGCGTCTCCGTTGATCTGACTGTAACGATCTTTGTTCCGGGAGTATCGAAGGCATACGTGGAGCCTGTTACCGTTGCTACCGGAATGGAGAACGTGTATTTATCACTTGTTAGATCTGTCATGACCCCTGAATTGTAGGCTGCCGTAACAACGAAACCTTCAGGATCAAATAGATCTCCTAAATAATATTCCGTCTTGGCAGGAAAATATTTGATTCCCAATGCCGTAGCTGTTAAAGGCACGATGGTAAGATTAATCGTTTGGAACGCGCCGTTAAAGCTAATCGTAATCGGGACTGTTCTTAATTGACTACTATCAAAACCAGTAATCACATAATCGTTTGTCGAAAGAACTTCCTCACTATTATCAGTGTATACGGCTGTCACCTTTAAACCGCTTGTATCTAAACTTGTATCTTTCAAATACTCCGTTTTCATTAAAGTCGTGTCTAGTTTTAATTGAATTGGAGCTCTAGGATCTACTTTAATGTCGAAATCACTAAACGTGATTTTTGCATCTCTTGCCGCATACATACCGACATAGATTTGGCTGCCGAATAAACTGTCCAACTTGAATTTTTCACTTTTGCCGTTAGCCGTTACAACGTAGGCATCGCCAGTTTTTCTGATTTTCAGCACATATTCTTCATCCGCAGTTGGAGCATTCAAATCGCTAAATGGAAGCTTTGTTTGAGTACCTGTGGTCGTTGATGTTCCAACAACACCTTTTTTATAAACCGCCTGCATAATGCTTGTCGTAGCCGTGACACCAAAACCACCCACTGCTACATAATTGGATGTTTGTGAGCTGTTACTAGACCCCACACTGCCGCGCAGCATTAATCCAAAAGATTTTTGGGTTGGAGAGTTTGGGGTAGCATTACTGTTAAAGTTTACTATTTTTGCTTTCGCCGAAATCTCAAAATTGGCATCCGTTGGTACGTCTAATGTCTTGTAATAAAAAGATAAGCCTTCGTTATCTGATGCAAATTTGCCGTTTTTAGCTTCTAACGTGATGGAACCATCTTGACTTACAGTAGGACTAGGATTATTTGCTGCACTTGTACTATTCCCGAAAGCGCTAAATTGCCAATCCCCAATTGCTGCTGCGGATCCGCTAAAAGGAATCATCGATAATAATAAAACAAGTGACAAAACCATTGCCAACAACCGTTTGTGTTGTTTCAAGTAACATCCCTCCAACATTTCTTTGTATGCGCTTACTTTTTGGCGAGAAAAAAGACGCCATCCAGCGCCCATTCCCTCCAAATCCTACTTACTCAACCCAGGTAGTCTGACTCCATCGACTGCCTTCCAGATAGGAACAGCCCCTCGGCTCGCGTTGCTTGTACAACCGGCGTCGCCGCATGCCTCCCCTTCATCGTAAGCGAATGAACATCAACGCCACGCACATCTTCCAAACAAAGAGCAGGACCTTGACGCGTTTCGATACGCACATGATGAAGTTCCAAATCTGCTACATGCTTGCACAGCATGCCGTCGCCAGCCATGATTAACTTCTCGCGCACCATATCCGGCTCATCTCCCTGCTCCGAAGGATCCGTCGTCATCTCGATATGCACGTGCGATAACTGCACGTCGCGAATCGGCATCTCTGGCAATCCATAGAGGAAGCCAGCAGCTGCACGAGTCCGCTTCGCGGTTACTTGATGGATCCGAATGTGTTCGATCACAGGTGTGCATTCCGTTACGGGAACGGCGTCTGGACTACTGATCAACGGATCGCTTTCGTCAACACCGTGCCGATAGAATGAGTTAATCGTTAACGGACAGAACACATCTTCCATATAAATATTGCTGACTAAAATATTCTTGATATACCCGCCGCGGGCACGGTTCGTTTTCATCCGTATGCCGCGATCCGTCCCTGTGAAAATACAATTGGAAATAACCACATTCCGAATACCGCCAGCCATCTCGCTGCCGAGCACGACACCGCCATGTCCTCTCAACATCGTACAGTTGGTAATCACGATATTCTCGGATGGCTTGCCCACCCGTCGGCCATCTTCATCGATACCGGACTTAATGCATAAGCAATCATCGCCAACATCAAAGAAACAATCGGAAATACGAACATTTTGGCACGAGTCGATATCCAACCCATCGCCATTAGGCGTATCATTCGGGTTCTTAATCGAAACCCCGTGAAGCTGAACATCCGAGCAATAGACCAAATGTGTATTCCAGAAAGGGGAGTTCTGCAAGGTTATGCCTTCCAGTCTAACGCCTTCACAATCCATCAATTGCAGCAGCGGCGGCCTTAGAAATTGGGAAGACCACTCCACGATATTGCTCTTCACCGTTTCCAGCAAAGTCTGATTCTTCACCTTGAGTTCTTGCGTTTGTGCGGAGTCCACCGTGCCGCCTTTGCGAATCTCACGATACGCTTGCCACCAAGCACTGCCTTGACCATCGATGATGCCATCACCTTTGATAGACACCTTCTTCAAACCTCTCCCATAAATGAGCGGAGAGTACCCGTAGCATTCGTAACCGGACCAGCGGGTCTGTACGAGCGGATACTTATCGAACTCGTTGATAAACATTAGCTTTGAGCCCGTTTCAAGCTCCAACGTCATATAACTGCGCAGCTCAATCCGGCCGGTGAGATACGTCCCAGCAGGTACATAAACTGTACCGCCCCCTTGAAGGGAGCAGGCCTCAATCGCTGCTGCGATGGCCTGCGTATTATCCGTTTCACCGTCACCAACAGCGCCGAATGTTGTTATGTTAATTATCGCCATAGGTCGCTCCTTCGGTACCTTACTTCTTCAATGACTGAACTTCAACGCATGCCATGACAAAAGCTCCCACACCATGCAGATCATTCTCACTCGTTGGACGCGTTACATAATTCTCGTAATCTCCAGCCGATGTTCCAATACAGATCAGCGGCAGAATAACTCTACCTTGCTCATCAAATTTCAACGTATGCAACAGACCTTCATACCCTTTCAACGCCGCTGCCGCACATTCGCGGCCAACAATGCCGAGATTTACGGCTTTGGCAATCGTGTAGACGAACAGGCTAGTACAGGAGCTTTCAAGCCAGTTGTCCGGCTGATCACCCTTGTCGATCACCTGATACCAGAGACCGCTTTTCGCGTCCTGATAGTGGATGATTGTATAGACGAAGTCACACAGTGACTTCACCAACGCTTCGCGCCCAGGATCGTCCGCAGGCAATTCATCGAGGAATTGCGCGACGGCTAGGCCGTACCAGCCAAGCGAACGTCCCCAGAATTCCGGCGAGCAGCCGGTTTCCGGATTCGCCCACGGCATACGGCGGCTTTCGTCCCACGCATGGTACAGCAGACCCGTGCGCTCATCTTTCATATACTTGCGCATGAGCTGCTCTTGATGCAGCACCGTTTGGCGCAAGCTCGTTTCGCCGAAGGCGTTCGCGTATTTCAGCGAGAATACGCCGGCCATGTACAGACCGTCCAACCACATTTGGTTGGCGTATTTATCTTTGTGCCAGAACCCACCTTCGGAGGTGAGGTTCAGGGTCTTGAGCAGATTGCGCAGCTTATCGGCAGCTGCGCGGTATTTGGGCTGGCCTGTGCGCTGTTCGATGCGGAACAGCAACAGCCCAGCTTGCATCGCGTCGAGCTCGTCGCGCGCGAAGTAGAGATTGCCGTTGTCGTCGACTAAACCGTCGACATAGCCTTGGATATACGCGTCATAGCGCGTATCTGGACTTGCTTGTGCGAGCATTTCCATGCCGCACAGGAATACGCCTTGATGATAATGCCAACGCCCGGCGGGCGGAAGCTGCATCGGCGTATGCGTGTCCATGATCGAGTCGCAGGCAGCTTGTGCCCACTCTAATGGTGTTTTCGTCTGAACAGCAGCCATCAGAAGGTCCCCTTTCATTTAAACAATGAATTTAAACGTTTCAATTGCTTTCCAGCACGGTGAACATCGGCGCTTTGATCAAAGGAGGTGCCTTTCTGCCAGCTAACTGGTAGCAGACTGAACGAATCAACAAAGCTTGTGTACCAGCGTTCATATCGCCTTCCACTTCGCCACCCCCGATATGGACTGCCTTCGGCATGTCGGGATAATATTCGCCTTCCTTCACTTGAGCCACGTTAGGTGCTGTTGGCGAGTGGGCCAGCTCACGGGAGAAGCCCCCGTCTGCACGAAGCAAACGCTTCATATTGGCCATTGTAATCGAAATGATTTCTCGCAATTCTTCTGCCGGAATGGATAACGTCATATACGACAGTAAGTGAATCGGATTACGTATATAGCACATATCAACGGCTTCCTCATGCCGCAAGGCATAGAGGATACTTTGGTAAATTCGTTCCTCTCTTGGCAACGGAACATTGAAGTGGTCATAGAAAATGTGCAGCTTGAACGTGCCCGAGATCCGCACATAATAGGACCCTTCTCCCCATAAACCGGTAAAAGGATCCTGTTTATTGGCGAAGAAATGGAATGCTGTTTGGGCAAACTCAGCTCTGCGGCTCTCCGGCTCCACTTGCTTCACATATACACTGGAGGTGGAAAGGCGATCACAGCCTCGCCAGCTGTTCGTTAGCTCAACCGACTTCAGCCACGTGAGATAGTCTTCAGGTGAGGACATATAAGCTGGCGCTTGCTGCGCCTCGTATGGCAGTGCATGAAGCGGATGCCCACCAAGCTTGCGCAATGCATTCAAGCTATAGGAAATAGCGCGGGCAACCATCACTTCATCTTCACGCATCAGCGGATTGTCATCATAGAAATAGCCTGACGATGACTCCTGCTTGCTTTGAAAGAAACGGATACACCCCCGCTTCATATCTGTCGACATAGCATCCAGCCAATCGCAGCGCTCCAAAATATTCAGCGCTTGCGCTGTAGATTCAATGTCTGGAGCGCCGCCCAGCATCCGTCTGGAGCTTGCGGCGTAGTAGAACCCGCCGCTTTCTGCATCCAATTGTCCGCTAAGCCACGCTCCAAAACCATCAAACAATTGATCCATTTCGGCAAGTAGTTTACTGATCTCCGCACTTTGATCTTGTTTCTTATCTTGTTGATCTTGTCTCTGATTTTCCCCAACAGTCATGCGCATTTCCCCGCTTAATGTGTTGTCATGTCCTTTTACAGACTACCCCTTAATGGATCCAATCATCGCGCCCTTAGCAAAGTGCTTCTGCAAGAACGGATACACAATCAGAATCGGAATCGTAGCTACGACGATAACCGCCATTTTGATCGATTGCGCCGGTGGTGGTGTCGCGCTGTCCAAGTCGGAGCTCACGTCCAGACCGCTGGCAAGGACGACAATTTGGCGCAGTAAGACTTGAATCGGCCATTTGGCACTTTCATTGATGTAAAGAATCGCACTCAAGTACGTGTTCCAATAGGTTACCGCGTAGAACAACGAGATCGTTGCAATCGCAGGCATTGATAATGGCAGAACAATACGGAATAGGATACCGAAGTCACTGCAGCCGTCGATTTTCGCCGACTCTTCGAGCCCTTCCGGGATGTTTTGGAAGAAGTTTTTCAAAATAATTAAGTTAAATGCACTCACTGCTGTTGGAAGAATCAACGCCGCGTAGGTGTCGATCATACCAAGCTCTTTTACTACGAGAAACGTCGGGATCAAGCCGCCATGAAACAACATTGTAAAAACAACGAGGAACATGATCACTTTACGTCCATCCACATCTCTGCGTGCCAAACCGTAAGCCATCAACGCTGTGATGAACATACTAATCACTGTGCCTACAGCCGTCGTCCCAATCGAGACCGCCATGGCTTTAAATATGGTGTTCGTTGAAAAAATAAAGCGATAGGCTTCAATACTCCAATCCGTTGGAATGAGGACGAATTTCTTAGTCGCCATCTCCGCACTCGTCGTGAAAGATCCTGCCACCACGTGTACGAACGGGATGATCGTAATCAATCCGATGATGGTTAATAACAAATAGTTGATGATACCGAACATTCTGCCGGCTACTGTTTTATCTTCTACCACGACTTCAACCTCCTAGCTGCTTTGCGCTTACAGGGCCTAGTAAACGCCCTCTTCACCCATTTTCTTAGAAATCCGATTCACTAGCATCACCAGTACAAGTCCAATGAATGATTTGAACAAACCAATCGCTGCGCTGTAGCTGAATTGCCCTTGTTTAAGACCCGCTGTATATACATAAGTATCAATGATCTCAGCAACTTCTCGGTTCATGGAGTTCAGAAGCAAATACACATGTTCAAAACCGAGCTCGAGAACCGCACCAATTTTCAAAATTAATAAAACAATAATGACACTTCGGATCGCGGGCAGCGTAATGTGCCACACTTGTCTAAATCGTCCTGCACCATCCATACGAGCAGCCTCATATAAACCTGGATCGATGGAAGCAATCGCCGCTAAATAAATGATCGTTCCCCAACCTGCTTCACGCCAAATGACTTGAAAAATATAAATCGGTCTGAACCATTCTGGAGCAAGTAAAAAATTAATCTTTTCAAGGCCAAAATACGAAATAAGTTCATTAATAATCCCGCCATCCATAGTCAACATTACGAAGCTGATGGAAACGATAATTACCCAAGACATAAAGTGAGGCAGGTACACGATTGTTTGAAACACTTTCTTAAAGAGATCCCCTCTGACTTCATTCAGCATGAGCGCCAAAATGATCGGAATCGGAAAATAAAACAAGAGATTCATAACGAACAAGATTAACGTATTGCTCAAAATATTCAGAAAATCCGGTTCTGTAAACAAGCGCTTAAAATGCTCCAAACCAACCCATTCACTTCCGGTAACACCTTTGAAAGGCTTGTAGTTCTGAAAGGAAATGATTAATCCGTACATCGGAATGTATTTGAAAACGATAAAGTACAAAATACCAGGCAGCAACATGACATAAATCCATTTGTTTTTCCAAAGACGTCTGCTCAATTCGCTGCTTGACTTCCTAGCGACAACACTTTGCGAAACCTTCACTTCTTGCATAGGACTTCTTCCTTTCCTTAAAAGGAGAAGGCCGCCGCGGTTTCAGCAGCCCTCTCACCTTGACTTGTCAGACACTTGTTGCAGAATTACTTTTTAAGTGCGTTGTATTCTTCAATGATTTTGCTGCCGCCACGAGCTTTCCAATCTTCAATTGCTTTATCAAAGCCTGCTTTATCGATTGTTCCGTAAATGTATTTGTTCGTTGCATCCGTGATAACGGCTTGCGCTTGAACACCTTTTTCAAGGTTTGTTTTGGAATCTAGTGCAGCTACTGGATCTTGAACTGCGAACTTCAGGTTAGCAATTTTCAACTCATCTGCTTTGCCTTGTGCTGGGATTGTTGGAATACCCAAGAATCTGCCGGACGTATCCTCATCACCAATTGCTGCATCTGTGAATGGTTTCACTTCGCGTGTCCATTTTTCTTCATCCAGCTTCTTCGCTTTGTTATCTGTTACGCTGTAGTTCACATCTTTAATGCCCCAGTTCGCCATGTTAGCTACTTCTGGTGTCATCATTTTGTCGAAGTAAGCAAGTACTTTGCGAAGATCAGCTTCCGTTTTATTCGCGGATTTCGGGAATAGAACAACGTTTGCATAGCCAGGCAGTGCCCATGCTGCGAATTTGCCGTCAGGTCCAGCAACCATACTGTGAACATCTACTACAGCAGTAGGTACATTTTTAACCAAGTCTTTGTTCAATGTTGAAACATCCGTCATGGCGCCGATATACATACCTGCTGCACCACTCGTGAATAGCTTTTGTTGATCCGTTTTACTTGTTGCTGCGAAATCTTTATTGATGTAGCCAGCATCACGCATTTTTTTGAAATAATCCATGGTCGCTACATATTGCGGGAACATGAATTCAGGAGCTAGCTTGCCGTCTTTCACGCCCCAGTTATTTGGTGTGCCCTGCCAAGCAGCAATGGTTTTGAACGCTCCGTAGATGAGATCGTTACGATCTGTTAATCCAATCGTATCTTTTTTACCATTGCCATCCGGATCGTTCTCCGTAAATGCTTTCGCCATTGCGAACAATTCATCTAAATTAGCAGGAGGTTTCAGCCCCAACTTGTCTGCCCAGTCCTTACGGTAGATGAGACCTTGACGAGCGATGTCTACGCCGCGGTACAAGGAGTACAATTTGCCATCGACTTTCGTATTGTC
Source organism: Paenibacillus allorhizoplanae (assembly GCF_927798215.1). Classification (NCBI taxonomy): domain Bacteria; kingdom Bacillati; phylum Bacillota; class Bacilli; order Caryophanales; family Paenibacillaceae; genus Paenibacillus; species Paenibacillus allorhizoplanae. The sequence goes on from NZ_CAKMMW010000026.1 coordinate 33,972, forward strand.
ATTCGTTGTTGATTTCAATTTGCTAAGGTTCGGGAAGTCTTTCAATAGAGGTCCGATCTCCCAGAACTGTCCGTCACGAATCGCCGATTTCATTTGAATGAATGTTGCTTGGTTTTTCAAATACGTTGCTTGTGGCAGCGCACCTGTTGCAAACGTCGTATTCAACTTCTCTTCATACGTGTCTGCCGGGAAGAATTGATACGTCAGCTTCGTGTTCGTCAGCTTTTCAAGTTCTTTAATAATCGTATCTGGTGGTGTTTGTGCCGTATTCAATGGTGCCATGATTGTGATTGCTGTCGGTGTATTGTCTGTCGGCTTCGGTGCTGTTGTTGTAGTTGCTGCCGTTGTTGATGCTGCCGTTGTTGATGCTGGTGTTTCTTTATCTCCGCATGCTGCCAAAGCAAAGCTCGAAACGAGTAGTACGCTTAGTGGAATCGTAACTAAATTTCTCTTCATATCGGTTTGACCTCCGTGAAAATGTTGTGTGCTACAACTCACACATTACACGGTTCGCTATGGGTACCGAAACAATCATTTACTCATATACCCCATGTATGACGCGGGATGTGAGATGATGATTATCGGGAGGGGAGATGATTATTGAGGAGGCCTTTCTGGCCGTGGGGTTGAGTCTTTAGGCCTAAAACGACAAAAGAAAAGCCTACCATTTGGTAGACTCGTTATCATATATTTACTTGTACAATCTCAACTTGTGTGCGGCTCCCTCCGGAAAGGAGGCACTACTCATTTGGTCGAAGTAGCTCAAATTAACTACCTTTTTTCCATCCAATCGCATTTCCCAACGAAATTTGTCGAGATTAGCTGTAAGAAATCCAGTTATTCGCACAATGCTCCCGAGTTCGCAAGTGATAGTCCCGACTACCCCTTCTTCCCATACGCCTCATTATACTCTTGTATCATCTGATTCCCGCCGCCGCGCTTCCAACGCTCGACTTCTTGCTGAAAAGCCGCTTTATCCAGCTTGCCCAGGATATAATTGTACGTCGCATCGGAAATGATTTTGTACAGCTCGACGCCTCGCTCGTCATAAGTCTTCGACTCAACGCCTAATGTCGGGTCCTTGACGACGTATTTCTCATTATCCAAGCTAAGCGTATCGGCCAGCTGGGACAAAGATTCACTTTCCACAACGGGAATAACGTTCGGATTGTTCAAATCGGCGATCATTAGCGCATACAGCGCGTTGACTTCATTAACACGAATCTTCGACGTCTCTTCGGAGAGCTGGATTTGCCCATCTTTAACCGTATAATGCCGTCCCTCTAGGCCGTACTTCATGAGATTAGCGACATCTTTATCCATCGTCCGATCAAAAAACTGCAGCATCTGCTTCAGTTCCGCCTCAGTCCTTATCGCCTTTTTCGAAAAGAGATATAACGCACTATAGTTAGGAATGGACCAAATATGAAATCCTTGCGGCCCTTCGATATGATTCACCAACGTCAGTCTTGCCTCCGGATTCACTAACTGCGCCTCATCGGAAAGACGCTGCACATCCTGCATACTGCCAATGTACACGCCAGCCGTGCCGCGAATCAGTTTATCCCGCTGTACTTCCTTGCTCGTTACGGCAAAATCCGAATTAATCAGCTTCTCATCATACAGTTTCTTCATGAAATTCATCGCATCTACGTAGGACTGCGTTTCAAACTCTGGTACAAGCTTACCTCCCGAAACACCCCAATTATTCGGTGTCCCAAAATAGGAACTGAGCGTCTTAAAGGAGCCGAACACCAGATCATTGCGGTCCGTTAATCCGATCGTATCGTCCTTCCCGTCGCGATCAGGATCACCAAAAGTGAACGCTTTGAGCACTTCATATAGTTCATCAAGATTGGTTGGCTTTTTCAGCTTCAGATTATTCAGCCAATCTTCACGAATAATAATGCCTTGCCGAGAGGACGGGCGCTCGGTATATAAGCCATAAATTTTGCCATCGACTGCTGCTTGCCCCAAAATCTCTTTATTTAACTTTTTCAAATTCGGATACGCAGCCAAATACGGTCCAATATCCCAGAATGCGCCGGAACGGATCGAATTTTTCATCAGCATGTAGTCCGTATATTTCACGTAGGTCGCCTTTTTCAACGAGTTCGTCGTAAGGGCCGTATTCATTTTATCCGTGTAGATGCCATCCGGAACCCAATTCAATTCCAGCTTCGTTTGCGTCTTATTCTCAATCGCTTGGACAAGCTCTGGTATCGGCGGATGCGGAAAATGAAGAGGTGCCATAATAGAAATAACAGGCCTTGCGCCTTTATCATTTTCTGCTTTTGGCGTGTTGTCGTTCTGACAGGCACTGATCAACATGATGACAATAAGAACTATACTCATTCGTCCTGTCCACTTTAACCGCTGGCCAACTATCCCACTTCTCATGTTAACTCCTCCTTGCAACAGCTGTGTTTTGGGCGGCAAATATGAGATAATGATTATCCCATTTGCAGATGATTATTGATCTGAACCGCACTCTTGACTACAATACATAGATAGTCTGACGAATGATTCTTTGAACAGATAAGGTGTTGGATACGATGCGCTCTTTAAGTTTTCTTAGCAAAATGACGATATTCAGCTTCTTGCTTAGTACGCTGCCTGTGATCTTTATCGGTGCTTTCGCCTTCTTTACGTCGTCTAGTGAAATCCAAAAAAATGTAAACGAAGGAAAAATGCAGTTAATCACCCAAATTAACTCCAATGTAGAGCAGAAATTAACCACTGTCAACCATACACTAAATCAGGTCATCAATTCCACTGTTCTCAAAAAGGCCATGGACATGCCACTGACTGTAACCGATTTCATGATGTACGATGATCTGCGAAGTGAGATTCGGTATATGCAATCTTTTGACACGAGACTGGAAGATGTGCTCTTGATTAATGCGAAACAGAATTGGATGATCAAAAATTCAGGACTCTACAAATTCGACAACTATCCATTTGCTGATAAATTGATTTCCCTGATGAACACGCAAGACAATAGCATGTGGATTCTGAATCCATCCGAGTGGTTTTACACCGAAGAAAATGCGCGAAGCGTGACCTGTGATTACAGTATTTCGCTTGTTAAAAAGCTGCCGACCACTGGACTCGATAAATTCGGCCTCGCTTTAGCTAATATCCCTGCCTGCTCCCTGAAGGATATGATTCAAAGTGATAGCGAACATCCCGATGACATTGTCATCATGGATGAACACAAGCGAATTGTAATGAATCGGGATCCGGGTCTCATCGGAAAATCCATCACAGCTGCTGGCCTAACCGACCTGGCACACCTTGATGAAGACGTGAGCGGGCAGTTCCGCGCCAGCATTCACGATAAGCCTTATTCCGTTACTTATCTGCGTTCGAATCTGAACAACTGGACCTATCTTTCCCTGACTTCGATTGACAGCTTGACCAAGGAATCCAGCAAAATCGGAACCTATACAATTTATATTTGCGTCCTGATGCTGCTTCTTGCTTTGGTACTCGCATGGCTGGTTTCACGTAAAATGTACTCACCGATCCAGCTTCTTCTGAATCAAATCGGAGGCTTGGTGAGCGGGAATCAGAAGCGCAAAGCGAATGAATTTCAGATGATCAGTGAGCATGTGCACACGTTGTTCCAATCGAAATCGCAGCTCGAAAAAGAAGTTCATCAACATATCGGTCAGGTGCGGACCTTCTTCCTGATCAAGGCTTTTCAGGGGCATATTAAGCCGACTGAGCTATTAGAGAAGCTTGCCCAATTCGGCTACACCGACCATATTGCTGCTTGGAAAACGATGTCCGTCATCACCATCCAAATCGACGCCATCGACCACACTCGTTATGAGAAAAAGGACATGGAGCTGCTGCTCTTCGCCGTGCACAACATGATGGAGGAGCTCATCCCTACGGAGCAGCGCTTAGCGCCGATCCTAATTGACCAGACCATTGTGACCATGATCGGGAGTTCAGACAGCGTCGACAGTGACTTCCGTACGATGGTGTACGGCCTAACCGAGCAGGTTCAACAGCATATTTATAACTTCCTGAAGCTGCACATCTCAATTGGGATCTCCTTGCCGATTCATGCGTTCACCCAGATGTCGCTGGCCTACAAAGAAGGACTCGAGGCTTTGAAGCATCGTATCAAGCTTGGCGAGGGCATCATCATACAGTATGAGAATATCAACTCAGGGAAGCATTACTTGAATTTGAACTATCCGAAGCCTCTTGAGAATGAACTGATCGACAGCATTAAGCTAGCCGAAAAGGATAAATCCCGCGAGCTGTTGAAGCAGCTGCTGCATGCTGTTTTCGCGGCGCAGCTCACCCCGCAGGAGTATCAAATCCCGTTGGCGCGGCTGCTCAACAACTTGCTCATGATGATGCAGGAATCCGGCATCGCCTTGAATCAGATTCATCCGAACCAAGGCTCTTTGTTCGAGGAAGTGCTCGGTCTGCATACGACCGCCGAGATCGAGGACTGGTTCTGGACAGAGGTTATCCATCCGCTGATCCGAATTTACCGCGACCGTCAGGATGCGCAGTACCACAACATATCCGAGAAAATTATCGATCTCGTGCAGCATTATTACGACACGGATCTGACACTCGAAGAATGCGCTTCTCGCCTGCATTACAATGCCAATTATTTGAGCAGCATTTTCCGCAAAGAGACGAACTGCTCCTTCAGTGATTATTTATCGAACTACCGTTTCAATATGGCGAAAAAATGGCTCTCCGAGACCGATATGCCGATCAAGGATATCTCTTCGAAGCTGCGTTACAACAACTCGCAGAATTTCATCCGCTCCTTCCGCAAGCAGGAAGGGCTTACGCCCGGTCAGTACCGGGATAAGCAGAGGGAGGGCTTGCCGCCTAGTACGATTTAAAAAAGCAAACAGCCTGCGAAGCCACCACATGAATGTTGGTGGTTTCGCAGGCTGTTGTTCGTCTCGCGAGATGTACTTGCGAGATGGTAGGACAGCCTCTAGGAGGCTTGTCCAGATGATCTGTGTTTCTACGCGATTAAGCGGAAACGACTTGGCTGGATTCGACCGCTGCTTTAAGCGCGGCACGGTTGTCCCACAGGAAGGAGAGCACCTGATTACGCTCATCGAAGAACAACTCTTCTGCGTCCTCATAATCTTTCCCCACGCCATGCACACTGAAGCGTTCGTCTTCATAACTCATTAAGGTCCATTGACCTCCACGTTTTTTATCAGCAAAAATAAGGTAAAGCTTCTTCCCTGCTGCGTCCCACTCTGCGAAGTTTGAAAAGTTGTCCAAAATCAAGCTGATGTCCTGTTTATTCTTAATTTGCATGATCTTATCTCCTTTTCGCTTTTTTAAAATCGTACCCGAGTTTCCCTGAGAAGTTTGTCACAGTTTAGGGACGAAATGTAGGAATTTTTGTCGAATGGGATGCGTTGTTTGGTGGGAATCGCCGCGGAAGATGGATTGTGACTAGCCGTGGCTCCATTTAGCTGGAAAAACTACATCTAATTCCAGCGGATTCACCGAGTATTTGCGAATAGTTGGATTTCCTACATCTAATTTTCGGCTTTTCGGCGGGGAGGCGGAAAAGAGAGGAAAATAACTGGAGGAAATCCAGTTATTTGTCCCAAGACGTGCATTGTCCGCGAATTAGCGGGAGGAAATCCAGTTATTTCTCTCACGCGTGATTTCTCCGTGCATTTGGATAAAATCTCGAAGTAGGCCTACCCATTGGACAAATACAGTGTATTCCAATCCAATAGGCCCAAATTTCCTTCTACATTGGATTTATCCACGTAAGCAACCCCATATCGGGCCCAAAAGACCCTTTTTGTTCGTTTTGAGTGGATTTGTCCACTCAAATTTGTTTTTAGCTAGTTTAAATTCCCCCTCCACTGGAATTGTCCAATGGAGCTAAGTTCTGGTTAGTGACAGTAGCAGCTAAGCATACAAGTGGACGAGTTCTACACGTGGAGGAACGCGCAGGTACGAGTTGGGTTGGGTTGCAGTTGCGGTTGGGGTTGGGGTTGTCAGAACTGCAAAAGTGAAGTTTTGACAGCGGTATTCCCTCATTTATTAGAAATTGATGCGAATTGGCATCAATTCAGTCTGATTTGAGGAGATTACCTTGAAATCCGATAGAAAGGTTGCCTATTTGCACGCATTTTCCAATTCTGAGGATAAATGAGGAGAAAAGGTTGCCTATTTGCATTTTTCATAGAATAATTCCCCTCCATGATCGACTGCACCTCCCGCCCCAAAGAAACAAAAAAGCGAATCCCGAAGGATTCGCTCTCCACACAACACACAACACACAACCTACAACCCCGCCGCGGCATACACCTTGTCGAAGCCAGCTTTGGACCGCTCCGCCAAGCTCTCCGGAGAATCTGTCGGCGCTTCGGCCGTCAGGATCTCCTGCGCCACGGCTCCGGTGTAACCAATACGCTGCAGGCCTTGCAGGAAGCCTGCCAAATCAATAACGCCCTCGCCCGGATACACACGTCCGTTGTCGAGCACTTCCTCCACCGGCACATCCGGTGCATCGTTGATGTGCACATGCACGATCTGATCGACGCGGAGCTTCTCGATATCCGCGACAGTCCCACCATTCGTGTACCAGTGGTACGAATCGAACAGTAAGCCCACGTTGCGCTCACCGATCGCATCGATCCAATCCAACGTTTCATCAATGGTCCAGATGAACGGGTTCTGCCACCGTGTCCGCAGATGATGCGGACCGACGAACTCCAGCCCTAGGCGGATGCCGTAGGCGCCTAGGATTTGGGCGCACGTGCGCAATCTGCGCGTCGCGAGCGCCATGAAGTGCGCTGCCCCGAGGTCCGTCGAGGGCAGCACATACGTGCAGCAGCTCGTGCAGCCGAGCGCTGCTGCCGCTTCCGCGGCTTGGGCTAGCTTCGGCAGCCCCTCGCGGAACACCTCTTCCGTGGAACGCCATTCCACGGGCAAACCGATGGACCCGACGACGAGTCCATTCTTCTCTAATAACTCACGAGCACCAGCGACGGTGTGCGTTTCTACAAGGCCCACAGCGTCGATGTCGACCGCTTGGAAGCCATATTTTGCCGCTAACTCGATGAACTGCTCATTACTCTCGATCTTGCCAAGCCCTGCTCTCGTTAACCCTCTAAGCATCTGATAATCCCTCCAAATGGTTTCTGCTATAGCTTGCTTTTTCCCAGTCTGTTCTTCGTTCTATCCGCAACTAATCCCAGTTCAACTTCACTTCGCTGCCTGTACGCGAAGACTCATAAATCGCATCGAGAATCAAATTGTTCGTATAACCGGAAAGCGCCGATGTGATCGGCTGTTTGCCTTCACGAATACAATCTAGGAAATGTAGGCTAAGACGTAGGCGCTCGCCTTCATCATTCTCAGGTTTTTTCAATTCCGTCTCGATCGGACGGTTGAATTTCTCTGTCAGCAATTTCCCCGTAGGTCCCTTGTAACTAGCTCCGCCATCCGCGCCCATCAGATGCACGAAAGGCGTGTTATCCGTGTCCATGTGAACTGCCCAGCTCACTTCAAGCGTCAGCGTGCTGCCATCTTCCATACGAATCAGCGCAGTCGCCAAATCCTCTACATCATACGTACCGTTCCAGTTCGGCTTGCCCCATGTGCCAATCCCTTTGCGACGTGGTCCGAATTCCGCATACGTTGCGCCAACTACAGAAACTGGTTTCGGATTCCCCATCAAATAAAGGGCAAGATCCAGCATATGAACGCCGATATCGATCAAAGGACCGCCACCGGATTCGTCCATTCTCGTGAACCATGTTCCCCAACCTGGGATGCCTTTGCGGCGGAACCAGCCCGTTTTGGCTGTGTAGATTTTGCCTAGCTCGCCCGCTTCAACTTGCTCCTTAATCTGCATAGGAACGGATTCCCAACGCATTTGGTGACCGATCATCACGATCGTATTGGCCGCTTTGCTTGCTTCATATATTTGTTTAGCCGCTGCGGCGTTAATGCCCATTGGCTTCTCGATAAGGACATGTTTTCCCGCTTCGATCGCTTGGACAGCAAGGGAAGCATGGTATTGATTCGGCACCCCGATAATGACAGCATCGACGTTCGTGCTCTGAATCAACTCTTCTGGTGTGGCAGCCACATGAGCAATGCCATGCTCTTGCGCTCTCGCTGTAGCCAAAGGCAAGTACGCATCCGTAATCGCCGTTATCTCACAGAGTTCCGCCAGCTTTGAAAACTCCCGAATATGAACCCCGCCAATATTGCCTGCACCAATAATCCCAATTCTAATTTTGTTAACGCTTTCCACGATTCGTTCCTCCTCATAAGTACACGCTGTTGACTCTGCTTTTATGATAAAATAAGATCACTAAGAAGTCGTACCGTATATTCGGAAAACGTCCCATTTTTTCGAAGGAGCCCTGACTGATCATGACGTATTTTCCAGATTATCTGAAAACGTACCCAAATATGCACTCCCCCTTCCCGTTCCACCTTAGTAGAAATACATTGGAGCACGGTTTTCGCGCGCACCGCCATGACTACCTCGAGTTCTCCTATGTGGTCGAAGGACATGGCGCAGAATCGATAAATGATGTGAAACATACGATGGCACCTGGCACGTTCACCTTTGTGCTGCCCTATCAAGTACATGAGATTTTTACGGATCCAGGTCAAAAACTAGTTCTCTTCAACGGCATGTTCAGTATGGATTTACTTATGGAGCCGGGGAACGATCAAGGTCTCTCTGGTCTGTTCAATGATTCGAATGGATTACCTGCTTATGTACAGTTCGAAGGTGCTGAACAGGAGAAGATGTCCGCTCTCATTGAAGAGATCGTGAATGAGTATCATGGCGACGAACGGTACAGGCAGACTCTGCTGAAGGCCAAATTGAAGGAAATTCTGATCCGCTTCGATCGGCATCGCTTCCAGCACGCAGGCAAGGAGGAAGAAGCAGCAACATTGGCCAAATCCCCTTCAAGGTCCAGCCACGCCGTGTGGCCGATTATTCATTATATCCATCGGAATTATCAAGAGGATCTGGCGTTGTCCGATCTGGCAGCTCGCTTCACGATGAGCGTGTCGCGTATCAGCGAAGTGATTAAGCAAACAACAGGCCAAACTTTCGTCCACTTCCTGCACGATCTGCGCTTGCGTTATGCTTGCAGCCTGCTGGTCTCCACCGACATGAGTGTCACGGAGATCGCTTTGGAAGTTGGCTATGGCTCGTACAAAACCTTTTCGCGGATATTCCGAGAGAGTAAGGGCATTGTGCCGAAGGAGTATAGGCGGGTTGAGCATGGTCGTGCGGTGACGTAGGTGTTGAACAAGAACCCGCCATTTCGCACTACGCGAATAGCGGGTTCTTTGCAGGTAGCTATGTACTTGTTATGTCCACAAGATTTGCCTCAGAAGCTTTAACTAAATCAGCACCGCTTATAAATATTTGCAGCCCACGACGGCCTGCACTAATGCTGACCAGCTCCATCTTTGTCACGGAACTATCCAAGAAGAAAGGATACTTTTTCTTCATACCAAGCGGCGAGACACCGCCTCTTATATATCCCGTAAGATTCTGAATATCCTTTACAGGAACCATTTCTACCTTTTTATTACCGCTTTGGATCGCCAAACTTTTTAAATTAAGCTCTCGATCTCCAGGGATGCAGGCCGCGATTACCCCCGTTTTATCCCCTTTCAAAACTAATGTTTTATAAAGTTGACTAACTAACAAATGAACCTTTTCGGCCACCGTGCGGACATCTAATTGATTTTCATCCCACTCGTATTCATGCAACGTATAGGGAATTTTGAGCGAATCCAATTTGCGACAAGCATTCGTCTTCACCATGTTCTCACCTTTTTCCGAAATGCTAAACGTATGGTTCCATTTTACTTAATCAAGGCGTGTTCGCAAGGGTTAACAAAAAAAATGACCCACAGCAACGGGCCGCAGGTCTCAAGTTATCTATATTTAAAAGGGGGTCGAGATTTAGTATAGGCTCGTTTCCTTAAATCTACCTGAAGATAAGATGTCAATCTTGTTACATTTACATGACGGCTTATTGCCGATCGTTTATGACTTCAGCACCCGGTTCGAGACATCGTTGATTTGCTTCAGTCCCTTGGGGTGCCCCACTTATCGCCATCGTGGCGGGATCATAAGCTCGTTTATTTCTCAAGCATTTGGAACACTTGCTCGACGTCCTTGTCACCGCGACCAGAGAGGTTAATGATGATGATTTGATCCTTACTCATCGTCGGAGCAAGCTTCTTCGCATAAGCGACAGCATGTGCGCTCTCGAGCGCGGGAATGATCCCTTCCGTGCGGGACAGTTCCTGAAATGCCGCTAAAACTTCATCATTGCTGACTGTCACATATTCCGCTCTCTCCGTTACTTTCAAATGGCTATGTTCCGGCCCTATGCCAGGATAATCGAGACCCGCTGCAATCGAATACGTCTTCCGTGGGTTGCCCTCCTCGTCCAGCAGTACCAGGCACTTGAAGCCATGAATTACGCTCGGTACACCTTCGGTCAACGTAGGCGCTTGATCTGGCTCGACTCCGATCAAGCGAACCGATGGTTCGTCTAGGTAGTGGGCAAACGCGCCGATCGCGTTGCTCCCTCCCCCTACGCAGGCGATAACCGCATCTGGCAGGCGACCCTCTTTATCGAGAATCTGACGCTTGGATTCCTCACTGATGATCGATTGGAAATGTTTAACCATCGACGGGAACGGATGTGGACCGACGGCAGAACCAAGCAAGTAGAACGTGTTCTTGTAGTTCTGAACAAGATCTCCTAAGGCTTCGTCAACGGCATCCTTCAGGCGACCTTGCCCTTTGTGAACCGGAACAACGGTAGCGCCAAGGAGCTCCATCCGGAAAACATTCAAGGATTGACGACGCGTATCTTCAGCGCCCATATAGATGATACATTCCATGTCGAACATGGCGCAGGCTGTCGCCGTTGCGACGCCATGCTGTCCGGCTCCAGTCTCGGCGATAATCCGCTTGGCGCCCATCCGCTTGGCAAGCAGAATTTGTCCGATTACGTTGTTAATTTTGTGCGCACCTGTGTGGTTCAGATCCTCACGCTTTAGATAAACTTTCGCACCGCCCCAAGTCTCCGACAACCTCTTCACATAGGTCAGTGGATTCTCGCGACCCACATATTCACGTAAATAATAACTATATTCATCATTAAATTCCGGATCGTCTTTGTACTTATAGAATTGCTCACTCAGATAATTTAGCACTTCCTGTAATTCTGGCGGTACGAAGCTGCCTCCGAACTCCCCAAAATACCCTTCCTGCAATTGTTCCTGATTCATACTGTAAGCGCCTCCAATGCAAATAGTAGTAGTCTGTCCGACCTAGCTTTTATCGTACCATAAATACCCAGTTTCGGGGTTGCACATTTTACAACTGCAAGAAGTAGTAAAAGCCCCCAACTCACAATGAAGTGATTGGAGGCTTCTCTTATTGGTTCAGCACCTGATTGGAGACATCGCTGATCTGCTTCAGTTCTTCATCTGTCAGTGTGAATTGCAAGGCTTTCACATTTTCCTCCGCGTGATGCGTTTTCGAAGCACCTGGAATGGCGAACACGGTCTCCCCATGCGCATGAATCAGCCAATTCAGCGCGATCTGCGTTGGTGATGCATCATATAGCTGCGCAAGTTCATCTAACTTGTCGATCAGTGGCTTCGACTTCTGCAGCCCCGAAGCACGGAAAGCCGATGTGAATTTACGCGGACCCTTGATCGCTTTCACCAGCTCTGGGTTTTTGTGAAACTTGCCGCTCAAGATCCCCTGCTCCAGCGGTGAGTACGCGATAATCCCGACACCAAGCTCCTTGGCAGCCTCCATGATCCCATTGTGCTCAATCCTGCGATCCAGCAAGCTATACTTCACTTGATTGGAAATGAGGCGAAGTCCGTGCTCGCGGAGGACGCGGTCAGCTTCACGCATTTTATCAGCAGAAAAATTACTGACGCCAACGTTCTTGATTTTACCTGACTTCACGAGCCCTGCCATCGCAGTCATTTCCTCTCGAACGGATGAAAACGAAAAAGGCTGATGCACCTGATGCAGTTCGATCGTCCGATTCTCCAGCAACCGAATTCGCTCATCGATCGTACTCGTGATGCTGCTCGCGGTGCGAAGGAACGGCCACCACTTCGTCGCGATATGTGCTCCGTCAGCCAAAGGCCCTGCTTCGCGCAGCGCTTCCGCCAGCATTTGCTCGGATTGACCTTTTCCGTAAACCTCCGCTGTATCAAACCAATTAATCCCGCCCTTGAGACTGGTCTGAACGATGCTGCGCACATCCGCTTTCTTCAGAACTGGCCAAAACTTGCCAACCATTCCTTGACCATTGCTGAATTGCCAGCAGCCAAGTCCGAGTGGCGATAAGGCTAAGGACGAACTGCCCAACTGCCGGAGTACTGCTTTCCCCACCATACTATTCACCTATTCCTTACTAGCTATGATGTGATTCTCCCATTGATTATACACGATACCCGTAGGAATCACCCAATTCACGCTAGTGGCGAGGTTGAGCTTCGCCAACGCAAAAAACTCAAGTTATCGAGAAAGTCCCGACGACCTGAGTTTTTCATGAAGTGCTTTACTCCCGCAATTTATTGATAATCCTTCGCTTTCTTTACCAATTCATCATAAGCCGCTTCCGGCGTAATTTTGCCGAACATCACTTTTTCACCTATATCCTTAAAGTCCTTAGCTGTGTAGTTACTCCAGCCTTTAGCCCCAGGGTTAAATGGTTGAGCGTCTGGTGCGACATTCTTGATCAGCTCGATTTGCTGTTTATCCGCAGGAGTCAGCTTCGGTGTCAAATACTCGAGAACCTTTTTGGAAACGGGTACACCGCGCGTTGTCGTCAAAATGTCCGCTGCTTCCGTATCGTTTACAAACCAGTCGATAAACGCTTTAGACGCTTCTATGTTCTTGGAATCCGCACTAATGGACCAGAACATGGACGGTTTCAGGAAGCCGCTGGCTTGAACACCTTTAGGCTGCGTAACAAACTTATAAGCGCCTGGTTTCACGCCGTCAAAGCCAGGCAATAGGGCCGCGAAGCTGCGCTTGATCAAGACCGTATCGTTGTTCATCAAATCCATCTTCGCATCGGATTCTTTATCTGTCGTTGCAACATCGGGTGGAGGAACTACGCCTTCTTTACGAAGATCCGCATATTTCTTCGCATACGTGATGTACGTATCTTTGTCCAAATTGAATTTGCCATCTACCGTAACCGGATAGCCCTTGCCTTGGCTGCTTTGGTAGGAAGAGTAAACGGTGTAATCATTCGTCGCATCCATTAAGGCATATTTGTCCTTCTCTAGCTTTGCTTTCGCATCCCTGCCGAATTGGAAATATTGATCCCATGTCCAGCCATTAGCCGGAGGTGTGATACCCAGTTTGTCCACTGCATTCTTGTTGAATAACATCCCCGTAGCATTATTTCCTAGTGGAATCGCATACAGCTTGTCTTTATATTTACCGGAATCGACTAGCGATTTATCGATATCCGCCGTATTAATGCCTTTGGACAAATCCACGAGCTGGTTTCTTCCGCTATATTCAGCTAACCAAGCCGGGTCCATTTGGATGACGTCTGGTGCGTTTTTCGCCGCAGCCTGAGTGGCAAGCTTATCCGCATAGCCATCAAATCCGGAAAATTCCGGCTCAAACGTAACGTTCGGATGTTTCTTCGTGTAAGCATCAAGTGCCTTCAAGGTGGCATCGTGTCTGGCTTGTGAGCCCCACCATACAATGCGGAGTTTCACTGGCTTATTATCGACCACTGCTGCTGTTGCTGCTGCACCACCGCTTGGTTTTGCGCTTTCACCTGTTTTGGTACTGGTAGTGGTATTGCCACCGCAAGCGGTCAAGCTTACAGCTGTAAGTGCTGTAACTGTCAGTAAACCCCATCTTTTTATCTGCTTGTTCATCATTCTGCTAACCCCTTCCTGTACTCCATATTCAGGTCCATGTGTCAACGCCTTTCCGATAAAAGGAACGAAGGTACAGTAGCAACTCCATTCATCAGCAGCGCGCTTATAACTTCATTATATAAACCGAAGGACACAATCAAAATAAGGGTAATGAACACATTTCTACCACAATCGAGCACAACCTATTTCTTTCCGAGCTCACTGGGATTCATACCATAATGTTTTTTGAAAATGGAGCTGAAGTACGCCACATTTTTGTAGCCTACCTTTTCTGCTATCTCGTAAATCATGTGTTTACCTTCTGTCAGAAGTACTTTGGCCTTCTCTAGCCTTACACGAATTAAATAATTCGTAAAGGTTTCTCCCGTTGCTTTCTTAAACATCCGGTTCAAATAATTGCGGGTTAGATACAGCTGTTTCGACAGATCCTCCAAAGCAATGTCCTCGGCATAATGCTCATGCGCATATTGAATCATGAAATCAATGGCTTCCTTATGTTTAGAGTGTTCGCTCCATCCACGCTGTGAGGAAATGCCGGAGATTTTATTTTCAAGCCAATCCCGGAGCTCCTCGATCGTCTGAATCTTGGTAATTTCCTGATTTGCCGGCAGACCAGGGAACAGATCGTCGAGCACCACGCCGGTGCTGTATAGCGAATAGGCCAGAATCGTCCACAGCTCCGAACATAAGTATTGCAGATATGCTGGCGTTACGGAAGGCATCTGGCGGAGCTGTGCCAAGTAGGCATCCACAATCGCAAGCGTCTCCTCTTGCTTCGCATATACGATAGCCTCGGCTAGCTCTTGATAAAACTTGATAGGGCGAATCGTAAACTCGGGCTCTGCAGCATCCGGATTGGACAAGCGAGTCCCCTGATCTCCGTTCAGCGTTTGCTGCAGGAGATCCAAGAAAGCCTCTTCTGTTGAATCAGAGAGTTGTCTCCAGTCCGTCTGCACACTCCCAATTCCGACACGGATACTTAATTTCAAATAGGTCTGAGTACATTCCGAAATGTACGCTCCGATACGCTTTATACTCGCTAGAGCTACTGCATCCGATTGTTCTAAAGGAATATGAAAAACGATGGCAGCATGATGGCTGTGCAGCTCGATGAACTCAGAAAGCGGCCAATCCCGCTCAAGCACTTCGCGAATGATGTTAGCCAGGGCGAACCGGAACAAGCTCCAGTCCGTTAAAGTGAGATTCGATACACGGATTGTCCCCATCAGCTCGATGCCCATGATGAGATGTTTCTGCGATAGCCACGATTTCTCGTCGATCGGCTCCATACTTTCCTCCGCTATAGCCCGACCCAACGTACCCGTGACGACCGACTTCAACCATTCCTTCTGCACGAAGGGCTCGTACATCAGTAACCTGCGCCGCGTCTCCTCCTGCTCTAGCTTCGCCAGTTCTTTGGTCTCCAGCTCATGGATAGCCCGCTCCAGCACACCACTAAGCTCATCCATCGTGACCGGCTTTGACAAGTAATCGCTTACCTGCAATCGCAGCGCTTGACGCGCGTACTGAAAATCGGAATAACCACTGAGGATAATGATTTCTCCCGCAAATCCTACCTGCTTCAGTTGCTCAATCATCTCGAGACCATTCATCACAGGCATATAGATGTCGGTTATGATAATGTCTGGGCTCGTTTCTTTAACCTTCTGAATTCCTTCCTGCCCATCCATCGCTTCTCCTACCCATTCCGCCTCTAACCGCTCCCAAGGGATCGATTTCTTCATCCCTTCCAGCACTTGAAAATCATCATCAATTATAAGTACTCTCCACATGAAAAGCCTCCTCCACTTCGGATTTATTGTGCAGAACAGGTAGCCGCAGAACCACTTCCGTTCCACCTTCCTCTCTGCTTCGCATCGTGACTCCGTAAGGCTCCCCGAAATAGGCAGCAATACGGTCCATCACATTCCTAACGCCATAGCCTCCGGTTTTGCGCGGCTTCGGTACATCCCATTCTGGCCTCAGCCCTACGCCATTATCGGTAATGATAATTTCCAATTCGTTTTCCTTACGATTAAGGGCGATATGAACCTCCCCAGCCCTCCTGCCATGAAATCCATGAATGAACGCATTCTCCACAAAGGGCTGTATCGTTAAACGCGAAATATACAGTTCTTTTAATTCCTCTTCGACTTCAATGGTGAAAGTAAGACGCTCACCCCAACGAATCTTTTGAATTTGCAGGTAGCACTCTACATGCGTCAGCTCATCCCGAATTGGAATAACCGTTTCACCATTGGAAAGACCAATACGGAACATTTTGCCCATTAACGAAACGATAGTACTGATTTTCTCTTGTCCAGAATCAATAGCAATCCAGTTCAGCTGATCCAAGGTATTGTATAAAAAATGTGGATTTATCATCGCTTGCAGCGCCAATATCTCCGCTTCTCGCTTACGCTTATGCTGGGATTGCAGCGACTGCAGCAATTCTTCAATCCGCTCCATTTGCCGGCGGTACCCATTGAATAAGCTCCCGAACTCGTTCTCGTAATCGGTGGGCAGATCCATTGCAGCCCCTGCAGCAGGCACTCGTCCCATTCTCGACAGTAACAATCGAATTGGCTTCGTGAACTGTCTGGATAGAAACAACGTGAAGAAGGCAGTGATGAATATGGCCGTCAGACCGACAGTGACTAGAATATAAGCTAGGCGGATACTGCCGTGTACGATCTCATTCCATGGGGTAATTTCAATCAGCATCCAGTCTGATCGCACCTTGCTCCATACGAGCAGAGCTCCCTCACCCTGATCTTGGTTCACCGGTAGGTGTATATAATTCGAAGCGATTTCCTTACTGCTGATCAGTTTAAGATCATTTTCACTTAAAGTCGGCTTACCAATCGTGGCAATTGTCCTGCCGCTTGCATCCAATAACAGCCTGTTCTTCTCTTTACCCGCGGACTCCCCCCGAACAAGGCCCTCAATCGCTGTTGCCTTCACGTTAAGCATCAGCAGCCCATAATATTTGTCCGAATTGTTATAGAGCTTGCGGGCGAAGCTGATAAACTGCTGTGGCCCCTTATTGGTTGGGAGCGTCCGCTCCCCGACCCAGGCGAAATCTGAATTCTGGATTTCCGGATACCATGGCTCCTCCCGAACATGCTTCATATCCAGAATTTGCACAGGAGCTTGGGGATCGGTCTTAGTTGGATTGTCTATATATAAGTAGATAGACTGCACCATCGTCGTGCTGTAGGTGATGCTTGCCAGCATCCGCAGCATATCGTCCCTTCGATGAAATAACTCGAACGGATCCTTTTCAAAGGGGTCATAGCCAATCGTATTCATATTTCGGGATGCAGCAAGTGACATCTGTTCGATTGATTTCAGCTGGATATCGATCTGCTTATTCAACTCATTAAGCATATCTTGCTGGTAGTACGATGACGTATTCGCGAGTTCCTTGGACGTCGTATTGTAGCTAATCCAAGTAAAAACGAGCAGCAAGATCGTTAGGAAAGAAGCGAAGCTCCCGAAAAACAAGCGGTCAATACGCACGCGTTTGAATAAGTTCATTCGAGCTCTCCCTTCAGGCGGCAATCATGAAAGCCAAAAAAGCTGCACAATATCGCAGCTTTTCAAGTAACTCTCCAAATATTACCCCTTCACTGCACCTGACGCAATGCCGTCAACAAAATGGCGCTGAGCCATAAAAAAGATAATTAACGAAGGAACAATGGATACGAGTGACATCGCCAGCAATTGGCCCCAAGGCAAGGCAGATTGACTGTCTACAAACAATTTCAGTGCCAGCCCTACCGTATATTTATCCACCGAGTTGATATACAACAAGTGACCGAAGAAATCATCCCAGTTCCACAAGAAACAGTAGATCGCTACCGTAACTAGTGCAGGCTTGGTGAGTGGCAGGATGATGCGCCAGTAAATGCCGAACCAACTGCAGCCGTCGATTTTGGCCGATTCGTCCAGATCCTTCGGAAGTCCCCGAATGAACTGAATAAGCAGGAAAATAAAGAAGGGTCCACCGATACCGCCAGCTAAAGCATGCGGGACATAGAACGGCAGATACGTATTAATCCAACCGAATGTATTGAACATAATATACTGCGGAACTAACGTCACCTGACTAGGCAGCATCAACGTGACCATCAGGATAGAGAACCAGAAATTTTTGAGCGGGAAATCCAGTCGGGCAAAGCCGAAAGCGACGAGACTGCAAGAAAGCACTGATGTAATTAGCACGCCTGCAATAAGCTCGAAGGAGTTCATATAGAAGTGCGTAAACGTAAATTTCGGAAGCGCAACCCAGCCGTCGGTGAAGTTGCTCCACAACCATACCTTCGGGAATAAATTAGGCGAGCTCATCTCATCATTGGATTTAAATGCCGCTCCAACCCACCACAAGATGGGATAGACCATAACGATACTGAATAGGGTTAAAAAGATATGGGAGCCGAGAGTCCGGCGTTGCATTAGTGTCATTTCTTACGACCTCCTTCAGTCTCATAGAATACCCAGTAACGGGATGATGCGAAGATCAGGGCAGTCGCAATGCCAATAATAACAAGCAATATCCAGGCTAAGGCCGAAGCGTAGCCCATATCATAACGGGCGAAAGCTCTTTCGTACAAATACAGTGCATACATATACGTAGAGTTGATCGGACCGCCTTTTGTAATAATGAAAGCCTGCGTGAACATTTGGAACGAGCCAATCGTCTGCAGCACCAGATTAAACAGCAGAACCGGGGAAAGCATCGGCAGCGTAATGTTGAAAAATTGTCTGAGCTTCGACGCGCCATCGACAGAAGAAGCCTCGTAGAGCTCCGAAGGGATTTGTTTTAACCCTGCAAGGAAAATAACCATCGAAGAGCCGAACTGCCACGCCACCAAAATAATTAAAGTGCCCAGAGCCGTACCAGGGCTGCTGATCCAGCTGATCCCCTCTATCCCAAAAATACTTAAAAACTTATTGATAAAACCGTCGATCCCGAAAATATTTTTCCATAGAACCGCGACGGCGATACTGCTTCCGATCAGAGATGGCAAATAAATAAATGTACGGTAAATGGAAATACCCTTTATGTTCTTGTTGAGCAGCATAGCGACCAACAGGGCAGTCACCAGCTTGATTGGCACGGAGATGACAACGAACATCAGCGTGACAGTGAGAGACTGTCTGAACGTTTCATCGTCGGCGAAGATGCGTTCATAGTTTCTCAAGCCGATCCAATCGGGAGCGTCCAGCAACGTAAATTTGGTAAAGGAATAATAAACCGATCGGATCATCGGCCATAAGGTTAAGAGCAAGAAGCCAAGCAGCCATGGGGAGATGAACAAATACCCTGCTACAGGCGATTCCCAGCGGCCCTTCCAGTTAAAGGCGGAGAACCGCTTTTGAGCCTGTTTATTGGCATTTGTCGTAGGTTGTGTGCGCATATTGGGGCTCACCCTTTTCTAATAGTAATTTCATCTATCATCAGTATAAAAGAGCCCTCCCCCCAAGAAAATGAGAGGATTGAACACAACTTCATCCCTATCGAACACAACCCAGACCCAAAAAACCTCCTACAACATTTCTTGCTCTATGACTTGTCATATCGTTCCCTGTGTCTGGCTATGCAGTTTGCCGCGCTATGATATACTATCCACATACTTATTATCGAAGGAGATCCGATCGTTGAACGTGCTATACAAGGAACAAACCTCCCACCATGACATCTCCATTTATGACACCAACACCTTTTCTGATGAAAAAGGGAGCTTTCGCGTCTTGGAGTTTTCCAATCAAGCCATGCAAGGTGCGATGGATTTGGAGCATCCAGATCGTATCCTTTTCGAATATCCACGAGCTATGATTCATCTCATGCAGGTTAATGCCCCCCGCTTTGAGCGTGTATTCCTTATCGGTCACGGGATCGGTACGATCGCTTCCCACCTGAGAGAGAAACGCTTCACCGTTGCGGAGTTGGATGCACATGTCGTGGCGCTGAGCAGGCGCTTCTTCGGCTACAACCAGGACAATGTGCGCATCGGTGACGGCAGGCAGCTTCTAAACAACGAGCCTCCACGAACGTATGATTACATCCTTATTGATGCTTTTACTGATAAGGGCACCCCGCTGTCATTAACGTCATTAACCTTTTTTCAAATCGCCCAATCAAAGCTCGACGAGGGAGGCGCTATCCTTCTGAATTTAATGGGTAAAGGTGAGCATGACCCGCTCTTAGCCGCTATTCACACAACACTTCGTGAAGTGTTTAACCACGTTAAAGCATTCGCTCTCCCCTCTGAGGGACGCCGGGATTTGCAGAATATGATCCTGATGGGTCAAAATAAACCGATCACCCGCCACATGCGCCATATGGCTGGCTTCGTCGAAATAGAGCCTGGCTATGGGCATATCCTGATGGATGAAGCTTAATTTCCTTTTTTTATTCACCTGAGGGAGTTGTTTGCTTCCTATCGTTTATAATAAAATGTAAGAAGAGAAAAAAGTTCAATAGAAAAGGTGTCATTCATGAGCATATTAAACGTAGAACGACTTAGTCACGGATTTGGGGATCGCGCGATCTTCAACGATGTATCCTTCCGCCTGTTGAAAGGCGAGCACATCGGACTTATTGGCGCAAATGGTGAAGGGAAATCGACCTTCATGAACATCATTACCGGCAAGCTGCAGCCGGACGACGGGAAAGTCGAATGGTCCAAGCGCATGCGCGTTGGTTATCTCGATCAACATGCGGTACTTAGCAAAGGCATGACAATGCGCGACGTGTTAAAAGGTGCCTTCCAGTATCTGTTCGATATGGAACAAGAAATGAACGATATGTATGGCCGCATGGGCGACGTTTCGCCTGAAGAGCTGGAGCGTTTGCTCGAAGATGTAGGAACAATTCAAGATACCTTAACGAATCAAGATTTCTACATGATCGATGCCAAAATCGAAGAAACGGCCCGCGGTCTGGGTCTGACAGATATCGGCTTAGATAAAGACGTAAATGACTTGAGCGGTGGGCAGCGTACGAAGGTGTTGTTGGCGAAGCTTCTTTTGGAAAAGCCAGACATTCTGCTTCTCGATGAGCCTACGAACTATTTGGATGAACAGCATATCGAATGGTTGAAACGCTATCTGAATGAATACGAGAATGCCTTCATCCTTATCTCACATGACATTCCGTTCCTGAACAGCGTAATCAACTTGATTTACCACATGGAAAATCAAGCCTTGAACCGCTATGTTGGCGACTACGATCATTTCCTAGAAGTTCACGAAATGAGAAAATCCCAACTGGAGTCCGCATACAAACGCCAACAGCAGGAAATTTCGGAGTTGAAGGACTTCGTTCAACGTAACAAAGCGAGTGTCGCCACTCGTAATATGGCGATGTCCAGACAGAAGAAGCTCGACAAGATGGAAGTCATTGAGCTTGCCAAAGAGAAACCGAAGCCACAGTTCAACTTCAAAGAAGGACGTACAGCCGGCAAGCTCATCTTTGAAGCGACAGATCTGGTTATCGGTTACGACTCACCGTTATCCCGTCCGCTTAACCTGCGCATGGAGCGCGGGCAGAAAATTGCTCTCGTCGGTGCCAACGGGATCGGGAAAACGACGTTGCTGCGCAGCATTTTAGGCGAAATCCCTGCGTTGTCAGGTTCCGTGCATAAAGGTGAAAACCAACAAGTTGGCTATTTCCAACAAGAAATTAAGGAATCCAACAACAATACGTGTATTGATGAAGTGTGGAACGAGTTCCCCTCATTGAACCAATTCGAGGTGCGCGCGGCACTTGCTCGATGTGGACTAACGACCAAACATATCGAGAGCAAGATTGTCGTGCTCAGCGGTGGCGAGAAAGCGAAAGTCCGTCTATGTAAGCTGATCAACCGCGAAACTAACCTGCTTGTGCTCGATGAGCCGACGAACCATTTGGATGTTGATGCGAAGGAAGAACTGAAGCGTGCACTGAAAGCGTACAAAGGCAGCATCATCCTGATCTCCCATGAACCTGACTTCTATCGCGATGTCGTGACAGAGACTTGGAACTGTGAGTCGTGGACAACGAAAGTATTCTAATCCACACGTAACTTGAAGAGCTTGCCCCATTTACGTTGGGGTAAGCTCTTTATTTCAAGGCAGGTTCTGGAAAATAGATTGACCCAATCTTACGCAGCATGTTACAATTAAGCGATCTTAGGTCCGTAGCTCAATGGCAGAGCAACCGGCTCTTAACCGGTAGGTTGTGGGTTCGACCCCCACCGGGCCTATATTGAATCCCCCTCGATCTTCATCGGATCGCAGGGGGATTTTCTCATACACCGCTTTGAACTGGACAAACTGCTCCTGTGATGATACATTATGTATCAGTAACGGGATTCGTCCTCCTCATCTCTGCCCTGCCCGATGCTCCGGAACGCATCCGAATGAAGCCACGGAAAGCGAGGAACCGTATGCTTGTTGTTCGATCCATGTTTAAGAGCAAACTGCTGGTATTGCTGCTCATTCTCTGCTTTTTCGACGCGTTATTTACCGATATCGGCTTGCAGCTAGCCCTCATTCAAGAGGCCAATCCGTTCATCCGCCATCTCTACGAATGGCACATCATCGCGTATTATCTCGTGAAACTCATATTCCCTCTCGCACTAATGCTCATATATCCCTATATTCGCCAGAAATTATGGGTGCAGCCCTGCCTAACCCTCACGGTTATCGTTTATGCAGCCGTCAATGTGTATCATTTCGTCTGGCTCTCGTACGGGCTAACGTATGTCGCTGGTTCTGCGTAGCGTAGATTCCGAAAAAATAGATGCCTGATGTACGTCGACCGGCTTACTCGGTATCAACGTCAACATCAGGCCTCATCGTCTGCATTTTTCACATGCTCAATGAGCTTCACTTAACACAATGGCGGGACTGTTGCCCTGTCCAAGAATTACGTCGATCTCATGCTGAATTTGCTTCAGAATGTGTAAGGCTTCCTGTGGATGGATGCCATTCTCCAGCTCCTTCTCCATAACGAGTACTTCCGTCACCAGCGCATCTGCATAGAAATTCACAGCGATCCCTTTCAGGGTGTGGATCTTCCTTTTAACGGCAACAAGCTCCCCGCCATCTATAAATGGGATCAGCTGATCATAGAAGTGAGAATAATCCTGCTTAAATTTCTCCATCATATACTGGAAAATATGCAGCTTCTGATCAATATTCCGCAGCAATTGCTCCACACCCACTCCTGGGTATTGGTTCAACAAGCTCAATTGATTCCATTTCCCTAACATATCTGTCAGCTGCCGTTCCGTAATCGGTTTAATGAGCAAATCATTCATGCCCAGCTTCAGTAGCTGCATGCGATCCTGCATAAGCATATTCGCTGTGAGTGCTACGATAGGCACGAGATTCAAATGTTTGCGCTGTCTCAGCTTCTGTGTAGCCTCATAGCCATCCATCTCTGGCATATGTATATCCATGAGAATCAGCTTCCACGTCTGGCTGTCAGCTAATTCTAAAGCTTCAAGGCCATTCCGTGCGATCACCGTATGATAGCCCAATTGCTTCAATTGCTCAGAGATAACGAGCTCATTGATCTCATTGTCCTCTACCACGAGAATGTTCCCTTTGGACTCCGTTGCCCGCTCGGCCTCCGTGTGAGCCATCGGAGTAGTTTCTGCTACAACTGTTCGGAACTCCCTCTGAGCAAGTCCCTCCATAGCCAGTTTCAGATTCGCTCTGCTTACTGGCTTCACGAGTACGACATCCGCTTGCAAAGCCTCTGGCAACCCTGACATCCATTCCCTGCCAGCCAGTGTCGAATACGCAATTATCTTCGTACGTGAACGGTCAATAGGTGCAATCACTCGTTCTAACCCATCTTGATACTCGAGATCTTCCATTTGCATATCGAGAAGCACATAGTCAACCGGCGAGTCGTTCCACGCATCTTTTTCTAACGCAGCCACCAATTCCGACGCTGTCGCTACGTGATCTGTCTCCAAGTACATCGCTCCGAGTAATTCCGCGATATGCTTAGCAACAAGAGGATGATCTTCGGCAATCCGAATTCGTTGACTCTGACAAGAACTAAGCCTGGTCTGTATAATATTTGGCTGCACGGCCTCTTCAGCACGCGCTTTCCCTAGCATTAAGTTGAAATAGAATCGGCTGCCTTGGCCAAGGGTGGACTCCACTTGCAAGACACCGCCCATGGATTGTACTAAGTGTTGGCAGATGACAAGTCCTAAGCCTGTTCCCCCATATCGCCGACTCATCGACGTATCTGCTTGTGAGAACGGAACAAAGAGCTTCGAGAGCTGCTCCTTAGAGATTCCGATGCCCGTATCCTCCATGGCGAACGAGAGTAAGTAACCCTCATCTGACCTTTCTTCTAGCGCGACTTTCAATCGCAAATAACCTCTCTTGGTAAACTTAATGGCGTTATTCGTTAGATTAATGAGCACTTGCTCTAAGCGAAACGGATCTCCACTGACGAGATCAGGCAGATCCTCCGACGTTTCGAGTATGATCTCGATTCGGTTCTTGCCTAACGATACACTCGTAAGATCAGCTACCTTTTGGAGTGATGCCTCCAGAGAGAAATCTACCGTTTCTAGTGACATTTTACCCGCTTCAAGTTTCGAGAAGTCAAGAATATCGTTAATCGTAGCCAGCAGAACGTTAGAGGAGGAATCAATTTTGCTTAAATAATCCTGCTGAATGGTAGTTAGCTCTGTCCTTTGTAAAAGCAAAGACAAACCGATGATCCCGTTGAGCGGCGTACGTATTTCATGACTCATCCTAGCTAAGAACTGACTCTTAGCCCTGTTGGACTGATCCGCTTCTTCCCGCTTCTTCAGATCCGTAATATCATGGACTGTCCCCGTCACACCATCAATTTCCTTCTCACCTTCCGTGAATAGAGGCGATAACGTCACATTATAGGCATGCTCGGACCCATCCGGATGCAGGAGGTGAATACCGAACTGTTGCGTTTTCCGCTCCAGAATGGTTTGCTCGAACCCTTTTTCCCATGTCTCCGTATCGTCCATTTGGACCAATTCTGTTAAGAGCTTACCTTTCACTTGGTCGGCATCCAACTGATACGTAAGATACATCTTACTATTGGACGAGGCAATCGTACCATCCAATCGAAATCGAAATATGAAATCTTCCGAGTTTTCTACCAAAGTCCGATACTGTTCATCCCTAGTTCTTGCTTTTATTAAAGCAGCGCGTTGCTCCGTAACATCACACGCAGAACCGATCAACTCAATCACATAACCATTTTTGTAGATGGGCTGTAGACTGACTAGGATTGTAAAACCGTTGTAGTCATACTCGTAATTGACACGTTCACCCTGCCAAGCCCTCTCATAATATTGCTGGATACGAGCCAGAAAAGATTCATTAAATACTTTCACTTCACTTACTTTCTTGCCAATAAACTGACTTGGTTTCATGCCTAGCATCTGCAGCAGCTGTCCTTCAATAACGATATACACGAATTCGTCGCGATGCTTATGAAGCTTGAATGTGAATCCTGGTTGAAAACGCAGCATATCAAGCAGCTCTTCCTCCACCTGCCGAATCTGCCCCTTATATTCCCGATTTCGAAGCAAATATCGCATGAAGCAAGCGATTACAAAAACACACATTAACTGATAGCTGATGTATTTCCAGATAACATCCAGTGATGTCCCGAATACGAGCCACAACATGGCATAATAAAAGACAAAAAAGAACGTAGACGCATACAGCCATCTCATCCAATACGCTTTTACTTGGGCAAAAATGATGCCAGTTCCAGTAATCGCTGCAATACCAATTAACAAAAGCGGCAAAGAAATCGCACCTTCCACGACAAATCTAGCTATCCACACACAAGCAAACGTAATGAATAGAGAAAGCATTCCTCCCATATAGGCAGCTAGCAGCAAACCGACACCACGGAAATTCAAACTCACCTGTGGCGCCATTTGAATACTGAAATTCATCAAGACGACCACAAGCGCACCATGTGCCAATCCGATATAGACTTTATGCAACCAGGTTGGCCTCTGATCCAGCTTCATGAAAAGAAAGAAATGTTCCACAACTACGACAAAGACCGTTATTAACGCAAAATTGACAATCAAATCACGCAACAGAGCAATCACCAACCCGTTTCTGACTCTAGTGAGGATACGCTTCTAACTTATCCTACATTATTCTATCATTTCATTTAGGCTAGTTGATACAACATTTCTTCAATATGTCTAACTTCCACTGGTTTGCTAAAATAATAACCTTGAACGAAGCGGCAGCCATACTCGCGCAGCACCTGCAATTCTTCTTCGGTTTCAACGCCTTCTGCAACCACAGAGAGGTTCAATTGGTTCGCCATTGCGAGCATGGTA
The DNA here is from genome assembly GCF_927798215.1 of Paenibacillus allorhizoplanae. Taxonomy (NCBI): domain Bacteria; kingdom Bacillati; phylum Bacillota; class Bacilli; order Caryophanales; family Paenibacillaceae; genus Paenibacillus; species Paenibacillus allorhizoplanae. The sequence continues at coordinate 60,308 of NZ_CAKMMW010000026.1, forward strand.
CTCACGATGATTGCGTTCACTTGGCCGTGTTGTAACCCTTTAATAAAAGATTGATCTATCTTTATTTTATCCACTGGGAGGTCACGCAAGTAGCCAAGCGAGCTATAGCCCGTTCCGAAATCATCCATGGCAATGCGCAGACCCAGCTCTTTGAGTTTCCCAAGTGTATCCGCGGCTAGTCTGGCATCCACACTTAAGCTCTCTGTAATTTCTATTTCTAAGTAATTGGGCTCTAAGCCGGTTTCCTGGAGGATCGCTGCAATGATCCCGCTTAAGCGACAATCATTAAACTGTTTGCGCGATAAATTGACAGCTACAAACATCGGCGGCAAGCCCGCAAGCTGCCATTTCCGATTCTGTCTACACGCTTCTCGCAGCACCCACTCCCCAATCTCGTGGATCAGCCCGCTTTCTTCTGCAATCGAAATGAATTCCGAAGGCGGGACAAAGCCGACATCAACGTTGTCCCAGCGAAGAAGACATTCCATCCCAACAACACAGCTCGTACTAATATCAACAACAGGTTGATAGACAAGATTAAATTCTTTCTTCGTGATGGCATGTCGAAGATGCATTTCAATATCCATCCGTCTCTGCAGCAAAGCGCCATTGATTAACGGAGCGCCAGGCTGCAAACTGTCCATGTATCCGTCTGGGTGTGTCGTTGCAGGATACACGCCTTTAACGCCATTTTGAACGGCAAGCTTGCAACGTTCGAGGAAATAGGTGACGACCCCTTCTCCTTCCAAACCCGAAACTAACATCTCTTTATGGAAATAATCGACTGCGCCAAAACGCATCGCTTGGATCGTTTGAGCCGAGCCTTCTGATGTCAGTGTACTTAATATGATCACAGGAATAGGACTATGGTCCATGATTAATTGAAGTGCCGAAAGTCCCATTAAATCAGGTAAGTCCATATCAATGAGAATCAAGTCCGGCCTGTCGCGAAACACACATGCTAATGCAGCACTGCCATCTGCTACAACTCTTGATAGAATAAGCTGTTCATCCTGCTTTAATATGGTCGCAATGACCCCCTGCGTTCGTTCCAACCTACTCACTAGTAGTACTCCATGCCTGCCTATCAGACTCATTCCCCCGCCACCTCTTCAAGCCATTCTTACTTATACTACCAGTATACTTTCCACTTATTAGGTTACTTACTTAAATCTTATGAATTTTGCGCCTCCTTTTCGCTAATATTTTACTAACATTTTTTTAAATTTCCTTGATGAAAACGGTTTACTCTTAAAATTCGACAGCGTATAATAGAATTATTAGCTAAATATTAGCAACATCACTCACCTCATCACTTTTACGAATATCAAATTAGAAAACTATGCGTTAGGGGGAACTTCTAATGGACAGAGTTCTATTAATTGAGGACGATGATATTATTGGTGAGATGATCTGCATGTATCTGAAGGAGGAAGATTTCTTAGTTCTCAGGTGCCACAATGGACAGGAGGGTCTAACGGCCTTACACAATTTCCAACCCGATCTGATTCTACTTGATCTTATTCTTCCAGACTTTGAAGGTACAGAGCTATGCAATTCCTTACGAGGACTAACACCTGTTCCGATTATTATCATCTCTTCTAATTCCAAAGTCAGCGAGAAAATCGAAGCCTTTACCGTTGGTGCCGATGATTATTTATGCAAACCATTCAGTATGCATGAAATGAAGGCCCGCATCCAAGTCCTATTACGCCGCTTCAAAAAGGAACTACCCGCTGAGCAGCAACTTGCTACTCCTACCCCGATACGCCAACGGATTACCGTTCCCGCCATGGAGCTCCAAATTAATTTAGAGAAACGAACCTTGCACGTACGAGGTGAATCGATCGAAATGACCTTCTCCGAGTTTGAGCTCATTCGATTGCTAGTTGAACATCCTGAACGGGTATACCGTCGCGAAGACCTGATCAATGCATTACGCGGATTCGACTCCTACATAAATGAGCGGGCGATTGATGTACATATTACGAACTTGCGCAGGAAAATCGAGGTCAATCCCAAAGAGCCAAAATATATTAAGACCGTATGGGGCGTAGGATATAAATTTGTCATCTAAAAAGCCAATTACATATTGACCTGATCCAAGATTGGATTGGGTCTTATTTTTTTGTTTTTATTATTAAAATTAGTAAAAAATGGGTTGACCTTCCAGTATTATTCCTTTATCATTTGAATTCTGAACCGCTGCCGCGGGCGGTAACTATAACTATGTAACTTACAGGTGAGGTATTCGAATGCACAATGATAAGTACATGAGGAAGCTAGATACGCTAGGTCAAGAAAAGAACGAATTATCCGATTTATTAGCTGACAGCACCGAGCACGATAAGCATGGAACAGAAGATCATCTAGTCGCTCAGAAGAAGCCTGTCTGGGCTGCCGGAATCCCAAACCATCTCGACATCATACATGTGGGGGAAAACCATATACATATCTTGAGCTCCTCACTTGAAAACCTCCATGTCATTCCCAACGGCATCCTCGATCTGAATCATCAATTCAATTTACGGAAAGCTCCTAACCAAAGGCAGATCGCATTGTGTATCAAATGGCTGTCTTGTCGCCTGCCGCCTACCTTACAGACTTTCGCTTGTATCGGCAGAGGACTTCATTCCCTTCAACAATCAGCCGTTGAGCTTGAACAGGATCGCTATTGCTTACGTGAGGATTTCCTTCTTTTTGCGCAGCAATTGGCCCTTCAAGAGTTTCATACTTTTGCCGCTGATTCCCCTTCGAAACCCTTATGGGTGCAGGATATTATTGCCTTGCACTGTGTTATTCTAGCAGGATTGTTCAAATCAGGGGCTTCTAAATTCATGCCGCACACGTTGGAATCCACTTCCTTAACAGGGCTAATCTAAGTAAATTCAACACGAGGAATATGCGTTTATAGATTTCAACATCTTCTAAGATCAGAAGCTAGCCGTGTATGGGGTGTAAGGAGACTTAAAGGAACCTATCTGCGATAGAACCAGCCCTAAACGGGGTCATTTCCTGGTAATGACCTCGTTTAGGTATTTTATTAACCATCTATTTCTCTGTCCTATTATTTAGGTAAACTAAATATAAACGAGGGTTATTACAGCTAGTTACTAGTTATCTTTATTTGGGAGAGGAGAATGAAGATGAAAGTTCAACAAGTTGTTACAGGCGTTTACTGGTTACCACTTGGGACCGTTAATGCTTACTTGATCCAAGCTGAGGATGGGCTTATTCTGATTGACACCGGTACACCAGGAAGTGCTCCCAAAATCCTGGAGGGAATTCAAGCCATCGGCCATAAGCCGTCTGACTTGAAAACCATTCTACTTACGCATGGTCATCCGGACCACGTAGGTAGTACAGCTGCACTGAAGCGAGAGGTTCCGCATGTGAAGATCTATATCAGCGAAGTGGATGCGCCGATCGTCGAGAAGGGGCAGCCGCAGCGTCCGCTGACGGCAACGCCTGGGCTCATAAATAAACTGTTGTTCCGTTTATTCATTAAAGAAACGCCGATAGAAACTTTTCCTATCGACGGCTATCTGAAAGCGAATGACACGCTAGATTTCGCTGCTGGTTTGCAAACAATCCCTGCTCCCGCGCATAGCGCAGGGCAATTCGCCTTGCTGCTGCCGAAGCAAGGCGGCGTGATGTTCGCCGCGGATGCAGCGGCCAATATGATGGGCCTTGGCTGGAGCATTGGCCACGAGAACTTCGCGCAAGCGAAGCAGGACTTAATCCGCCTAGGGAAGGCGGAGTTCAATGTCGCTTGCTTCGGCCACGGCAAGCCTTTGCTCGAGAAGGCATCGCAAACGTTTCGAGCCAAGTGGGCGTAGGTTTGGTGCGGCAGAGGAGATAGTCGATTATTTCGACTAATGCGAGGAATGTGGGAAATATTTCGGCAGAATCGGACTATTTCCCCTTTTTCTCAAACAATCCCCGTTTTAGTTCGGAGAAATCGGACTAATTCAATTTCAATAAAACAAGCCGCCCCGAGTAGAAGCATCTACTGACAGGACGACCTATTTTCATTCTTTCTTCTTCACCTTGATCGAAGCCAATGTGGCTCCCTCAGGCACAGCATGTCCTCTCGATTTGGACAATCCGATTCGCTGTGACGTGTAGATTCCTGAGTGGCCGGAGAACAGATAGCTCACGATGCACGCCATGAACATGTAAAGGATCCCCTCGGATCCGAACAGCTCCACGCCCATGATGAAGCATGCTAGCGGCGTGTTCGTCGCGCCGCTGAATACGGCGATCAGCCCCAGCGCCGCTAAGAATGGTGCGGAGAGCCCCAACAGATCGGCTAGCGAATTGCCCAGTGTAGCGCCAATCACGAACAGCGGGGTCACTTCCCCGCCGAGATAACCAGCACCAAGGGTAAGCGCGGTGAACAGCGTTTTCCATAAGAAGGCGAAGTGAGCTACCGGCTCTTCAAAAGCTTGCTGCAGCAAAGGAATGCCCAGCCCCAAATAGTCCCTCGTTCTGAATACCGCAACAAGTGCAATAATCACAAGACCGCCGATAAAGGCTCGCAGCACCGGGTTCGCGAATAGCCGAGTGTACAGCTTTTTCATCCCATGGGTAAGCTCGCTGAAGAGGATGCTGGCTAAACCGAATAAGATCGATGCCAACACGACCTTGAATATAACACCTGTGGATAACTCAGGCACGATCCCCATCGCATAGTGAATATGCTGAATCCCCCATGCCATGGTAACGAGATGGGCCACCAAGCTGGCAATAAAACAGGGGATCAACGCTTGATACCTCACCATCCCAATGGCGACTACTTCCAAGCCAAAGACGGTTCCCGCAAGCGGCGTCCCAAAAACGGAGCCAAACCCGCTGCTAATGCCGCACATGAGCAGGATTTTCCGATCAGCTTCGTCCACTCGGAAGATGCGCCCGATCCATTCGGCGAAGCTTCCCCCCATTTGAACAGCCGTCCCTTCGCGACCTGCTGATCCGCCAAATACATGCGTGACAAGTGTCCCTATGAGAACCAACGGTGCCATCCGGAAAGGAATCGCTTCCTTGCCATCATGCAGCTGTTCGAGGATCAGGTTATTCCCCCTGCCCGAATTTTTGCCTATTTTCAGATAGACATAAGCCATCAGCGCCCCGCCTAGAGGTAGAAGGAACAACAACCATGGATGGTTCAATCGTTTCTCGGTAACAAAGTCTAAGCTGGCTAAGAACAGCGCAGAAGCCGAACCTGTCACAATGCCAACTAGGCTTCCATAGAAAATCCATTTGATGAATGAACCTATTAATGCAACATGTAGGAATGTAGCGGCATGCTCTGCGAGTACCTTTAGACGATGTTTCATCGTAATTTTCACCCCTCATTGAAAGGCCTAATGTTGCAAGGGTCCGACTCGATCCATCAGATGCTTGCTTTCCGCGTTCAAGCCAATAATCGTTACGGTTTTATTGATTTGCTCGTATCTTTTTATGGCTTTGGCAATCGCCGTCACAGCCGAATGATCCCATACATGAGATGAGCTGAAATCGATGACAATATCTTCCGGGTCATTTTTATAATCGAAAAGCTCTACAAAATGTGCCATTGTACCGAAGAACAGCTGTCCCGTTATCCGATACACTTTGGAACCATTCTTCCCCATACTCGCGTGAGCCTTGATTCTTGCGGATCGCCAGCCATACACCAATGCACTTAATAGCACGCCAGATACAACACCTATTGCCAAATCTGAAGTAGCCAACACGATAGCAACCGTAACGATCATAATCAAGGCATCGCTCCGCGGAATTCTAGCTAACGTTCGAAGCGAGCTCCAATCGAAGGTCCCGATGGACACCATGAACATCACGCCAACCAGCGCCCCCATCGGAATTTGCCGAACGACATCGCCGAGAACAAGAATAAGGAAGAGCAGAAACACCCCGGAAACGAACGTCGATAACCGTGCTCTCCCTCCGGATTTCACATTAATAACAGTTTGCCCGATCATCGCACAGCCTGCCATCCCGCCGAACAACCCTGAGACCACATTCGCGATTCCTTGGCCTTTTACCTCTTTATTTTTATCGCTTTTGGTTTCCGTCATTTCATCTACAATCGTGGCCGTCATCAGGGATTCCGTCATACCGACAACCGCAAGGGCTAAGGAGAACGGCAGCATACGCCAGACCAGCTCTAACGACAAATCAATTTGTGGAATATGGAAAAATGGCAGCTCTTGTGTGATTTTGCCCATATCCCCTACGGTCCGAAGATCTAGATGCAGACTCATGGAAATAATCGTCATAACAATAATAGCCACGAGCGGAGAGGGTACCGCCTGTGTGAATCTCGGCAATATATAGATAATGAGAAGTGTACCGGCAATCATTAGCAGCATTTGCCAATTCGCCCCTTGGAAGCTGGGGAACTGCGCCATGAAAATAATGATCGCCAATGCATTCACGAATCCCATCATGACCGAATGGGGGATAAATGTAATGAATCTACCAAATTTCAAAAGCCCCATCACATACTGAAGAACCCCGGTAAGTATCGTCGCGGCGAATAAATACTCGATCCCGTATTTCGCCACAACTGGCCCCATCAACGAAGCCATAGCCCCAGTTGCCGCCGAAATCATTCCTCTACGCCCGCCTACAATAGATATCGTAACTGCAATACAAAAAGAAGCGTACAACCCAACCATCGGGTCCACCCCCGCTAAGATCGAAAAGGCAATAGCCTCAGGAATCAGCGCTAAAGCGACCGTTATGCCTGCGAGGACATCCTTACGAACGTTCGAGAACCATGCTATTTTAAACTTCTGAACCAACAACTTATCTCCACTCCTTCCATGTACTTCTTGACCTTTCAGTCTCAGAAAAGTCGGGTCCGTCGTCAACTTGTCTCATTATACACAAATGTTCGACATCCCTCTAGATTAAAAAGAAAAAGCACAGCACACTCCAAGGAGCGTACTGCACTTAATCGAGAACTTTTTATTTATCTTACGATGCACTAACTGGTTTGCGATTGGTAACAACTTCTGTTTCTTCTTCCTGCGCTTGACCTACACGTTTGATGAAGAAGGAAAGAATCAAACCAACAACCCCGATACCAATAATAACGAGATAAGAATCATTAATCCCCTGGATAGATGCTTCTTTAATCATTTCCTTCGTAGCCGTCGCTGTTTTACCAGCCGTCATTAACTCGATGACATGAGATTTGGTTCTAGTCGTCATAACGGTGATCAATAGTGCCGTACCGACGCCGCCAGCTACTTGCTTGATCGTATTGGAAATCGCGGTACCATGCGCATTCAGCCTAGCAGGCAATTGATTGAGTCCCGCCGTCGTGATCGGCATTAAGAATAGCGCCATACCAAAACGTCGTCCTGTGGACATAAGAACTAAATACGTATAACTTGTAGAATCCGTCAAATTAATGAATCCAAGTGTGGTTACGATCGTAATGACCATACCGATAATGGACAACCACTTCGCTCCGAATTTATCGAACAGCTTACCAGCTACTGGCATCATCAAGCCCATAAGAAGTGCGCCTGGGAGCATAAGGATACCTGATTCCAACGCGGTATAGCCGCGAGCATTTTGCAAATACAACGGAAGCAGCATCATATCGGCATACATAACCATGGTAACTGCAATGTTAATTAACGTTGTCAGTGTAAACATGTTGTGTTTAAAAGCTCTAAGATCTAATAGTGGTTCTTTGATAACTAGTTGACGCCATGTAAATAGAATTAAGGCAACTACACCAACAATAATAGATACGATAACTTCCGCACTGGACCAGCCTTTGCCACCAGCACTGCTGAAGCCGTAAAGAAGGAAACCGAATCCGATCGTTGAAAGAATGGCACCCCACATATCAATTTTGGGATATTGACGTTCAGAGACATTTTTCAGATAGATAAAAGCAACAGCAATGACGACAACAACAATAGGTATGATGCCGTAGAAAAGAGTACGCCACGAATAATGTTCCAAAATATAACCAGCAAGAGCAGGACCGACTGCAGGCGCAAAAATGATTGCCAATCCAACCATGCCCATAGCTCCTCCACGCTTATCTGCCGGGAAGATCGTCAAAATAACATTCATAAGAAGCGGCATGATAATACCTGCCCCAGCTGCTTGAATCAAACGTCCCGTCAACAATACCTCAAAGCCTGGCGCCACAGCTGATACAATGGTACCAATGAGGAAAATAATCATGGACGCTTGGAACAGCTCCCGCGTCGTAAAGCGTTGCATCAGGAACGCAGTTATTGGAATCAAAACACCGTTAACCAACATATAACCAGTGGTCAACCATTGTCCTGTTGAAGCGGCAATATTGAATTCGACCATGAGTGGCGGTAAGGCAACGCTCATAATCGTCTGATTTAGAACGGCGATGAATGCCCCCAGAATCATAACGAATAATAAGGGACCTTTCTTAATGGAACTAGGATCAAATGCAGCAATTTTACTCATTTCACATATTCCTTTCAAATTCAATTTCTAACTAATTGACAATGTGTTGTATAATAAACTTTATGTAAATAGTATTATAGTCATCAATCCTCATGTTCACAAGCAACAGCTTTTTTATAAATGTATATTAGTTAACAGTTTTGATTAATGTGTCGTCTACTCCATACATAATCCACAAATCTTACAGCGATTGTCGTCTACCCTAAGGAAAGAAGGAAGTGCTTTATATTATGACAACAAAAGTACAACGAACAGATCCCCGCGTGCTTCGTACGAGGCTTTTGATCCGAGAAGCATTTATTGAATTACTTCAGGAGCTTGAAGTTGAGAAAATCACCGTGAATCGCATTGCGGAGCGAGCGACGATCAACCGCGTCACCTTCTATCTTCATTATAAAGACATTCCCGATATGATTGATAAGTTGGCTGAAGAGATGATTAACGAAATCCAAGCTATCTTTCAGGAAGCTCCGGACCCACCTGGTTTTACTAGTCAGATCCTCCTGAATATGCTTGAACATATCGCGGAAAATTCAAATTTCTATAAAGTTCTTCTTGCTTCCAAACGTATTCCTGTTTTCACGGAACGGCTTATGAAGCTGATGGCTGATTTTATCACGATTCGCATGGACAAGCTAGAAGCGTCCTCAACTGTCAATCTGAAGGTTAAGAAAGATATTACAATCTGGTACGGATCCTCAGCTATCATTGGTACGATTGTTTTCTGGCTTCGCAACGATTTACCCTACACACCAGTATTCTTGGCTGCACAGCTTGCGGAGCTCCTGCATCTGCCCAAACCAGAATAACCCTACAATTATGCGGGTATAGTAAAATAACAAAGGAGCGAACCAGAAATCTGTTCGCTCCCCTGCATACATTTACTTCTTCATCGTTTTATAAGCTTCGCTAATCTCTTTGTCGTAATCTTTTCCGCCAGCTCTTTCCCAAGAGGCAAGCATCTCCGCATACGTCTTCTCGAAATCCGTAGAAATAATCACTTTGGAAACCCCTTCATACAGGCTCTTCTCGATGGCTGCTACGGTCTTCTGGGCTACAGGACGAGGTGAGTCAATCACCGTGTTCGGTTTGCCGTATTTCTTGAAAATCTCATAATAAGTAACGAATGAATTGGCGTATTCTTCTCTCTGCTTCTCGTCCGGAAGTGAGAGGGCTACTGACTTAAGGAGCTGTTCTTTGTTTAATGCTGGTCCCCCTTGTTGAACAATGGCAAGGTCACCCGCTAGAGATACCCACGTAGTTTTCTTATTCAGTTCAGGATCGATCTGGACTTTAACGCCACCGTCATCCTTCCAGTTTACTCCCTCAATTCCGCTTTGAACGGTCGCAAGATTCTTCGGTTCAACCATCCAGTTCAGATACTTCAAGACAGCATCCGGATTCTTGCTGGATTTCGGAACAGCGACAAGCATCGAGAAATCCGATACTTTTGACATAAGCTGAGTTCCATCCGGACGTTTGAATGGTTCTACAGGTACCCAAGTTGCTGTTGGGACCGATTTACGTGTAGCCACATTCAGGTTCCAAGGTGTGTCATTGGAATCTACGAAGCCGGCAACACCACTATTAACCTGTTGCGTAAATTGCTGAGAGCTCACATCCGTGACGAATTCCTTGGAAATCAGACCCTCTTTGTACACTTTATTCATCCATTGGTAATAAGCTTTTCCTTCAGGCGTAGCAACAGAAGAGGTGAAGACACCATTCTTATAGTTGCCATCTGGTGCATAGAACTGATTACTCGGGCCGTCCATATTGACACCGAAGCCAAACATAGGACCATAGTAGAATGCTTTCATAGATTGGTTGATTGCAGGGAGCGCCCATGGGATCACTTTGTCTTTCCCTACGTTGCCAGGGTCTTTCTCTTTAAAGGCTTTCAGTACCTGATATAATTCTTCGTTCGTAGTCGGATTCTTCATCCCTAGCGCATCTAGCCAGTCTTTACGAATCTTCATGTTGGGACCGGAGTATGTGTTCGCCTTCAGAGCAGGAATCGCATATCGCTTACCTTTGTACATACCCACTTGGTCAAGTGCTAGTTTGTTATTCTTAATCAAGTCTGGATACTTGGCTAGATAAGAATCCAACTCCCATAATCCACCTTGTTCCGCGTATTTGAAGATCGTATCCATGGAGTAGGTTAAAATAATGTCAGGTGCTTCCCCGGATGCCATCCATACGTTCAGTTTCTCCGATTCCTGCGCTCTAGGCAGGGAGACGAATTCCACGTCGAGACCAACCTTCTTCGTTTCATCGATGACATATTTAATAATCGGGTTATTGCCTAGGTTTTGACCCTCTGGCGCATTGGAGCGGTCCCACAATGTGACACGGATTTTGGCTGGCTTCTCAGGTTCCTTACTCGGTGTTGTTGTGTTACTGCCACTTGGTGAAGTTGTTGCTGTGCTTCCGCCCTCATCTTTGTTGGAGCAAGCAACCAAGAAACCCGAAAGCATGAGTATAACCGTCATACTTCCTAATACCCCTTTTTTAAGTACCTTTACCATAATGCTTCCTCCCTAGTATTCATTATAGGCCTACTCGTTGTATTGGGATTTCACCCATATCTGGTTGGGAATGCATGTAATTTAAGCGCTTGCATTGTAAATATAGGCGTTTTCAGCATGTGATTCTATTCGATAATTTTGACATTTTGATAGTTTTTTTGTTATTCACCTTTGTGCTTCATCCTTTAACTGATCCGAGGAACGACCCCTTCACAAAATACTTTTGCAGGAATGGGTATACGATGAGAATCGGAACCGTCGCGAAGACAATCGTGGCTCCCTTCAGTGACTCCTCTATGACGTTGAGATTATCCAACGATTGCATCGTTTCCAAAGAGGTATCCATCTGGGCAAGCAGCAATATGTTCCTCAGTTTCACCTGTAACGTATAGAGCGCCGAATCGTCGATGTACAAGACGGCTGCAAAATAGGCGTTCCAATGACCGACCGCATAAAACAGACTGATCGTTGCCAATACGGCACCAGATAGGGGAAGCACGACCTGTGCTAGGTATCGCAAATTGCCACAGCCATCCATAACGGCCGCCTCGCGCAGCTCTTCAGGGAGATCCTGAAAAAAAGATTTCATAATAATAACGTTAAACGCGCTGATTAAACCTGGAAGCATTAACGCCCATAAGCTGTTCAACAGCCCTAGCGACTTAATCAACAAGTAGCTGGGAATCATACCTCCGCTGAAAACCATGGTCACAATCATGAAATTCATAAAATATTTGCGTCCCTTCAGGTCCTTCCTGGAGAGGGGATAAGCCGTTGTTATCGAGAATATCATGTTAAGCGCAGTACCGACTACCGTGATATAGATGGTTACCCCTAACGATCTGATGATATTGGAATCTGTGACGACCGATTTCATCGCATCAAGCTGAAATTCGACAGGCCAAAGCACAACTTTCCCCGTCTGAATGGCGTGGCTGCTGCTGAAGGCATTTGCTAATGTATTAATGAAGGGAAATATACATATGAAGGTGAATAGGATGAGCAGCGTATAATTAAAGATGTTAAAGCTTATGTCCCATCCCGAGTACTTGCCGAATAAGCCGCGTCTATTTCCATGTTTGTGTGCAGTAGCCGCCATATCTCTAGCCTCCTACTCCTTTGAATTTTACCAAAGTCCTTCTTTACCGAGACGCTTGGCAAAATAATTCGCACCAAGCACAAGAATAAGATTAATAATGGATTGCGACATCCCGATGGCCGTCGTAATTCCGAATTGCCCCTGTTTAATTCCCGAAGAATACACGTATGTGCTAATAACCTCCGAAATATTCGTAACAACAGGATTCTGTAAGGCAAAAGGATGCTCAAAACCGATGGATACCATATGACCGATATTGAGGATCAACAGGATAATCACCGTAGGCATAATTCCTGGCAGCGTAATATGTATGATTTTCTTCCATCTGCCTGCACCATCCATGACAGCTGCTTCGTACAAGGAAGGATCGATCATCGTCATCGCGGCAAGATAAATAATCGTTCCCCATCCCGCTCCTGCCCATACGCTGGACAATGTGTATATGATGACCCACCAGGTCTCCTCAATCATGAAATAGATCTCTTCCATCCCGAAGAATCTCATCATACTATTGACGATCCCATATTTCGGGGAAAGTAGATTATAAATAATCCCGCCCATGATGACCCATGACATAAAGTGTGGCAAATACAGTAGCGATTGCGATATTTTCTTAAAATATTTCGCCCTGATTTCATTTAGCATTAGCGCCAGAATAATCGGTGCTGGGAATCCCACAATTAGGCCTAGAACGTTAAGTAGTAGGGTGTTGCGGACGATCCGATAGAAATCTTGAATCTGTAGCATCTCCTTGAAATGATGCAGACCTATCCAATCCGAATCGAGGATCCCTTTGAAGATGTTATAATCCTTAAACGCAACGACAAGCCCGAACATCGGAATATAGCAAAATACAAAGAAGAAGATAATGCCCGGGACAAGCAGTAAGTACAAATCGTAATTTTTGAACAGCTCTTTTGTAAAAGCGTTTCTTGGTTTACTGTCCGTCTGTGCAATTACATGGCGTTTCTGAGATTGTACTTCCATACCCTTGCTCCTTTCTCCAAATGCGAACCCCTTAACGAAAGCGTTTTCTATACAGGTGAAATATTTGATAACACAGCCACAGCCTATTCTTCTAGGCATGTTGCAAGTGTACTCGCTTGTGAAAATGATTGACATGCTAGAAATTTTACTTTTTATTAGTTTTCTTTACTTCATCTATATAATCTCTTTCGCTCGGTCAATCGATCAATAATTCATACATGCCCTGTAAGCAGATTTCGGCATGCTGCATCATATCATCAATAAAGACGAACTCGTCTGCTTGATGTACATGGGTGTCGACGCCACCAGTCAGCCCCGCACCGAATGCGACACCATTGTTCCGCATTTTACGGGCATAGGTGCCGGCGCCCATACGCAGCAGCACGGCTTCATCACCGGTGATTTTCTTGTAAGCGCGGCTTAGCCTGACAATGACCGGATGGGTTTCTGGCACATACACGGGATGCAGATGTCGGGTCAATTCTGTACGGACGCCATGCTTGCCTGCTAGACCATCAACCGCAGATAATATACCAGCTCCGTCATGACTGACCGGATACCGAATATTACATAGTGCTTCCGCACGATGGAGATCACAGGAAATGGTGCGCAAATAAACAACCAACGCGCCTGAGAAGCTATCGCTACAAGCAATACCGAGCGACTGTCCGCCTTTCTCTGCGCCAATCTTACTATGTAGGAAGTGCAAGAGGCTGTCCCAATTGGTAGTCAGTCCTTGTCCACATAGGAAAGTAACCATATTCACGATGGCATTTCGCGAGCCTGTTGGACTGTCAGCCAGCAACTCGCTTCCTGCTGTTAATACCATTACACTACTACCGTCGTATGTGACTGACAAATTGGTCTGAAGGTTAACCGCAGCGTGAAAGTTTGCCACCTGGCTATCGGTGAGCTGTGCCAGAGAAAGCGACGCCGTGCAAGTCTCCGGAATGAGAGTTAGCATGTTACCACCCTTCAGAGACAAGATCGTCAGCTGAGTTTTCGTGGAAGATGACTCTTGTTCACTGGAGAACACCACGTTCATACTGCCCATTTCCACATTAAAAATAGGGTAGCCAGCATCAGGCGCAAATGCCATAACCGGAAGCTGCTCCCTCCCGAAATAGTAGTCGAGGTCTTTCATGCCACTCTCCTCCTCATTCGTACCAAAGATCAAGCGGAGACGGCGATTGCCGGTAATGCCTAGATCCATCAGCGTTTTCAGCGCATAGAGAGCGACTACAGCTGGTCCTTTGTTATCAGATGCACCTCTTCCAATGATCCTACCATTCTCGATGAGGCCGCCGAGCGGTGGGAACGTCCATCCCTCCCCTTCTTCTACTGTATCCAGATGAACAAGCACAGCAGCGATCTCCTCGCCTTGACCGTATTCGGCATGACCTGCATACCCGTCCACATTGGTCACTTCGAACCCTAAGGATTCAGCCAGACTGAGCATATATTGCAAAGCACGATCGACTCCAGCCCCGAACGGTTTTCCTGGCTCCGGAGTACCCATGATGCTTCTTATTTGTACAAGTTCAGAAATTCCAACCGTGATTGCATCCCGATACTTGTGGATTTCCTTCCCAATGATCATGTGTGTACCCCCACCTTCCCACATTCACTTCCAATAGTCATTCGACATGATGAAGGCTTTCCACCAACATCAGCAATGTCATCGATTGCCCATAGGGCATCGGACATACCGGGATTTCGCGATAGAACTGTAGCGTACGCCCCATACGCGTTCCGTAAGATACGCCGTGAACGGCTCCTTTTGCATCAACCTTATTCATGACTGCTTGCAGCGCCTTCAACCCAACTTCTTTGTAGACTTCGCTGATATAACCTTTGCGAACAGCCTTTAGAATGCCGTATGCGAAACCCGCAGTTGCTGAGGTCTCCTCATAGGATGTCGGATCGTTCAGCAATGTCGTCCACATCCCGCTTGGCCTTTGCAGCTCAGTCAGCTTCTGAATCTGACGTTCTAGTGAAGAAAGCAGGAATACTTCCACGCCTAGCGGTATCTTGACGATATCCAAGTAGTCGACCAGCCCTGCTGTATACCACGCATTACCGCGACCCCAGAGCGCTTCCGCGAAATTATGCCCCTCCATGAAACTCCAGCCATGAAAGAATAGTCCTGTTTTTTTATCCGTCAAATACTTGAGATGGACAAGGAACTGTCGAATGCTTTCTTGTACATAATGATCCTTTGCCAACAAAATACCCATTCTGCCCATGAACAGCGCTGTCATATAGAGCGTATCGTCCCACAACTCGCCTTCATTCGCATTATCGATCGTCTCGTGCGTGATCCCAAACTCAGGCGTTCGGGGCATCTCATCTGCCGCATAACTAACCCACTCTTCACATATCCGCAAATACTCTGGATTACGTGTTTCTTCGTACAAGTAGCTTAAAGTAAGCAGCGGACACATCGTATTGACGTTCTTCGGAGGGAGCCCCTCGCGGATCCGACTGTCGAACCAATCGGTTAAATACGTAAACACATCACAATTCTGGGTTTCCTTGTAATACAAGTAGAGAGAGAACAAGCCGACTCCCTGGGACCAGTCCCATTTATCCATTGTAATGATGCTGACTAGCGTGTCTTCCTGGATTGTTGCTTCCAGATTTTTCATTCCGCTAATGACTTTATGAATCAAGATCTCTATCTCTTGCCGCTGTATTTGCGCGATAGTCACGGTAAGCACCTCCTAGTACGCACTATAAAGTGCTTGTAACCATAATGTATCGCACACGTCCAGCAGTTTACATACGAGAATCTTACCCTTTTATTAGATTTCTTTACCTCTGTTCTTATATTCTTTAGGCGATTGACCTTCAAGCCTCTTAAAAACCTGATAGAAATAGGCGTATTCCTTATACCCTACCATTTCTCCTACTTCATTCACCTTATTTTTGGGATCCATTAGCAGACGCTTGGCGGTTTCAATTCGAGCCTTAGAGACAAGGTCTACGAAATTAATACCGGTTTCTGTACGCAGCAACCTGCTTAGATAACTCGAGCTCAGACCAAAATGCTCAGCGGTTGACGTCAAGTTAATGGTATCGGCGATATGGCTGTTGATGTAATCGATGACCTTCTTTACAACAAGGCTATATACCTTATCCCCGCCTTCTAGCTTCTTTTTAATCGTCCCAATAAACGTTGTGAGGTAGGTAGAGGCTTCCTTCATACTCGTCAGCCGGTAGACATCCTCGAGAATTTGGTCGATGCTTTTACCAAGACCGAACTCATCGCCAGTTACACGGAAATAGTAGCGTGCCACCGCAAGACAAACCTCGGAGAGCAAGCCCTTCACGACAAGGATATTCCCTTCACTATAAGCGGTAATTTGTTGTAGAAAACGCTCCAAATAAGCCATCACATCTTCGCTGGATTTGTCCTCCAACATTTGGTTGAATTGCTCTAAATCCTGAATAATCGAATATTTCCCGAGTTCCTTCTCTTGCTGGTTATGATCCGGAAATAACACACTTTCCTCCATCCGGAAAAAGCTTGAGTCCATAATCATAGAAGCTTCTCGGAAAGCTTCCGGCAGCTCAAGAAGTGATTTGTACACGGAACTAACTGCGATTTGACAGGAAATCTGCTCCCCCACATGGGCTATATCAATAAACTCGTTGCAGAAGTTCTGCAGCTTCATTCTATACTCCCTCTGCGACATTACCTTAGGGAACAGACATACAAATATAAGATCGTTATTCCGCAGAGACTCAATAACATAGAAATCACGCTTCGCAGTCAACTCATGCGCTTGTTCGGATAGGCGGAGTTGCATCTGCTGCTTATACTTAACAGCGTTCGCTGCACTTGACTGATCACTTCTATTAGCTGTACGGACAATTTGCACAACGTATCGACTATACAGAATATCAAGTTTCTTCACCTGTTCCTGCATGTCGTCTGTCCCTGTAATCAAATCTCCGATCAGTTTGCTTCTAAGCGAGGGCATGGCATCGATATGTTGCTTCTCTAACTCGACGAAAGCAGAGGTAATCTTGACCGTATGCTCATTCTCTCTGCGCTTGTTATCAATCTCTTCTACAGCGCCCCCAATTACTCGGCTTAGTTCTTCGTAGTTAATCGGTTTGACGATAAAATCGAATACACCGAGCCGGACAGCCCGCTTCGCATATTCAAAATCCTGGTAGCCAGTTATAAGAATGGTTTTGGCCAAAGGAAAGCCCGTACTCATCTGTTCAGCTAAATCGAGCCCGCTTAAGCCAGGCATTTTGATATCCGTTACGAGAATATCTGGCTGCAGCTCCGTAATTAAACGCTGACCTTCAATACCATCCTCCGCTTGACCGACTACGGTGCAATTGAGCTTATCCCAGGCGATCGTTTGCACAATCGCTTGCCGAATCAGCGGTTTATCGTCTATCACTACTACTTTGTATGTCATCTGGAGCCCTCCTCCGTTAGGATTGGAAGACGAATCCGAATCGTTGTCCCCTGATCCATTTCACTCATAATGCTTAAGCCGTATGCTTCTCCAAATAGTATTTGAATCCTTTTGTGCACACTGATAATCCCGACGTTCGTATGCTTATCTTTCTGTTTCAGTTTCGAGTGCTCTGGTGGGTCGAGCAAGTGTTCCTTCGTTTCTTCATCGATGCCTACGCCGTTATCGGACACTTCGAGATACAGAACGTCTTCCTTCATCCAGCAGCCAATACTGACTATTCCTTTACCTACCTTCTCTTCAATGCCATGTTTGATCGAATTTTCTACGAGTGGCTGCAGAATGAATTTAGGAACCCTAAAGGCCATCAGGCTCTTGTCAAAATAGTAATTAACCTCTATTCGATTGCCATAGATAATTTGATGAATAGATAAATAACTCCTAATAAAGTCCACTTCTTCCTGCAGGTAAATAATATCCCCCTTCTTACTGATACTCTCTCTCAGCAGCTTACCGAGCAGGTAGATCATCTCACTCACTTGTTCGTCGCCACGCAGCTTGGCTAAGCTATGAATCGACTCCAGTGTATTATAGAGAAAATGGGGATCAATCTGGGCTTGCAGCGCCTTATATTCGAATTGCAGCGTGCGATACTCCGCCTTTTGCTTTAGCAGCTTCTCCTCATAGACGGTGTGAATTAACTCGCTGATCTTCTGAGCCATCGAATTGAATTTCTCCGCTAGTAACCCTACCTCGTCTCTGCTTCTCGGAACGATGACCTTATGGGTGAAGTCCACAGAGAAGTGGGTCATGCTCTGGAGCAGCAGTCGAACGTTTCCTGTAATGTTTCTAGAAATGATCACCGCTAGGATGAACGCTAGCAATAGCGAGACAAGAATGGTGCTTAATGTCCACAATTTGATGACTTCTGTGCCACGTGTTAATTCGTTAACAGCGATGACTTGGATAATCATCCACTTGTCATAGGGTGTAGAAATTATAGTAGAAATGTACGTCTGCCCTTTAAACTGAAAACCCTCATTGAGACTGGGCTTCTGAGCGTACATCTTGTTTTCGATGAAATAGCGGGTTGGCTCGGAAACAAGCCTGTCGAACATCAGCGGCTCCAATCCCTCATTCAGGATGACGATGTTCCCCTTCGTAAGTTCGTCCACATTCGTGTAGATGCTGCCGATCAGATTAATGTCCACACCAACGATAATAATGCCCACATAACGGCTAGACGTAACATCATATACAGCCTTCTCCATGAAGATAACGTTGCTATTTCCCGGAACCCAGGATGTGCGGCCACGCTGATCCTTAATCTTCTCGATATCCAGGTTCATCAGATCTTTGTTGTAGTTTTGAGTCGCACTGCGTTCGAACCCGTAGGGGTTACCTGCCGTATCGACGACCATAACCGACAAATAATAATCTTTGGAAAACACTAAATCTTTCATAAACTCACTAATGACCTTATTCTTGATATACAAATCGGATTCACTTGCATCTTCAGGAATACCTAGCGTCCTATTCAGCGTGGAATTACGGAATTGTTGGAATACATGCTCCTCGATGTCCTTGGTCCGTTTCTCGAGGTTAATCCCTATTTGTTCGATTAAATATTGAGAATAAACGGACGTATTCTGTTTAATGACACGGACAGAAACATAGTAATTAACGAAGCTAATCATCAGCACTGTTAATAAGATGATCACTGTAAAGGACAGCAGAAACTTCGTACGCAGCTTCAAATTCAGAAATTTAGAAACGACATTAGACAAACAACTTCACCTGCATTCGGATGGAATGGCAAGTGCGTGAGCCAACAGCTCACGCACGTATTGTTAGCATTATAAACCTTTCCACGGTAATCGGCTATGGATCGTGTCCTATTAATACTTATCGTAATTGAGTTCCATTGTTGCAAATCCACAGAACTCTGGAAAGCTGTGCAGCACTTTGTTAATCTCATCCTGGCTATAGCCCATTTTGCGAAGATGCATCTGTTTGACCGTTTCAGCGGCATTCTGTGCCGATATAAAGTCTTCCATATGCTCGAATAGCTTCGCACCCCATTTCTGCCCGAATCCAACATGAAGACGCTCGTCGGCGATATCATATTCGGATTGGATCGATGACAGAGGATCACCGTGCTTCATGAAGGCAGCAATCGACTTCCGTTTCTTGATGAAGGAACAGGGCTCCATAACCATCGTCAGACTGGAATAAAACTCGGGAAACACCTGCTTCATCGTTTCCGGCGTCGGCGATGTGGATGGATGCCAAGAGAAATCCTCCGTTCGATAGCCCATCTGCTTTAATCGGCGAACCCCCATCTGACTATGACGGACCTCATCCCATGTATGCCGTGCTACATCAAGGTAGAAATCTATGGGCATTTTCTGCACACCATAGTACAGATAGGTTAAGCTTTCCACAGCCGACATTTCACTGGCATTGATGAAGATCATATGTTTTAGGCTGTCGTAAGTGGGAGATTTCGGATCGAACATCGCGCTTTTATATTTCGTCAGATCGACATGCGGATACTTCGGATCGTTAGCAGGCTTCAGTGGAATTGGGCCCGCTGGCTCGAGAACCGGATGGTCCGGCCAATCGATCTTTTTCTTCGACGATGATTGTTCGAGCACCTTCCATACCTGATCGATATAACCTAACCAACTATGATACGCATCACGTTTCTCTTGATCTTCAACATAAGCAAACTTCACGTAAGGAATGCCCCAGGAAAGCATCTGCTCCTTATCCAGCTCGATATATCGCAGTTTATCAAACGTTGGTCCGTCCAGGATCGGATCGAGCGTTTCATGAAATACGGTATACTGCTCATAAAGCTTCTGAACGATGAACTTATAACCCGCAGCAAATTCAATGAGCCCTCCCGCCTGCGTAATACGCTGACAAGCTTCTTGAAGACCACTCGGAGTCCAGGCTTTATCGTTAATATCCGCGCCAGGTAACTCGCTGATCCGTTCACGCAGCTGTACCATATGCTGCGTGTGCAGATACGACAATCGCACAAGTTCCCCCTTCAGGTCCCAATCTGGCACAGACGAGACCCATCCCATCGTCATCCGTGACAGCTCGAACTCCAACCAGAAGCACATCTTCAGCAACTTTGCGGTATCTATCGGTCGCAGCAGCGAGCCTTTATAGGAAGAAGCAGCTTCAAGGAAGCTGTAATCCGTTACGTCCACTTCTATTCTCTTCGCCATTGATGTTTACCCCCATAAGAAGAAATGACTTCAATACGCTTAAGCATTCACTCAATCGTATAAACGGCACGATAGGCTGCTCCACACCCGTGCCTTCTTACCAATACACCAGATCGTTTCTTAGCCGTTGTATCTTCGTACCCCTCGAATACATAAATATCAGTTCCCGCGCACCCTTCCATCCAAAGCGTTAACGTTCGATCTGCCATTACCCATTCATGAGGTGCTGATAGCCAAACTCGCTCCCGATGGGTGCACACGGCTGCGTTTCGAACTCGGTCTCCATCTTCCCATGACAGTGAAACAACCAATCGGTCTGATGTTCATCTGCGCTGATCACCTCAAATGTATCCGAGATGTACCCTTCTTGAACATGAATATCGCGCACATAATCGACACCAGGATAGACATCTTTGGCTTTGGCACGTATGCGGTTACTCTCTGGTTCGAATTGCTCCACAATGCCCCGCTCCGAACAGATCTGATCGACGCCATCGACGATGACCGTATTATGAGCAATTGTCTTCCGCTGCCACTCTAGAAACAAGAAAGAACCATAGCCATTCGAGGATATATCGTGAGACCATAAACAATCCGCGTCGAACAGCTCGATATTCATTAAATCAGGGTGTGCATGGCTCCGTGTATTCAGTCCGTATTTCATAAATAAAGCCGTTTTCCCAGCGCGTAACGAGCAAATATTCGAAGCAGGATAATTTTTCGTTACGCGGAGAAGCTCTTCCCCAGCATATTTCCCTTTGCCGAAAAGGAGACGTTGAACCCATCCTTCAGGTGAATTCTCGATCATCCCTCCATAAGCCATCGCCTGCCGGTAGTACGCCTCGTAAGATCTGGAAAGTGCATACTCAAAGGCAGGATTTGGAAACAATCGATTCGCGTACTCGTACTGACCCGCATAGTGAGTCAGCGCGATGTTCGGCCAGCCGTCATTCGGATTGGGGAAAACACCGTTATCGAATACAAGCTCAGCTGGGAACACATACATCCGTTTAACGATCTCATCCATTCCTTTGCATGCCACATCATAAATACGGGCAAACAACAGGAAATAAGTGAACGGTTCTACGCAATAGAAATGATAGTGAAACGAACCTTCGTACCAGAATCCTTCCGCTGTTACGCCTTCCTGCAATTGCCGCAGCAAACCGAAAGGTCCCTCCAAGGCTCTCTCTACGTAGCTGTGATCACCGAAGAACATTCCCGTCATGCCCACTGCCGCCTTCATCCAACACGGAATGTTGTGAATACTCGTACAGTGGCTGTCGAGCAGCTCTACCTGCGGGTCGAATAGATGGCTCTTATAATGACGCAGCTCTGCAGTGCTTAACGTCTCCTTAATCATCTCCATCCCCTGCAACAGCCAAATCATGCCCACCGCATCGCAGAGATTAATGCCGGCTATTTTTCCAACATAACCGGCGGGAACGTCTACCTGGAGCTGCTCATAATGATCGCTATAGAATGACAAAACGCTGCGGATGTAAGTCGGGTAACGATCATCGCCAGTTAGCCGATACAGCACACCTGCGTAAAAAACATGTTTATGCGCTTCGTCCCGGTACAAATAATTCCATGCTTGATCAAAGCGGGCACCCTTATTGGCGTGGTCACAACTTTGGCAGCTATTCGCATGGGGAGCTTCCCGCTCGAAATTAATCCTGCTCCCGCATGCTTCACAGAAATAGTTGTGCCCCCATCCCGTAATTCTCCCTGGATCATCTGCGTAATGATGGACCCACCACTCCGTGGTCTTAAGCAGAGTGTCATAGACCGTCTTCGCCCACGCTTCCGTCCGAATTTTCTCTTGAACAGCCTGCCAATCCTGTACATAGCTCACGTGAACACTCGTCCCCTTCATACTTCGTGCAATTTACGATCGACCGTTTCCCCTTATGACTATCGTGTCATTTCAATTAGTGCGCGATCTAAATCTTCGATAATCGATTCTGCACTCTCCAGACCAACCGAAATGCGCATTAGACCGATCGGAATTCCTGATAAGAGGGATGTCTCCTCGTTGACCCATAGCCCAGGTGAATTAATAAGACTCTCAAAACCGCCCCAACTTGGGCCTTCTTCAAAATACCGCAAGCTTTTCATCATCTTCATAATCTGCTGTTTGTCGCCCTTCGGCACGAAGCTCAGCAACCCGGAGTAACCAGACATCTGCCTGCACCCAAGCTCGTATTGCGGATGGCTAGGCAAGCCTGGATAGTAGACAGTGGATACTTGAGAATGACCTTCGAGGAAAGCGGCGACCTTCTTACCATTCTCCTCATGCTGCCTCATCCGAACCGCGAGGGTCCGCAAACTCCGAATGAGCAGCCAGGATTGGTGGGGATCCATAACAGCCCCAAACAAACTTCTTTCGTTATTGGTAATCGATTCCAGAATCTGCTTGCTACCTATAATGACACCACCCAGAATATCGCTGTGTCCACCCAAATACTTCGATGCAGAGTGAACCACGAGATCAATGCCATAGGCAAGGGGATTCTGATAAAGCGGCGTCGCCCATGTATTATCAATGATCGTCGCAATCCCATAAGATTTCGCTAAACTGGAGATTGCCTTCAGATCCTGGAGCGAGAAAATGTTCGATAGCGGACTTTCCAGATAAATAACCTTTGTATTCGGGCGGATCGCTTGTTCGAATTCCTTGATACTTTCCCCCGATACGAGCGTAACCTCACAGCCGAACTTCTTCATGTAGGTTTCCAGAAAGGCTTTCGCTGGTACGTAGGCTGCACGAGGGCATATCACATGGCTATCTTTCTCAAGATAGTAGGTTAAGGCAGCGCTTATTGCGGCCATTCCCGAAGAGAAGCAGCGTGCTTCCTCTCCACCCTCAAGCGCTGCGATTTTCATTTCGGCAATCTCCGTCGTCGGGTTGGAAACGCGTGTATACGTATACCCGTGATTAACCGTTTTCCTTGTGAACAGTGAGTTTTGAAAAATAGGGGGCACGATTGCTCCCAAAAAACGGTCATAATCGTCACCGAGATGAGCAAGAAGGTCTTCCTTACTTTTGATATCATCCTTATCCATATCTCCCCTCCTCCTTACGATCTGGAGGCTAATAGTGGAAACATCCGACCTGCCAGCGGTTGGTTTTCATGCAAGTTCAAATCCATCGTGATCGCATGCTTCTTCCCGTTAAATGTCGTCCCATCCGGCATGTAAATGATCGCTAGCGCACGCCTCGGCTTATCCGTTACATTCGAGTGCGCATAGTGAAAGGTAAGCCCATTATGGAACGTACAGCTTCCTGCTTTTAACGGCACTTTCACAGGCTTCGCATTCTCGTAATCGGTCCCCTTCACGAACTCAAATAAATCTTGAGGATTGGCCAAATCAATATGGTTCAGTTTACCGGCATTTTGTGATTTCGGTACGAACATCATGCAACCGTTCGACTCATCCACGTCATCGAGTGCGATCCATATCGACATGGCTCCCTGCTCCGTCATCGGCCAATAAGGGTAATCTTGATGCCACGGAGTTGGCTTCGAATCGCCTGGCATTTTCCACAGGGCATGATCGTGAAAGAGACGAATTCCACTTGCACCCGTAAGTTCAAGTGCCATCTGCGCAAACCGTGGGTTGAAAGAATACTTATGCATGCCGCCATGGTCCCGCCAGACGTTAACACGCTGGTTAAGCACACGGTAATAGCTGCCGCCTTTTTTATCCGTTTGCAAGGACAGCGAAGCAGACTCCTCGACCATCACTTCATCCATACATTGACGGAGCTCAATTATTTCTTGCTCATTCAGGACATTATCCACTTGCACGAACCCGTTCTCCTGATAAAATGTGCGTTGCTCCAAGGTTAATAGCGATTGAATTGCGTTGGTCATGGCAGACAGCTCCTTTTGTACTTTCTGTACTTTAATTTCACTTTATCATGTGTACAAGGGAGCAGACTTGGTGAATCCGTCAGAGTTTGAAGGTGATTTGCCAGCTTTCCTTCTAGCTGGATATCCTCTATGATAAAAAGTAATAAAGCACTTATCTTCCTTTCCGGAGGTCTTGCCCGATGACCCGATTTGAAAATGAAACTTACCTGGAAGCGCATGAATTCCCCTTTCATCTCGAGCAGTACACATTCAAAAAAAAAGAATCCGTCAAGCCACATTCACACGAATTCATCGAGTTTGTGTATGTGGTAGAGGGATCGGGTCGCCATATCTATGCAGGAGCGGAATACCTTATCCAAGAAGGTGACGTCTTCGTCATCGAGCCGGATGTCGAGCATGCCTATTTCGTGGATGAACATCTCATCGTTTATAACATACTGCTTGCTCCTTCCATTTTAAGTCACGAGCTGCAATCATTATCCAACGTAACGTCGTTCGTCGACTTTTTCTATGTGGAGCCTTTTCTGCGGCAGTCCGTCCATTTCCAGTCCCATCTGAGGCTGAATCCACACCAAAGGATCGAGATGAAACTGCTGCTAGACCGCATTCTTAACGAATACACCGAGAAGATGCTCGGTTATCGCTTGCTCGTGAAGACCAGACTCATCGAAATGTTCGTATTCCTCAGCCGCTGTTACGATCAAATGCTGCACAAACCAATGACGGCGCTAGCTTCTGAGCACAAAATCATCGAGCGTGTAGCCGAGTTTATCGAACTGCATCACGCCAATCCGCTGTCACTTGCTCAAGTCAGCCAGATGTGCGGCATGAGCCAGTCCGCCTTCACAGCTAGATTTAAGCAGTACATGGGCAAGACCTTCATTGAATTCCGTAATGAAATTCGCATACGGATAGCGAAAGAGCTGATGATCTCTACAAATAGCAACATATTACAGATTGCCCAAGAGGTCGGCTTCGACGACTTGAGTTTTTTTAATAAGCTTTTTAAACAGATGCATGGAATCTCGCCCGGCAAGTTCCGCAAAAGTCAGAAGGAAGCTTAACACCAGCACCTGCCAGAATAGAGCCATCTGGATCTATCTAACCACTTGAATCTGAATGTCCCAATCCGCGAACTGTTCATGGACCGCTTCTACTTGAATATCTAGCGGAACAGCTACGTGCATCACTCGTTTTCCCTCCTCCTTCGACCAAGATACATCGATACGCCCGTAAGCAGTCGGAACGATCCCCTCTGCCCAGAGCAGTTCAGTCACAGGCGGGACGATTCGAATTTTCCGATAGCCTTCCTCTACTTTCTCAATGCCCAACAACTGATTACCTAGGACAAAAGCCGGCGCAGCCGACCATGCATGTGCATGACTCCTTGGGAATACCTGAAAGGTTTCCCACGTGGTGGTGGCGCCATATCGGATCATTTGACCCCAGTCGGTCTTAATCTGCGCCAGTGTGCGATCGATTTCACCGAAACGCCTCCACACCTCAAACAGATAGAACGAGAAGAAAGGCGAGCCAATTTGAATCCAATCCTCTGGTGGATCCAGCAGCTGAGGTTCGATAATGGCTGCCTGTCGCTCTCCCAGGCAATCTGCCAGATACAGTAACACATGTGTCTGAAGACTTGTCGTTGTTGACGGCTTACCATTACGGTGGATACCGTCTAGGTAGACCTGAGCATCATCGTCCCATAAATGTTCAATAAGCGCCCGCTTCAACCTCGCTGCGTGATCAAGCAAAGTTCTCGCCTCGGTGTGTAGTCCCAGCGATTCCGCCATCTCCGCTGCGATTCGGTGACACTGGGCCAACTGCGCCTGCTGCGCTGTGACTACACCAACCGATGGAATATCGATTGGTGCCCAATCTAGCATATTCCAAGAACTGGTATCAAACAGGCCGTCTTCGTTGAGAAAGCCCCTATACGCTTCAAGTGTTATCCTGATTTCCGGATAGATGACCTCGATGAATGTATGATCACCACTGTAATCGACATACTCCTTGCAGGCGATAATCCAACTAAAGGTCCACATCGGAATCGCCGCCTGCCAATCCGTAGGGAACAAGGCGAGCAGAAGTGGACTTTGACGCCGCGAACGCGGTACCATTTCCAAGCAATGCCTGACTAGCTCATAGGAACCGAACAACTGATAGTTCACAAGTGCGCTCACTCGGCAGTCCCCTACCCAGAATACCTGTTCATAAGTGGGACAATCCACGAACGTATCCTCCATGCACATGTGCGACGTGTGTCTGGAAATTTCCCAAATGTCATTTAGCAAGGGATCTGAACAGCGGAATAGTGCTTTATCTGTAGCCGGATAGCTAGATTGGTGCAGCTGTATTTGGTGCAGATGGACCTGCGTATCCGCTTGGCGTACGGTGACGATCAAATACCGGAAGCCCATCCGGGTGAAGCTCTTGAACACTTGTCTACCTTCACAGCATATGTACCGGAATGAATTATTGCATCCGGACGTATAGGCGTTGGCCCCATTTACGCGGTTTTCGAAGCCGTAAACATCGATCACCGTCCCTTGAGGCGCATCAACTTCTAGTTCAATGGACCCTACATAAATTTTACCGAAATCCAATATGAATTCGAGATCCCCGTCTTCTACAGTATCCGGAAGCACGGTCGGCAGCAGATGGTCATGGAGCATTCGCTCCAGCCGGTTCGTAATGGGATAGTGCTTGACGAATCGTTTACGCATCATTAACGAATAGATCATTTTATTCACGAGCACATGCCTTGGATGAACCGTCTTGCACATGTCATTGTACGCCTCGAATGCCTTCAAGGTGGAGCAAGCTCCGATTTCCAGCAGCAGCGGATGCTCATGATTCAAACCCGTTCGCTTCTCAACGCCCCCGTATACTGGCTGAAAGCCGTCGGCATACGACTCGATCGTCTCGAATGGGCCAATGGTTACGAATGAGGCGGCTTGATCGCCACCAGTAGGATGAGCGAACCGCAGCTCTGTATCGAAATCTAATTCCAAATGGCAGAACAAATCATTATGAACACCGCAAATTTCCATCATGAATAGATGCTCGCCGGCCGCCAGCCGTATCTCGTCATTATGAACATACCAGCGGTCATCTATCTTGAAGCGTCCCTGAACACTGTTCCATTTGGAATGTGCGAACGTTAAACGACCTTTGGTTTCTGTCTCAGCCACCAGCCTAACGGCCAAAAAACCACTGAATATCTTCGCATTCGCATCGCGCGAACCTGGGTACAGATTATCCCGCATATTGACGGATATCACTTGGCGGATGGGTACAATTTCACTATGGGCAAGGATCTGCTTCGGCCTGATGATCTGTGTGGACAACGGTTCAATGACTCTGGGATAAAGTCCTCCCCAAGGTGCGCCACCATAGGGAGCAACAACTTCACTCCTCACCCAACAACTCTCGTCATCGTAGGAGGGGTGCACCCAATGTTCGCTCATCGCATTCGCATCGTATATTTCCATCCAACCCAAATTCACATTGCGTTTGACGACATCAACATCGTATCCCTCATGCCTACAACAAAGCCATGTTTCATCTGTTCCGATCACTTGAATACCGGCGGAGCCGTGCAAGGATAACTGAGCAATCAGTCCCGCTTCATTCTCAACGTATTGATAATTAGAGTGCCCGTAGTGCCAGACCTGCACGGCAATCACATTCGTGACAGGCCCCAATAGGTGAGTAATATCAAACTCATCGTAATACCAGTGATCCGCGGTCGAACGAATAGGACCTTCTCCAAGCTCCGTTCCATTTACCCATACCCGATACTTCGTATCGGCAGAGATGGACAGTATCGCTCGAGTGGATACTCCAGTCTCGTATGCAAACGTTTTTCGAAAGATGATGTGCTCATTAATTGGTCTTCGGTCTCCCGACTTCCATATCCACTTCGCCTGTTCGAACATGAGGCGCTCCCCACTTTCTATTGAAGTTTGTCGTGTTCTTCGAATATCCGAGCTTCGATCTGTTCTGCTATTTGGACATGCAATGCACGATCCGGGTGATTAATACCATTGGCCAGTCTAGCATGAGGTGCTTGCCCCTCCAGCAACCAGTTCTCGAATAGCGCATATATGTCCACATAAACCAGCTTTTCTTGCTCTAAATACTCCCTCAGCGCTAGGGTATACAGCCGTAAATATCCTTTCTCTGCCGTATCTGTGAAGCGAGGCAATACGGTTCGATCCTTCTCATGAATGTTATCGTTGTCGTGCAACATCATCATGTTTGGCGTAAGCAATAGGAGATCTGCTTCTGTATCTCGCTTCACAGTTCGCACGAACGCGTCTATTTTCTCCATATACGGCTTAAGCCCCGCCTCCCCGGTATGACAATCATTTACGCCGAAGCCAATGGTCACAAGATCTGGTTGATACGCAATCACATCTCGCTGCCATCTCGCCTCCGACTTAACAGCCGTATCACCGGATACGCCAGCATTAATGACATTCAGAATCGTCGTAGGATACCGTTTCACGATGCGATTCTTAAGCAGATTGTGGTAAACTTGCTCGTGCTCGATGGTCGCGTATTCCATACATCCTTGGGTCACACTATCACCGAAAGCCACGTAAGTAACGGGACGGGCCCGGACATCGTCCGCTTTCTCCTTAAGGCGCCTCTGGAATCTAGCAAAAGCACTCATAACGGATCCACCAACGTATCCGGATTATGATAATTGCGTGGCCAATTGAACACTTTCAATTGCTGCAGCAGCTCTGTTGGCAACGGCTGCCCATCTGAAACTTTGAGATTGGCTTCCACTTCCTCCACGTTGCGCATCCCCGGAATGACGCAGCTTACAGCTTCATCCGACAGACAGAACCGAAGGGCAACTTCGGCAAGCGTCATCGTCGCATCGTATTCACGGATCATCCGTTTGATCGCATCCACCTTCTCCAGCGTCCGCAGGAAACGCTCTCCCTTGAAATAGGTACGTCTAACATCGCCTGGCGCGAAAGTCTCGTAGGTTTCTGGCACCCAGCTGCCGATCAGCGAACCTTCATCAAATGGGACTCGGGCGAGGACGGCCACGCCATTCTTCTTACAAATAGGTAACAGTTCCTCTGCTGGCCTCTGTTCAAAAATGTTATAAACAACCTGCTCAGCTTGGATCAGCCCCGCCTCGGCAAGCGCAATACCGTCCTCCGGGCGATAATCGCGAATGGACACGCCGAATTCACGGATTTTGCCCTCCTTCTGGAGCTCCGTCAACGCCTCATGCCATTCTAGATCCTCTAACCCCATAGGGAACCAACCATGCAACTGATACAAATCAATGGTGTCCACACCTAGCCTGGTCAAGCTGTCCTCGCATTGCTTGCGAATGTGAGCTTTGGGATAACGCCCTGTCATAGCTGGATCCGTCTCATTCGGATGCGGCCATTGAACGGGCTGCACCTTGGAAGCTATATAAATATGATTGTGATGCCATTCCTTGAGTGCCTTGCCGATGACTTCCTCCGAGTGGCCTTTCCCATACATTTGAGCTGTATCTACCAGGTTGATACCCCGATCCCATGCTGTAAGCAGCGTTTTAACTGAATGACGATCATCCACTTGTCCGAAAGCTCCGCCGCCGCCAATCTGCCAGCCTCCGAAACCGATTTCCGAAATATCCCATTGTGTGTGGCCAAATTTCCGATATTGCATAAGAAGCATTCTCCTCCCTCGAATCACCTTTCAGTATAAGGCGTTTACGAAGAGACTTTCTTGGTCGATCTGCCAGAAAAAACACGCCAAATTCGAACTTCACAGCTCAGCACGGATGAGGTAGAATGTAGAAAATTATGGACATTACCACGTATCCGCGTTCGAATACAGAAGATGACGAAAAGTAGATGGAGGAGGAATGGATGGCTATGCGAGGAGAACATCATTCAAGTTTTACCGAGGATGGGGCGTGGTGTTTCTTCGCTGACCCACGAGCAGTACGTTATGTCGGGCAGCAGGACCGAACCTATATCGGATGGTTAACGAAGCAGGGCCACGTCATGATCGGTACCTATGATCATCGTAACAGGTCAGTTAACTCCGTCATGATGAAGCCAAGTCTGCAGCAGGATGATCATGCGAACCCCTCGCTGTATGTCCCTACCGATGGACGTGCAATCATCTACTACTCTGCTCATAATGGGAAGACGATGTATTACCGTCAAATGGAAACGGCAGAGGATATTGCATCCTTTAGTGCCGAACAAGAACTGCCAGAGAATACGAGCGGCATGCATGGATATACATACCCCAATCCGATTCATCTCCGTCAGGAACACAAGCAGTATTTGTTCTGGCGTGGCGGTAATTTCAAACCCAATTTCAGTTCCTTACCCGATAAAGAGGGGACATGGTCGGAACCCCAAACCTTAATCATGGGAGACGGAGCCCGCCCTTACGTCAAGTATGCCAGCAACGGGGAGGATACTATCTGGTTTGCTTTTACAGACGGACATCCAAATATAGAGCCGCACAACAGCATCTACTGCGCTTGCATCCAAGATGGCAACCTCTCTCATGCGGATGGTTCAACCATTAAACCCCTATCTAATCTGCCTATGCTCCCTCGTGAAGCCGATGTGGTGTTCGACGGAACCCTGCATGATGCGAAGGCTTGGATCTGGGATATCGCAGTGGATGTCAAAGGGCATCCCACCATCGTGTACGCCGTCTTCCACTCCAATACGGACCACCGATATTGGTACAGCTATTGGAACGGCGACTCCTGGGAGAGTCATGAAATGGCAGCCGGCGGGTCCTGGTTCCCGCAAACCGAGCTAGGCGCCGTGGAACGGGAGCCCTTCTACTCGGGCGGTCTTATACTGGATCATGACAACCCGGCCAACGTATATCTGTCGCGTTCGGTGAATGGTATATTCGAAATTGAGCATTGGCACACGACTAATTATGGTAAAACGTGGGAATCAACTGCAGTAACCAGTGGTTCTTCTCACAACAACGTGAGACCCGTCCTAGCCAGGAACAACGGGCAAGAAGAAGCGCTCCTTCTGTGGATACATGGGGATTATGTGCATTTTACCAACTATGAGACGGCTTTGAAGATGAAGTTGGTCAGGGGGAAACGGTAGGGTTTCACCTCATAAACCGATCACAACAAATAAGCCCCTCATCCTTCCTATGGAAGGATGCAAGGGCTTATTCATGCGTTTATGGGCCTATGGCTTCATTTCACATTAACAACGAAAGGCACTGTAAACACTTCTCCGTTATGTTGGAACTGTCCCCATAGCTTGTAGACTCCCGCTTCTGGGAATGAGGTTGCGAACTTAGCAACTGGACCCGTTGCCTTCTCCTCAAGCGGATGTACATGAATGTACTGCTCAGCATCGGCTGACAGAATCACAACATGGCCAACTGCGCCTAAGTAAGGCTGCAGATCCGTGATCTCTTTGTTCGTCTGAGCGTCTCGAATTGTAAAGCTGAGCGTTACCTCTTCTTTGGCCTTTATGCTGCTCAAGGAAAGTTCAACGGCTTTACCGCTAACCTCTTGCTGAAGTTTGGCATCTGCTTTAAGCACAGTATGCTCCGCCTCTTTACCAGCAACTTTCACCCATTGACTGAGCGTAGTGCTCGTTCCGCCACTAGGAATAAAATCAGCAATGAGCTTATAGTCCCCACCTGCATCGAAGCTTGTGCTGACCGTAAACTTGCCATTTCCTTGGTAGGCCGGGTGGATATGTTGAAAGGACGATAGATTGTGATTCACAATTATCAAATGCAGCAGCTTCTCATGATTTACTTGAAA
This sequence comes from Paenibacillus allorhizoplanae, assembly GCF_927798215.1. Taxonomy (NCBI): domain Bacteria; kingdom Bacillati; phylum Bacillota; class Bacilli; order Caryophanales; family Paenibacillaceae; genus Paenibacillus; species Paenibacillus allorhizoplanae. The sequence continues at coordinate 92,763 of NZ_CAKMMW010000026.1, forward strand.
ATCAGTAACTGGTTTGCCGGCACCGTCCGCAATTTGGATCGTTAATTCTGAACTCTCATTCGCTTTCAGACTTGCCGATCCGAAGGTGAACGATGCGTTCAGGTTCGGGGATGCCTTCGGCATTTCGCCCCCATGTCCACTATGCCCATCGGCACTTGCTGGACTGGAGGCTGCCTCGTGACTGCCATGCTGATTATTGCTCGAGGAGGCTTCTCTGACACTGCCACATGCGCTTAGAAACAGTACGGCGAGCATAGCTGAGATAAGCCCTATTTTATGAATATACATGCGCTACTCTCTCCTATATTTAGGTCAATTCTTTTTGGATCTTCACACGTTGAAGACGCAGTGCATTAAGAACAACAGAAACCGAGCTTAATGCCATGGCTAGGCCCGCCACCCAAGGCGCCAATAAGCCAAGCGCAGCAATCGGTATACCTAACGTATTGTATCCGAGTGCCCAGACCAAGTTTTGTTTGATGTTGCGCATCGTTTGGCGGCTCATGTAGATCGCATCCGGAATACTGGCTAAGTCCCCGCGCATGAGTGTCACATCGGCAGCCTCCATGGCCACATCCGTGCCCGTTCCGATCGCCATCCCGATATCAGCCGTCGCTAGCGCCGGTGCATCGTTAATACCATCTCCAACCATCGCCACTTTCTTTCCTTGCGCTTGAAGTTTTTTCACTTCTTCCGCTTTGCCTTCGGGTAGAACTTCCGCACGAACATGCTCAATACCCACTTGAGCTGCGATCGCTTTGGCCGTCCGTTCGTTGTCACCGGTAATCATGATGACCTGAATGCCCATAGCCTTCAAACGGCTAACCGCGGCATGTGATGTCTCTTTGACGGTATCCGCTACAGCTACTATACCCCCGTACCCTTTATTAATGGCAACAAGCATAGCTGTTTTACCGGACTCCTCTAGCTTCGACATCGTGTCGTCTTCAGTACCCTTCACATCTACACCGAATTGTTCCATGAGTCGTCGCGTTCCGATGAGCAGCTCTTTCCCTTCAACGATAGCTTGAATGCCATACCCAGGGATGGCTTCGAATGATTCTACTGCGGGTAGTTCAACGCCCTTTTCTCTTATCCCTGCCACGATCGCTTCTGCGAGGGGATGCTCCGAGTTTCTCTCTGCCGCGCCTACAAGTCGTAGGAATTCCGCTTCGTCACCTTCCGCGTACACATCCGTAAGTTCTGGCTTTCCTTTAGTGACCGTACCTGTTTTATCTAAAATGATCACATCAATCTGATGGGTCTTCTCAAGATGCTCGCCGCCTTTGAATAAAATACCAAGTTCGGCTGCGCGCCCTGATCCCGCCATAATCGAAGTCGGTGTCGCTAAGCCCAGCGCACAAGGACAGGCAATAACCAAGATGGCTATAGCTTTCTCCAAAGCCCCTGCAAAATCTCCCGGTGTCACTATGAAATACCAGACTAGGAAAGCCACAAGGGAAATTCCCACTACAATGGGAACGAAAATTCCCGAAATAACATCGGCTACCCGCTGAATCGGTGCTTTCGAGCCTTGCGCTTCTTCGACGACTTTAATAATTTGTGCCAGTGCAGTATCTTTCCCTACCTTCGTTGCTTGGATGCGAAGCATGCCATTTTTGTTTATGGTTGCTCCTATAACCGCATCACCAGGTTTCTTTGACACGGGTAGACTCTCACCAGTAAGCATCGATTCATCCACCGCGGATCGACCTTCAAGCACTTCTCCGTCTACCGGAATTTTATCTCCTGGACGGACGAGCAGGACATCCCCCGTCACTACTTCTTCAATGGGGAGGTTGAGCTCTTGACCTTCGCGGATAACCAAGGCAGTTTTCGCCTGCAATCCCATCAAAGACTTAATCGCCTCCGATGTCCGTCCTTTAGCTAGTGCTTCAAACAATTTGCCCATGATGACTAACGTAATCAGCACAGCGCTTGTTTCATAGTACAGAGACGGTCCATGATGCATGCCGGCGCCCCCGATCACCCAATCGATCGTCAAATACAGACTATAGAAGTAGGCCGCTGAAGTCCCTAGTGAAACCAGTACATCCATGTTGGCAGAGCCATTTCGCAGCGCTTTATAAGCACCTTCGTAGAATTGTCTTCCGATGTAAAACTGAACCGGCGTTGCCATAATCAATTGAAACCAAGGATTCATGAACAATTCCGGTATCCAAATCCATGAGGTGAACGAAAAGTGGCTGACCATCGACCACAGCAACGGCAATGATAAGATCGCAGATAATAGAAGCTTGCGCTTTTGCTTACTAATCTCCTGCTTCCTATGCTCTGAGGGGTCGCCTTGCTCTTGTTTTAGGATCGCTTTGTAACCGAGTTTCTCCACCCGCTTCTGCATATCCGATACCGCAAGCTCGGCTGGATTGTACACGACATGGGCCGTTTCCATTGCAAAATTTACCGTAGCCGCTCTCACACCAGGCAACTTGTTTAAGGCCTTTTCAATCCGCTGGGCACAAGCCGCACAAGTCATGCCTTCAAGCTGCAAATCAACGGATTCCTTCGCCGTATCGTAGCCTAGTTTCTGTATGCTTTGTTCCATCTTGGCTGCGTCGATACGACTAGGGTCATAAATTACCGTGGCTCGCTCCATCGCGAAGTTGACATTGGCTTCCGTGACCCCTTCCAGCTTGTTCAAACCCTTTTCAATCCGGTTAGCACAAGCGGCGCATGTCATTCCCGTTATCTGCAGTGATGTTTGCTTCGTATTTGTTGCAGCATCAGCAGTTTCCATTATCTACACCTCTTTTAGTTGACGTCGTAGCCTTGATCTTCAATCGCTTCTTTAATCGCATCTTGCGTCAGCTTATTTTCATCGAATTCCACATGCACCATACCGCTTGCTAAGTCGACTTTCCCTGTAGCGCCTATCGTTTTTAAAGCTCCCTCAACAGAATTCACACAGTGGTTACAGGACATGCCTGCTACTTTCAACGTTACATTTTGCATCGTTCATTCTCCTTTATATATGGGATTTATTTCATTAAAAGGTTACCGACTACTTCAGTATGGCCAACTTGAAATTGTTCAACAACCTGATCTTGTTTTTAGTATACCCCCCTACCCTATATTAGTCAAGTCGAAAACTTATTTTTCTTAGCGTTCCCCTAACCATCCACATGCGTCTCCACCGTGTTACAGTCGTGTACGAATATCGATTACATCTAACTTTAAGAGGATAATTCGTTCCCTAGAGCATATCCTATCAATAAAGCACCTTCGGAACATCTGCCTAATTCGTTTAAAAAGCAATAGATCCGTGTAACTAAACACAGGAGGTGTTTTTTATGAAGATCATAATCACAGCTGCGGAGGCTATAGAAAAAGGGGTTTGGCTAGAGCTCCTTCGTCTCTTCGGCAGAGATGCAGATGAGGATATTTGGCCTCAACAGGAGTTTATTCTAACGGAACAACAGGCGATTAAGTTGAACCTTATCAAGAAATAGACACATAGCATCTAACTCGCATAAGGACCTCACCTATTTGGTGAAGTCCTTTTACCTACGTTGGTAGGATCTCCAGATCCGTCATTTCATGAGTTTATTGATCGTTGTTAGTAACTCGGTTATTACTTCTTCATCGCCTTCTTGAATGCGATCAATCACACAGCTTTTCATATGATGCTCAAGCAATTGCTTACTTACCCCATTTAACGCGGATTGGATGGATGAAATTTGATTCAGTACATCGTCACAGTACGTATCTTTCTCAATAAGCCCCTTAACTCCACGAATTTGCCCCTCAATCCGGTTCAATCGGGTGATTAGATTACTCTTGGCTTTATCGGAATGGTGACTCTTTCGTTCGCTTGAAGTTGCACACATGTCGTGTGAGTGGCTCTCCTCCGTCATCCCAATCACTCCTTTGTTGATTGCATTTTATCATAGCCCCCCACCCTATGCAAACGGAATAAGACATAACCCACATTAACATTTCGATTATCTAATTGGCTTCGGAGTTACAGGGGCTGACACCATTGCCATACGGTTTTTCACCGAAAGGAATAAGGTAAGGAGTGCAAGGAAGGCCACAACGATAGACAGGATCCAAATTGCGTTGTTGAAGCCGAAAGCCGTCGAGACCACCCCGCCACCATAAGCACTGAGTCCTTGGAACAAATAAGCGACGACCAGCACAGCTGAGATAAACTGTACGCGGTACTGAACAGGCGAGTTGATAACGACAAGCCCGATTCCTCCTGCTGCCGAGAAGCCATAGCCAAGTCCGCCAAGAATCGCCGCGGTGACAAACAACACAAAGGAATGCAACTCTGAAGCAGTAACTAGCATAATCACTGTCAAAAAGACAGAGATCATCCCCGCACGGATCGATGTTCTAGGACCCAAGCGGCCTGCAATTGTAGCGCTAACGGCGCCCAGCAAATACGCTATCGACAGAACGGTGCCAATGACAAGAATGTCATTCGTTCCAATAACATCACGTGCAATTTGCGCACCTAGCGACAAAAAGACTGCTCCATTCGCGAAACCCGTTCCAACTGCTAATGCAGCTAATGCGTATAACCCCCATTGACCTGGCGGGATTTGAATGCCCTGCGGCTTCCAGCCCCGGATAGATTCCGGTGTTTTATTTTGAGGAATGAAGAGACATAAGATCATGCTGATGATCACAATAGCGGTCAACACCCAATAGCTAAAATGCAGCGGTGATGGGGCATATTTGATAAGAACTGCACCTATAATCGTTGCCAGGAATAGACCAAATGCCTGTGTGATTGTATTAATAGATCCAGGGTATTTCTTATTCGACGTCGGATTAAACTCTACAAGTGCGGCGGCGCCAGATCCTGCCGTGAGTCCTACGCCAATTCCCTGCACGATACGACCAGCGAACAGCCAGAACACGTTCGGGGCTGACGCGAATGCTAATGCACTTATAAGCAAAAAAATAAGTCCGATCAATAACGTGTTTCGGCGACCAATGTAATCCGAAATGTTGCCTAGAAGAACGAGGACCAGAATAAGTACAATCGGATACGTTGCAAATATACCAGTCGTTACTGCTTTAGAGAGTTGCCATTCTGAAGCATACATAGGGAAAACAATCGTAGGAGCTGTACTGACCCATAAACTGATGGTCAAAATCCAGGCTACTGCCCAGAATGCTGCTTTCGTTGACAATGTTTTCATCCATGTTTCCCCCTTCAGCGATTCTTACACATTCTACGTAGTATAGGATTGGATTTACTCCTTAGCCTGAAATAATTGTGGGTACAGACTCGCTACTCCACCTGCAAGGCCTTTCTGCACTTTACGACTTGTATCGTCAGCTACGATCTCCAAGCTATCGGCTTCCATGCCGTCAATAGCAATTTTCGCGATATCAGTAGGATTAACTTTTGGCGCTTGAATATCCGCAGTCATATCCGTATCCATAAACCCGACGTGCAGACTAGCAACTCTTATGTTACGAGGAGCCAAATTCAGTCTCAATACGTTAGTCAACCCCCACTCCGCCGATTTAGCAGCGGTATAAGCTCCAGCGTCTCCGATGCTGAACCAGGACAGGGCAGACAGTATATTCAGAATGGTACCACCACCATTTCGCTCAATAATCGGTGCAAATGCACGAACCATGCTAAGCGTACCGAATACATGCGTATCAAATTCCAGATGAATGTTATCCCAATCACCTTCAAGCAGCGAAGCGCCCGTTGATGATCCCGCATTGTTAATCAACAACGTTACGTCCTTTGTTGCTTCCGCAGCCGCGGCTACCGATTTCGGATCCGTTATATCTAACTGGATCGGAATGGCACCTGGGATATCTACAGTTTCAGGGTTTCTAGCACCTGCATATACTTTTGCCCCTCTAGTAATCAATTCAATCGTTAATTGACGGCCGAGACCTCTGTTCGCTCCTGTTACTAGTGCAATTTGATTTGTCATGTTCATTGTAATTCCTCCAATTCGTTTTTATAATAATTTAAGAATGATCGTTCTTTAAAAGATCAAAAAAAATGCCTTTATATCTACCATGAAACTCTTACACTTCAGAGTATATTTAGCGTTCGACCTCATCAAGCGTACTCGATCTCCCCTACGCCATATAGCATACCTCATTTAAGAATGATCGGTCAATAACTATTTCTAACCATTCCTTATCCAATCGATTTCATCTAGGTATACGTATAAAAACCGTGCAATAATGAGATCTATTCAAGAATAATCGTTCTTCAAAAATCAAACAAACACCGACGACTATGTCATCTTTACACTAAGATCGACATAGCCACCGCAGCTGCATCCTCCAACATTTTGCGATCTGTTGCTGTTTTGGCCATCACGTGTAGACCGTGCCTCGTACTTACGAGAAACCGTGCAAGCTCACGAGTCCCATACTTACTCTTGAGTGCCCCTTTTTGTTGCGCTCGAATCAGGAAATGATAGAACGTCGTTTCCAAATCGAGTGCATGAGCTTCCACACGCAGTGCAATAACAGGATCGCTGTTACCGATGCCCATTGCCGTGTTCGTGACAAAGCATCCGCGGCGCTGATGCTCATCGCTTAGTGATACATCGATCAGCTTCGTAAAGAAGCGCTGCAATACCTCCTTGGGTTCACCTTCCTCTTCCAAAATGTCATACACATGTTCCTTGGCAACCATTCGAAAACGGTCCAAACAGGTTAAAAATAATTTATGCTTATCCCCGAATGTATCATACAAGCTTCCACGATGAACACCAGTGTGCTCCACCAAGTCTTGAATGGATGTTCGTTCGTAACCTTTCTCCCAGAACACCTCCAACGCTTTGTCTAGCGCAGCTTCCTGATCAAACTCTTTAGGTCTTGCCATCTGAATAACCTCCTTTCCCTGCTACTTGCTATCATACATGTTTAAGAACGCTCAGTAAAGAATGGTCAAAAAAAACGATTTGATAAACGAAATCCAAATCCGTATATTTAGTTAGTGTTCTAACTAATTTAAAACTGAAGGTGATAACCATGGAGCAGAACCGCAATCTACAACATCAGTTTCGTATGATCGGTCTAAAGATGAAGATCGGCGTCGATAAAAAGCTGGAAGCGTACGGGCTAACGATCGAGCAAGGGCTGGCGCTTCGGTTTATTGATGGAAATGAAGAAGGTGGAGTTTCCCAGAAGGATTTAGAGAAAACCTTCAACCGTAAAGGCTCCTCCATCAGCAGTCTGGTCAACAATTTAGAGAAGGTCGGAGCGGTCATGCTCTATGCGCTGCGGAATAAACTGCAGCCTGATTTAGAGCAATTGGTGCATTAGATATACTTTCTTGGATTACTTTAGGAAAACATGCCTAGCGGCGTCCCTAGAGGAAGCTATTCCGTACACCCACTGGGTAACGCAATAGCTTCTTTTTAATTTTATTACCTCTATGTAAGGTTATTACTTGGTAGCCGAATAAAACGACCGAACGTCGTATATAGTATTGCTACACTTAGCACTTTTACTTTTTCATGAACCAGCCTATTCAACCATCAGCGATGCTTTAGTCCATAAAATGCAGCTTCAACCAGTTGTTTTACAAACGTATCATGCAAAGGTTCACCTGTGACCAGCAGACGATAAAAAAGAGGACCATAAATTAAGTCAACACAGATCGCTAGATCAAGCCCTTGTCTTAGCTCTCCTCGTTCTAACCCCTTATGCAAGATCGTAAACGCTTCTGATCTACGAGGGAGGATGTAACGTGTCCGGCAAGCTTCCATTAAGATAGGATCAACCTGCCCCTCACCGATTAGCGCTGCAATCATATGCCCTTCTTGACTAACCATGAATCTACATAGGTTCGTAGCGTGGATTAACACGTCTTCGAATACGTTTCCTGAATCAGGGACTGGCAGCCTGTCGGTTGCCGCGTCTAAGAAACCATCCATCACCACAGCGGCTTTATTAGGCCACCACTTGTAAACAGTAGCTTTACTGACTCCCGCACGTTCCGCAATCTTCTCGACTGTGACACCTTTGAATCCATATATCAGAAGAAGCTCGTAAGAAGCAACCAGGATGGACTTTTGCGTGATCGGATTTCGTGGTCTTCCTCTTTTTGATGACATTGTGTCCTCTCCTTCGCCCAGCAAATATCTCTAACTTAGTATAATAATTTTGTTAAAGTTGATAAAGTTATATATTCCCCTATTTACAAAACGATACGTCCAGTATATATATTAATTTCATCCTAATAAGTAAACGAAACGTTCAGTAATTAGCGAACTTTAAATTATAACTGACAAAGGATGATGACTATGATTCAATCAAATGTTCATAATAAGAGAAGTATTTCAAATGGAATGATGTTTCTTCTGGCCGCGGCATGCGGTCTTATTGTTGCCAACCTATATTATTCCCAGACACTAGTAGGTCCGATCAGCTCTGACTTGAGTCTTCCTTCAGGAAGCGCGGGACTTATTGTAACCATTACGCAAATTGGGTATGTCGCTGGCTTACTATTCATCGTGCCTCTGAGCGATATGTTGGAGAATCGCCGACTTATCGTTGCTTTACTTGCTTTTATAGTTCTAGCCTTATCTGTAGCTGCCTTTTCTCGAGGAGCTTTTCTGTTCATGTCCGCATCGCTCATGATTGGGCTAGGCTCTGTCGTCGCGCAGATTCTAGTACCCTTCGCCGCTTATTTATCAACCGAAGAACAGCGAGGCCGTGTCGTCGGCAATGTGATGAGCGGGCTCTTGCTCGGCATCATGTTGGCACGTCCGGTTGCAAGCTTAATTGCCGGCGTGTGGGGATGGCAAGCGATCTTTGCCATTTCAGCTGGACTCATGGTACTGTTGGGATTTTTACTAATAAGTCGATTGCCCGAGCGGCGGCCTGGGAAAGGTCTAACCTATGGACAATTGGTGGCCTCTCTGCTCAAATTATTCAAACAAACCCCTATACTCCGACGTCGTGCTTTCTATCAGGCTTGTCTATTCGGAGCCTTTAGCTTATTCTGGACAACAGTGCCATTGCGACTAGTGGACCAATACGGGATGTCCCAACAAGGTATAGCCCTGTTTGCCTTAGTAGGTGTTGCCGGAGCCATTGCAGCTCCAATTGCAGGAAGGTTGGCTGATAAAAACTGGAGTCGAGCCCTTACGCTCAGCGCCATAATCATTGCTATTCTATCCTTCATCATCCTTGCTCTTGTTCACAACAAATCAAATGGTTCACTCGTGTTGCTTTTCATTGCAGCGATTACACTAGATATGGCTGTTTCCGGTAATCTTGTTATTGGACAACGAGCGATTTATTCGTTGGGGAATGAGACTAGAGGGCGGCTCAATGGCCTTTTCATGGCTATCTTCTTTATCGGGGGAGCCGTAGGATCGTTCGTAGGTGGGTTAACCTATGCGCATGGGGGATGGGTGATAACAACTTGGATCGGTGCCTTACTTCCCTTGATTGCACTCTTATATTTCTTTACTGAAGCCAAGGCTAAAGCTTCAGCTTAGGTATGGAACAATTCAAGTCAACTCTTTATAATAAAAACGGCTACGCCGTCCTTCAAGGACAGCGTAGCCGTTTTTTTCATAAAGTATAGTTACTATTTCCGCCCACCTCAAGCGCGATATCTCTGTACCACTCTGAAGTTACGGAACGTGGTTCCGCTGATTTCACCAACTCCTCAATCCTAGGGGGTACGCGTGGCGAAAATTCTAGTTGACACTCAGCAGCGAAACCATTCGCCGTGTAGAGAATTTAACCGCGACGATCGGGAGACAGCGTTCATATTGACGACTCGATGTTCGAACGCAATCAGCATATTTTTGCCCATTGACGTGTTCTAGTGTACTGGTGTACTATTTAACTAATACAATTTTTCTAATTCGAAGGGGATAGCACAATGGCCAAATGGGCAGCTATAGTAAAAAAGGATTTGCGATTATCGACGACCGTCTTATTCACGGGGCTTGTTATTAATGTCATTAGCATCATCATTGCTGGACTTCTCGGCCAATATCTGTTCATTCCGTTGTTAGCCGCTGCCGGATTCCATGTCTTCTATCTTCCGATCGCGTTATTCGCAAGCCTACGAACAGAAGCCTCGAACTTGCACGTTTGGCTTCACAATCCGAGGTCAGCTATCAGCTTGCTCCTAAGCAAACTAACGAGTGGATTGATCACGATGCTCGTTTCCTTGGCTGTTCTGTACTCGATGGCTGGAATCCTGCTCCAGGCGAAGTTTCGTTTAATGGAAGAGTACTTGACGGATACTTGGAGTGCGGCATGGTTGATCTTCCTACACGCAATCCTTATCTCCGTGGCAATCGGCGTCTGGGTCATCCTTCTGTGGTCACTGTACTATGCACTCAAACATCGAATCGGCCGTTTAGCCTGGTTAGTCCTTATTGGCGCCGTTCTCTTGTCGAGCTGGATCGATACTATTATCACTTCCTCGGGTCTTTATAAGCTCGTTACGCAATGGGGTGGCATGGAAATCTATTTTCCGACGTTCTCAGTAGATCCGTTCCCACTCTACTTGGGCGAATACTTCTATAACTTGATTATTGTCATCGTTCTGTTCTATTTAAGTTCATGGATCGTTGACAGGAAAGTCGAGGTTTAATCATGGATGAGTTTCATTCTTCCAAATCGATCTATCTCCAGGTTGCCGATCGAATTAAGAGGCAAATCGTAAGCCAGGAACTGCAAGCGGGCCAGAAGCTTCAATCCGTCCGGGAGATGGCGGTAACCTATAATGTCAACCCGAATACCATCCAACGCACCTACAGCGAACTGGAACGAGAAGGGGTTTTGGAGACGAGAAGAGGACAAGGCACGTTCGTCACGGAGCAGGAAGAGCTATTGACTCAGCTTCGCTCGAGCATGATCGAAGAGCAGATTGCCTCCTTTGTTCTAGTTATGCGGGAGATGGGCTATCGCTCGGAGGAGATCGTGACCGGATTGCAGGATCACTTGAACAAAAGAGATAAGGGAGATGAGTAATATGATCGCATTGACTAACGTCTCGAAAGCTTATAACAAGAAACCCATCATTCGAGACATTACTTTAACATTGCCTATGGGGAAAATCATAGGAATCGTGGGAGAGAACGGTGGCGGAAAATCTACCTTACTAAAGCTCATTGCGGGACTTCTCCAACCAACTGGCGGCTCTGTCACCATAAATGGGAAGAAGGCGCACCGAAGAATCAGCACGCTTGTCTCCTACTTATCCGACCAAGACTCGACTTATGCCTGGTTTACGGTAAAAGAAGCAATCGCCTATCAGGCTGCGCAATTCCCTGATTTTAATGTCACTAAGGCGGAAGAGATCATGGCGTTCATGCAGTTGGAACCGACTGTGAGAATTAGGGATCTGTCGAAGGGTAAACGCAGCCGGGTTAAAATCATGCTCACACTAGCCAGAGAAGTGCCATACATTTTGATGGATGAGCCGTTGTCTGGACTGGATCCGATGGTACAGGAATCGATTGTCAGAGGAATGATTTCTTACCTTGACTTGGAATCCCAGACGCTAATCATGACCAGCCACGTGATCCCGGAACTCGAGTCGATATGGGATAGCTTCATCGCCATCAAGGACGGAACTTTGCTTCGCTATGCCGATGTCGAAGAATTGCATGACTCGGATGGGATTGGCATCACGGCGTGGATGAAGAAAACTTATTAAGAGGAGCGGTCAATTATGAAAGAAGTCTCTGTGTTTCGTCTCTACCTGTTGCGTGCCCTGTACCTTCTTGTTGTCGTAGGACTTGGAATCGTAGTATGGCCCGGGGTCATCCACCACGAACAGTGGGATTTGATGGAGGGAATCGTCCAATGCATGTTGGCCGCCTTCTCGGCTCTCTCCCTGTTGGGTCTCCGGTATCCTCTGCAGATGCTCCCGCTGCTCCTTTGGGAGATGGTCTGGAAGCTGATCTGGCTATCTGTCGTCGCTCTCCCACTTTGGACCGCCGGGCAGATAGACGACTCTACTTTGGGAGTAGTGTTCGAATGCTTGATCGTGGCGATCTTCCCATTCTGCATTCCTTGGCGTTATGTGTTCTATCATTATATAGTTAAGCGTTCGGATCGTTGGGTTAGCGGGAAGTCCGAAATTGCCGGGTGAATGGGGATAAGTACCGATAATTAAATGGATGAAGCCCGGCCTTCTATAGCTGGATGGATCCTTTCATTTAGTTCTGAACAGGAACAGCAGCTAACTTAAATTCATCCGTGATTTGATTTCATGTTTGCCATTTTTTAGTCATAGAAAAATCCCCTCCAAGTTGCACTCGTTTCCTTATGGTACCACAAGGATATTTTTGAGTGTCTACTTAAAGGGGATATTATATTAACATAAGGCCGTTTTTTTCTATTCCTCATTTGATATGATAGTCTATAACTTTATATTTTTTTCACAATAATTAAAATAACCCTACTCCACCGTGACACTTTTCGCCAAATTCCTAGGCTTATCAACGTCATTCCCACGCGCCAACGACGCGTAGTAAGACAACAACTGCAAAGGAATTACAGACAAGGCAGGCGTTAATACATCCAACGTTTTTGGGATAATGAACGTGCTATCAACCGACTTCTGCAGCTCCGTTTCACCTTCCACGGCAATACCTAGCACTTTCGCGCCGCGCGCCTTCACTTCTTTAATGTTGCTCACAGTTTTCTCGAGCAATTCATGCTGTGTCGCTAACGCAATCACCGGAATATCATCCTCGATTAACGCAAGTGTACCGTGCTTTAACTCACCCGCAGCATACGCCTCGGAGTGAATGTATGAGATCTCTTTCAACTTCAAAGAGCCTTCAAGCGCTACCGCATAATCCAAACCTCTGCCGATAAAGAACAGATTATCATGCTTCGCCATCTCTTCAGCAACAACTTTCAATGCTTCCGCTTGCTCCAGGATTTCGCTAACCTGCGCAGGCAATTCCTTCATCGCTGCAATCACTTCAGCAATTTCCTCAGGCGTTTGCGTGCCCAGAGTTTGCGCCAGGTGTAAGCCCAAGAGGTAAAACCCGATCAATTGCGACGTGTAGGCTTTCGTCGAAGCCACCGCAATCTCCGGTCCAGCCCATGTTGTAATGATATCGTTCGCCTCACGCGCAACGGAGCTTCCTACAACATTCGTAATCGCCAACACGTGTGCTCCGCAACGTTTCGCTTCACGAAGTGCTGCCAACGTATCCGCCGTTTCACCGGATTGGCTCACGACAATCACTAGCGTATCCTTTGTGATAATCGGGGAACGATAACGATATTCAGACGCTACATCCGTTTCTACCGGAATACGCGCCATTTTCTCAATGACATACTTCCCAACCATACCAGCATGGAACGCTGTTCCACAAGCGACGATATGCACACGGCTGATGTTACGAATCGCCTCCGGCGTAATCGTAAGTTCATTCAATGTCACACGCTTACCGTCAGGTGCAATACGACTCCCCATCGTATCGCGATACGCTTTCGGTTGGTCATAGATTTCTTTCAACATGAAATGATCAAATCCGGCTTTTTCCGCCGTAACAATGTCCCAATCGACATGGAACATTTCCCTGGAAATAAAATTCCCCTCTAACGTCATTAATTCGACAGCATCCCGCGTTAATAGCGCCATTTCGCCATCATTTAGAATGAACACATTACGTGTATACTCTAGAATCGCTGGAATATCTGAACCAATGAAGTTCTCACCTTCGCCAATCCCGATAATAAGCGGGCTAGCTTGACGCACAGCAACGAGGCGGTCTGGTTCGAACTCTGTCAAAACACCAAGCGCAAACGCACCTGTCATGTGCTTCACGGCCTTCTGAACAGCTTTGAGGATATCTCCCTCGTACAAACTAGCGATCAAATGCGAAATAACCTCTGTATCCGTCTCCGATACGAAAACATGGCCCTTCGCGATTAGTTCTTCTTTCAGCGTAATATAATTCTCAATAATCCCGTTATGCACAACGGAGAATTTCAAAGAATTATCGGTGTGCGGATGCGAATTCACGTCCGATGGCTTACCATGTGTCGCCCAACGTGTGTGCCCGATGCCAACGCTTCCGTTCAAAGGCGTTTCACCCAGCTTCGACTCCAAGTTCGCAATACGGCCTTTGGCTTTTTTAATTTGCAAACCATCCGCTGTATACACCGCAACCCCAGCAGAATCATAGCCTCTGTACTCTAGCTTTTTGAGACCTTCCAATAGAATCTCCTGAGAATTACGCTTTCCAATATAACCAACAATACCGCACATAGTTACAACCTCCAAATTTGTATAAGCCTCTTCTACAAGGGCTGTTTGTCAAGGATCTGATTTTCAATCAGTCATAAATCATAATGAAATAAACCATCTATAAGGGCGTTCTTTACGTGTAAGATTCAATAAATCGTTAATAGATGTTGGATACTTGTCTGCCCGGTCGCCCGAACGATTTTGCTCTCCAACTTAACGGCACTCCTCGTGCCGGAAGGTCCCCGCCGAATGTTTCGAACACCTTCACCTCGTCAACTCACCGCGTAGTAGCAGCCGTTCGGCTACATTTCCGTCCCGCTTGCGAGTTCTGGCGCTATTTGTTACGAATAACTTCTACCCTGCCTTTCCTTCTTGAGTAACTTCATCATATGCATTTTGACCCAGCATTGCAACTTGTTTTTGGCATACCTGATCCCCCATCTCGCCAATTTCCAGCAAAAATGAGGGACTAGCAGCCTATAATTATACCAATTGCTCTTGTATAACCTTCGCAATATCATGAACATATGCTTCTACTTGCTCTTTATCAGGGCCTTCTGCCATAACACGAATCAAGGACTCTGTACCGGATGGACGAACCAACACACGACCGTTATCGCCAAGCTCATCCTCGACTTTACGGATCGCTTCTTCGATGACCGCATTGTCCTTCAACTTGCTTTTATCCGCTACACGGATGTTAACAAGCAATTGCGGGAATTTACGCATAATCCCTTTCAAATCGCTCAGCTTACGCCCAGATTCAACTAGTGTATTCACCAATTGCAGAGCCGTTAGAATCCCATCACCTGTTGAGATGTAATCTAAGAAAATAACATGACCAGATTGCTCCCCGCCTAAGTTGTAGCCGCCTTTACGCATTTCTTCCATCACGTAGCGATCGCCTACAGCTGTTTGCAGAGCCTTCAAGCCGGCTTTTTCGATGCCCTTGAAAAAGCCAATATTCGCCATCACCGTCGTCACAATGGTGCCGTGGTTCAGCTTACCTTGGCGATTCAGCGCATCGCCAAGAATGCTCAAGATGAAGTCGCCGTCGACTTCATCACCTTTCTCATCGATCGCGATCAGACGATCCGCGTCGCCGTCAAAAGCCAGCCCGATGGCTGCGCCATGCTTAACCACCTCGGCGCGAAGCGTCTCTGGGTGGGTGGATCCGCAAGCATCGTTGATGTTGCGCCCATTCGGCTCCGCGCCGATGGTGATCACTTCCGCTCCGAGCTCGCGGAAAATCAAAGGCGCCAGCTCATAGGCTGAGCCATTCGCACAATCAAGAACAACCTTTACGCCGTCGAATGACTTCGACACCGTTTCTTTCAAGAATGCCAGATAAAGGTGCTTCGCATCTGGCTGATCTGAAACCGTACCAATCTCGCCGCCAACCGGGCGAGGCAGTTCATCTACAGCTGCATCGAGCAGCTGTTCAATTTCAAGCTCCGTCTCATCCAATAGCTTGAAACCGTCGCCTCCAAAGAACTTAATCCCGTTGTCTTCAACCGGATTATGTGAAGCAGAGATCATAACGCCTGCGTCTGCACCTAGCTTTTTCGTCAAATAAGCAACCGCTGGCGTACTCACCACACCAATACGAATCACCTCAACACCAATCGATAACAAACCTGCTACAAGGGATGCTTCCAACATCGGCCCCGAAATACGTGTATCTCTCCCGATCACGACTTTCGGATGCTTCGCCTGTCTTGTTAACACATACCCGCCGCAGCGTCCTACCTTATAAGCCAATTCTGGTGTGAGTTCGCCATTCGCGACACCGCGCACACCATCTGTACCAAAATATTTCCCCATTTTTGTATTCTCCTCTTTCTCTATTCCCCATTATGGATTTGCTGCTTTAACATTTTTCTCGCTGATTTCTACGATCGCCTTCACTTCTTGTGGAAGCCCTAATTTCACGAAAGTAGGCATATTTAATGTTACTTTCAATTCATGCTTACCAGGTGGCAAATTACTAACATCTAGTATCGCTTGAATATCTTGAACTTTCAATTGATCAATAATGGCAGGAGCACCTTCTACCGTAATATTCAAGGTAGCCGTGGCTGGCTGCGTTACTTTGGTTTCGTAATTTTCATTTTGACCAATAATCGTAATCGGTACATTCTCTACTGCTTTCGTGATTGAAGGCACAACCTCAACATGGACCGTCACCTTCGCAGGATCTAATTGAGTTACTTTATTCCTGAGAGGAATGTCCAGTGCGAAATCTTTCGTTTCCTTCACATCCTGCAGACTAAGCTGCGGCCCTTGATAGAATTCCATGCGGTCTACGACGTCTTGCGCTCCGTATACGGTCACCTTATCAGGGGTTTGCGTAATCATCGCGATGGCAAATCCTGCAGGAGGTTCACCACTTACTTTGATCTGTAACGGAATGGTTTGGAACGGGCTTGTGATAGGCACCTCAACATCGACAACCGAAGGATTGATGTTAAGGGTTACTTCTTTGCCTTCTTTGTCAAAAGCCTGCAATCTGACCTGCTTCGTCACCGCTGATTGTGCTTTATCCACAGATACCTCGCCGCGGACATTCTCAATCTGATCGAGTTTACTCGTTTGTGCCGTAATGTACACCTTACCTGGCTTCACAATAGGTTGTCCCGCTTTGAGGCCTGCTGCAGGCGTTCCTTTGACATTTATGACGACAGGTACCTCTTTCATTTGTAGCTCTTCAATCATGACGTGGACCGTTCTAGGAACGATCTCCACATCCACATCTGACGGTATCCCTACCGGTGCTAGGGTAACCTGATGGTCGCCTTTGCCGACTTGCGTCAAATCCAATTGAATCTGATACGTATTGCTAGCCGTCACTTTCTTAACGGAAGATTCCTTCCCTTTCAGAATTACCTGCACATTCGCGGGATTCATCGACGAGATGAAATAATGCGTTTCATCATATTTGGTTGTGATGGAGACGTTATTAATCGTTTCCACTCGCTCGCGTAGCGCTGTGTTCCCGGATATATTCGTTTCTTCCATATGGACAACTACCCATAGCAGTATCCCGACAACAAGTGCAACGATCCGTACCACGTTTGTATTACGTAACCATTTATCCATTCGAACGCCCTCCCCACCATTTCATGAAAGGGTTCTTCTCATTTGTTTTCGCTTTGGGTTTCAACTCTTCAAAAAGCTTTGAAATCAACGATTCCTCTTTAATATCCCGTACGATATGTCCGTTCATAGTTAGTGAGATTTGACCTGTCTCTTCTGAAACAATCACACACATCGCATCTGAAACTTCACTCATACCGATCGCTGCACGATGCCGAGTTCCCAGTTCTTTCGAAATGAAAGGATTTTCAGACAGAGGCAAATAACAACCCGCGGCCATCAACTGCCCTTGCCGAATAATTACTGCGCCATCATGAAGAGGGGTATTTGGGATAAAAATATTAATTAACAGCTCTCCGCTGATTTTGCTCTCTATTGCAATACCGGACTCGACATAGTCGGTAAGTCCCGTATCTTTCTCAAAAACAATCAAAGCCCCGATTTTACGTTTGGCCAAATAATTCGCAGCCCGAATCACTTCGCTGATTCTTTTATTCACATCTTGATCTTCTTCTGAAGAAGATCTACTTCCGAATAACTTACCTCGACCTAATTGCTCCAAGGCTCGTCTTAGCTCAGGTTGAAAAATAATAATAACCCCAAGCACCCCGAACGTAAAGGCTTGATTCACCATCCATTGCAGTGTACTTAACTGAAACCAAATACTAATGACCCAGGTAATGACGACCACGAGGATCCCCTTCATCAGTTGAATAGCCCTTGTCCCACGCACCACTAGGATCAATTTATAAATCACATAGCTAACGATGAGTATATCGACAATATCCTTAGCCGAGATGCTCGTGAGCAAATCCATTGTATTCTCCCCCAGGCGACTAAACAAAGTTCTCTCTATATTGGAATCATAACATAAAGCTAAGTATACTTCTATTTATCTAGACTCATCGCGCAAGAATTGGTTCATTTTTCCTATGTAAAAAAAGAAAAAAGCCCCCTATAGTCTCAGCTATAAGGGGACATTCCGTTATGGCGTGATTTTACCTACGAATTCACCTAATTTGTACCAGACCCAGCTCAATGCTTCATCGACTTGTTTGACTTCTCCAGAAATGTGCGCCGTTGAGGCTAAGTTGACCGATCCATCGATCACGACGACATTCCCCGTTACATCGCCTTCAACCTTCAGTTCCCCGCGTTTGACCACAAGATCACCATTTACAGTATGTCCTTGCGGCACAATCACTGTATCTCCTTGAATAACGACATCCTGAAGGTTACTTCCCTGCACCATGAGATTCTGATCGTCATCCCACATCGATATAAAGCTTCCGAACATGACCGTTCCAAAAACCACAGCAACCGATACAGCAGGGTGTCTGCGAATCCAATCCGTCCAGGTATTCTTCTTTTTCATCGGTGGTAAGCCGCTCATAATCTGTGCAGTTAACGTATCAGGTACTTTGATGGAGGGCAGCATTCTAACCAAAGCGTCCGTTTTCTCTAGCTGTTTGAAAGTGTTATGACACGCCTGACAGGCTATCAAATGTTCTTTCAAAGGTAGAGCTTCCGTCTTTGGTAAATCACCGTCGAGATATTCATGTATGAGCGGGAGGGCTTCTTTACAATTCACGTTACAGCCACCCCTTTCTTAGACTTTTGCATGTTGTGATATACCATACGTTTCGATTTCAAATATGTTTCAAATTCGAACAGGATTTGTACTGACAACTTGTTCCTCCTGCTCCAATCGCTTTCGTAAGTACTCCCGTCCCCTGTGGACACGTGTTTTGATCGTGGTGACGGGCATGTCGAGCACATCACTAATTTCTTGTAGTGACATATCGTGTAGATACCTAAGAATGACAACCGATTTATATTTCTCAGGCAGCGTCTCAATCGCTCGGTGAATCTGTGCCTGCGTTTCAGAAACTATCAGTTGTTTCTCTGGTGTATCCTCGTCGCTAGGGAGCATCGCATAATAATCATTGCCTTCGCCATCTGTCATTTCGGCATCCAGCGAATACGTTGGTTTTCTTCGTCGCAGCTTATCAATACATAAGTTTGTCCCGATTCGAAAAATCCACGTCGAAAATTTCTGATTCTCATCATATCGATGTAAATTCGTATACACGCGCAAGAATGTTTCTTGCACGGCATCCTCGGCTTCTTGCTTGTTATTCAGCATGCGGTAAGCCAAATGAAAGATCTTGTCTTTATAGAGCTCCACGAGCTCTGCAAAAGCATTGCGATCCCCATTACTGGCCAGCTTAGCCAGTCGTGCTTCAACAAAGTTCAATTGGTTTTCCTCCGGCTTCTCGACAATTCAACATCCATTTAATGATAATAAAATTCTCTCTTCTAATATATACGCAGAAATTACGATTTGTTTTCAGAAATTATAATTCCCCCCAGAATCAGGGCCATGCCTCCCCATTGTAGCCCAGTAATCGGTTCCCCGATGAGCAGATAAGCAGCAAGAATAGCCACTGGAAGCTCCACAGATCCGAGCATAGCAGCGAGTGCACTTCCGATCTTGGGAATTCCGATATTAAATGAAACAGTCGGTACAACCTGGCCTAGGAACCCGAGCAGCAATCCCCACAGCAACAGCATACCACCATTTTCATGAACAAAAACCGTCGGCGGATACAAAACGTACATAATCGGCAGCGCAGCCGTCAGCATGATCGCAGAATTCATGAGCGGAGGCAGTGAACTTTCGACTTGTCCCGTGAAAAACAGAAAAACACTATACGCTAACGCAGAGATAAGTCCATATAGTATACCCAGAATACTGAGCTCTCCCCAGTTGGTATCAAACACATTCACCGCAAGGATCGTCCCTGCCAGAATCAGCGCAATCGCGATCCCTTCCATGCGTTTAGGCAATCTCCGTTTCACGATACAATCCATAGCAATCGTCATCCACGTAAATTGAAAGAGAAGAATAATGCATAAGGAAGCATCTAACTCTTGCAGCGCAATATTATATACGACCGTCGTTAACGACAGTCCAAAAATCCCAATCAACCCCAGTTTAATCCAAGGACCCCTAAACGGACTTACCCACGACTTTTTATGAAAAAGAATCAATACCCATACGAATACCGTCCCCATCGTCATCTGAGCAGGTGTAATTTGTCCATCTGTGAAACCTTGATCATAGGCCATTTTAATATATGAAGAAAGCAAGCCGTAACTTGAAGCCCCAATAAGGACAAGAACTATTGCCAACCATCGCCCCATGCTGCCGCGCACCTCCTGACTTGGGCAATTCCCGTAATTACAGGAAAAGCCGAGCTGCCTGCATTGCTGCAAGCGCTCGACTTTGTCATCCTGTTGGTTTTCTTTTGTTGTCGAAAGGATCAGCCCGTATTCCGAAGTCCCGCAGCAATCCCATTGATTGTAAGTAGTACTTCACGAAGCAGAATCGCATCGTCTTCATTGTTTTCTCTTAGCGCGCGTAGCTCTGTAAGCAACTCAACCTGCATGTAGCTAAGCGGATCCACGTATGGATTACGCAATTTGATCGATTCTTGAATGACAGGAACATTATCTAGAATCTCTTGCTGACCTGTAATTTGCAAAATAATCGAAGACGTCAACTCATACTCGTCTTTGATCAGATTGAAAATACGCTCTGCAATCGCAGATTCCTTCACCAAGCTGCCATACTCCTTCGCAATAAGAAGATCTGCCTTTGCCAAAGCCATTTGCAGATTATCAATCATCGTGCGGAAGAATGACCAATCCTCATACATCTCTTTGAGGACTGCTAGGTTGCTTTCATTGCCTTGAGCGAAGCTTTGCAGGCCAGTACCCGCGGCATACCATGCTGGTAGCAGGTATCTCGTTTGCGTCCATGAGAATACCCATGGAATCGCACGCAAATCTTCGAACTTATCACTATTTTTACGCTTAGATGGACGGGAACCGATATTCAGCTCGCCAATTTCCGGCAGCGGTGTAGATTCTTTGAAGAACGTTAAGAAGTCTTCGTCTCTGAAAATAAGATCTTGATACTTCGTCTGTGCTTGCTCCGAAATACCACGCATAATATTTTCCCACTTATCTTCAAGCGGGTGTCTTTGCGGTGAACGGGACAGCTTCGATGCTGTGATCAAAGCAAATGTCGCTTGCTCCAAACTACGGTATGCAATCCCTTGCAGCGAATAACGGGAAGAAAGAACTTCACCTTGCTCCGTAATCTTAATGCCGCCACCAAGCGTTTCAACCGGTTGAGCTAGAATGCTTCGGTTCAATGGCATACCGCCACGCCCCAATGCCCCACCACGACCATGGAAGAACTTCAACTTCACGCCGAATTTCTTAGCCGCTTCTGTGATATCTTGAAGCGCCATGCGCAGCTCCCAGTTCGCTGTAATCACACCGCCGTCTTTATTACTGTCGGAATATCCTAGCATAATTTCGTGCATTTGTGTTTCTGGATCAAGGCTTAATCGGTAAGCAGGAATCGCTAACAACGTGCTCATGATACCAGGCGCCGCATGAAGGTCGTCAATCGTTTCAAAAAGCGGTACAGACTGAACGGTACTCGTAACAGTTCCGTCGCTCTCTCTGCGGTATAGGCCCGCCTCTTTGGCAAATACAACAACTTCAAGCATATCACTTGCACCTTGCGTCATTGAAATCAAGTAACTATTAATACAATTACGTCCGAATTCCTTCTGCGCTTTACCAACTGTGCGATAAACGTCTAAACATTCTTTCGTACCTTCTGTGTAGTCCAAGTACGTAGACGTGATAGGACGTGGATCATTCAAGACATTCGTAAGCAATGAAATTTTCTCATCTTCCGAAAGCTTGCTGTAATCCGGCGTAATACCCATTTTCGCCAAAATTTCCGTCATCGCATTCTCATGCTCTTTACTATGCTGTCTGATATCCAGAGCAGCTAAGTGGAAGCCGAAGAGTTCAACTTGACGAATTAACTTCTTAATATATTTATCCGCGACATAATCTGCAAAGTGCGCACGCAAACTAGCTTCCATAACTTGCAAGTCTTGAATAAACTCTTCAGGGCTATTGTACTTCTGGGTAGAAGATACATTTGCATTGCCCGTATTATGAATCTTCTCGATCATATAAGTCGTCTTGATGCGGTATGGTTCCTTCTCATTACGCCAAACATCCTGAACATTCCCCATCGCTTCACGATCACATTGGATCGATTCGATCAGAGCTTCGCTCACATTCACAATGTTCTTACTAAAGCTCATGTGTGCTAAAGATTCTCTCAGGATTTCCTCATACTTTTGCAAAGCCAATTGACGATGTAGACCAAGCGTCTCCCATGTCACATTCGCTCTTACAGATGGATTTCCGTCACGATCTCCGCCGATCCAAGATCCAAATTTCAAGAAGGATGGTACATGCCATTTGTCTTCTGGATAGTATTTATTTAAACAACACTCAAGCTCGTGGTACACTTCTGGCAATACATCGAATAACGTCTCGTCAAAATAGTACAATCCGTTACGCACTTCGTCGATTACCGTCGGTTTACGATCACGCAGCTCATCGGTTTGCCACAAATTAAGCACTTCACCCACAAGCTTCTCGCGCAATTGCTCACGCTCACGGTACGTTAAGTTAGGGTTGTCCAGCTTCATCATATCGTCAGAGATGCGCAGATTAATATCGAGTACTGCACGACGCATAGCCTCCGTTGGATGAGCCGTCATTACGAGCTCAAGAGAGATCGCTTTAAGAATTTCTTGTACCTCAGTATAAGGAATATTCGTATTCTTCAGCTCTTGTACGATGCTCTCAATCGAACCTGGTTGTACAGATTCCCCAGATGAGCGCTCGTAATCACGTTTACGGCGAATACGATGGTTTTGTTCTGCAATATTAACTAGCTGGAAGTATATAGCAAAGGCGCGTATCACTTGATGGCGAATTTCCGGATCTAGTGAAGATATCGTTTTCTTAAACTCATCATAGATCTCAATAACATAGTGTGCTCTTAACGACTTGCTCATTTCGCGAATTCTTTCAACGACATCTAGCAGATCATTTCCACCCTGATGTACAAGAACTTCGCCTAGTATGTGTCCAAGAAACCGAATATCTCTACGCAGCAGATTATTCGTACTTTGTTTTTGTTGGACGATCTCACTCTCTACCATGACTCTCCACCCCATCTATTCACTATGATGCATTAATGCTTCTCTCTGCAAAAGCTAGTCGCTATAAAAACTCATTTCAGAATATTTTACCACAATCTGACCGCTACACATAGTATTAAAATAAAAAAACCGTACGTTTTTCGGTGGTAATTAATGTATTGATAAGATTCTGCGACGCTTTGATTTGTATTATTTCCTAATTAGAAGGAGTTAGCCGTAATTTTGGAACGCTCGTCTTATGCAGGATAATCATTGATGATGCACGAAACGCCACCCACTTGTATAAGTCCTTAAGTATAGAAAAAGACCACCCGAAGGTGGTCCTTTTCATATAAGCGGGCGGCGGGAATCGAACCCGCGCGATCAGCTTGGAAGGCTGAAGTTCTACCATTAAACTACGCCCGCGTAGTTTAGAAAAAATGATCGGGACGACACGATTTGAACATGCGACCCCCTGCTCCCAAAGCAGGTGCTCTACCAAGCTGAGCTACGTCCCGATACGTTTATAACTTATAATGAAGAATGGCGCGCCCTGAGAGATTCGAACTCCCGACCTTTTGATTCGTAGTCAAATACTCTATCCAGCTGAGCTAAGGGCGCAAAAAACTTTGGAGCGGAAGACGGGGATCGAACCCGCGACCCTCGCCTTGGCAAGGCGATGCTCTACCGCTGAGCCACTTCCGCAGGGTACCTCAATTGTATGAATACAAGTGAGGATTTAATGCGCGTAGAGGGACTTGAACCCCCACGGTCACCCGCTAGATCCTAAGTCTAGTGCGTCTGCCAATTCCGCCATACGCGCATGTTGTAAATAAGGCAAATGGTGAGTCATGTAGGATTCGAACCTACGACACCCTGATTAAAAGTCAGGTGCTCTACCAACTGAGCTAATGACTCACGTGTTGTGATAAAAATGGCTGGGGATCAAGGATTTGAACCTTGGCATGACGGAGTCAAAGTCCGTTGCCTTACCGCTTGGCTAATCCCCAATAGAAAACATGCCGTCGAGAGGACTTGAACCCCCAACCTACTGATTACAAGTCAGTTGCTCTACCAGTTGAGCTACAACGGCATATAAAGTTAATGGTGGAGGCTGACGGGATCGAACCGCCGACCCTCTGCTTGTAAGGCAGATGCTCTCCCAGCTGAGCTAAGCCTCCATGGGATCTGAAAATGGTGACCCGTAGGGGACTCGAACCCCTGTTACCTCCGTGAAAGGGAGGTGTCTTAACCACTTGACCAACGGGCCTTACTTAAAAAATTACTGGAGCTTCCAACCGGAATCGAACCGGTGACCTCATCCTTACCATGGATGCACTCTACCGACTGAGCTATGGAAGCAATGGCTCCCCGAACAGGACTCGAACCTGTGACAACTCGATTAACAGTCGAGTGCTCTACCAACTGAGCTATCAGGGAACAATGCTTGGCAACGTTCTAC